>CAMOZC010000008.1 GCA_946630785.1 uncultured Clostridia bacterium | reverse complement strand
CAAAGAATGGGATTAAGAATGGGTTGATGGTTGCGGCTGTGCCAGTAGTCATTTCTAATAATCCGCTCAAGAAAATCGGCAAGTGTAGCAAGTGTGTAAAAATATAAAAAAATAAAACCACTCCGCAAACGTTAATGATTGCGGTTGTCGCGCTAGACAGTGCGTTGCTGAAAATCGTTGAAAAGTTGTTTTTGCGATGAATGTTGGTTTGGTAGTTGTCGGTGATGTTTGGTATGTTGTGTGGCTGTTTACCGCACCACAAAATGCAGTTTACAATTGCACTAAGAACGGCACAGATAAAAATCACAAAACCTAATTTGATGTTTTGCAGAAAAACAACACCTGTTGTTGCAATGACGAACATTGGACTAGGAGTAGTGGTGGCAATTAATAGTCGGTGTGCTTGTGGTAAATTAATTCGGTGTTGGCGATAAAGTTCTTGCGTTAATCTAGTACCGTTGGGATAGCCAGAACAATATGCTAAAAGTGAAACGAGCCATGGTTTAGTGACATTAGTCAAATTTAAAATTAAACTTGTTAAAACAAAAAAAGGAAACAAAACTGGTAGCACTGCAGTTGCAATCAGTTGCAGTCCGTCTTGTCCAATTGAAAGGAAGTTTTGCATGAGGGTTGTCACTGCTATATAAATATGCTTGCAAAAAGTGGACTAGAAAGGTAACATTTTAACATGAATGAAATTGAAGTTCACAACATGTTAGCCAATAATAGTGAAGCTCGTGTTAATGGTCAAAAATTAAAAAATAATATTCAACCAGCAGATTATCCGATTTTAGAGTATGATAACAATCGTCAATCAATCACTGTGGTTAAGACGGATATTTATCCTAAACGTCGCCAAATTAAGCGTTGTATCATTACTTACTTCCAAGATGTCGTAGTGAAATTAGAAACTAGTTATAAAATCTTTGAAGCGTTTAAGTTGCGCATTGAAGGTAAGCGTCCTGAGGTTTACCAGTTAGATACTCCGAGTGAATCTATTTATGTTTTGCTTTGTCCGTTGGGCGCACCACAGGCAGCACGTATGTTAGAAATCTTATCGGCCATGGGGGTCGAAAAGTTTGTGGTTTGTGGCGGCGCTGGTACATTAGATGACGCCATTACTGGTGAAAAAATTTTATTGGCGACAGCCGCAGTGCGTGACGAAGGAACCAGTTATCATTATTTACCACCGGCGCGTGAAGTTGCTATTAATGAATTAGTTCGTCAAAAAGTAGTCGCATGTTTACAAGCCGAAAACCAAGATTTTATTGAAATTAAAACTTGGACAACAGATGCGTCTTTCCGTGAAACTCCCGATAAAGTTGAAATGCGTCGTCGTGAGGGTTGTGCAACGGTGGAGATGGAATGTGCGGCGTATTATGCAGTTGCTCAATTCAAAGGATTGGATTGTGCCGTATTGCTTTACGCTGGTGACGTTGTACATAAAGAAGGTTGGGATTATCGCAATTGGCATGCGCGTAATGATATGCGTGAACACTTATTTGATTTAGCTGTAAAATGTGTTTTGAAATTATAAAAAAAATGGTATATACTATTTTGTATGAAATTAGAAGAACAATTAGAGAATTTTTTTCGTGATAAAATTAAAGTTGGTAAAATCAGTTCACAAAAGTATCCAATCGCCGTTCCGATGTATAAAACCGATTCTGGTTTGTACGAAATTTATTTAATTGTTTCAGATGATGGGCGTTTTTATTTGAGCGACGAAGGTAGTACATTGAAAGAACTGGACCAAATTTTTGAATTGTCAGAACCTGATGTAATTAAGAATTTGGTTGCAATCTTAAAACAGTATGGTTGCCGTAAAGAGGGAAATAACATTGTGATTGATTGTAATCCAAAGAATATCCACATTAACTTATCTTATTTGATTCAGGCGATTTCTTTCATGTTGAATATGAAGATTTTCTACGTCTAAAAGGAAGGTAATGAGCGTAGTGCAAGGTAATTCACAAAATACAACTTACATTAAAACCAATACTGCAACAGTAATGCACTTTCTGTGGTTCGTGTCTGCCTTACTTTTGGTATTGGTTTTTGGTTTATGTATTTTTGTTGCTTTTGCACGCGAAGATGCCGGTAAATTCCATTGGGATGAGAATGGCCGTTTTTATTATACAGTAAATGATAATAAAGTTACGGTGGTCGAGTTTGTTGATGAGGACAGTGAATCATGTGTAATTCCTGAAAGTGTTAATTATGGTAAAGAAAGTTATCCCGTTGCTGTCATTGGCGAGCACGCTTTTAGTAATCAAAACAAGTTAACTAGCGTAGTGATTCCAGACAGTGTCACTGAAATTAGGGGTGACGCGGAAAATTTGACTGGTGCCTTCTCGGGATGTATTGCTTTACAGCAGGTGAAATTTGGTCAAGGTGTTACGCGTATTGGTGAGTATGCCTTCAAAAATTGTGTTAACCTGAAGGCGATTGAATTACCTGCTAATGTTCAATTTGTTGATGTTGGCGCTTTTCAAGGATGCTTAGCTTTGGAGACTGTCGCGGTGAATAGTAATGCGGTTTTCGGTAAAGCATGCTTTGATAGTTGCTTAAAGATTACAACTTTAAAATTATCTGATGAAGTGCGTTTGTCAGATAATATGCGAGAAAAATTCGCGGAATCAACTAAGTTATGTAACTTTGTTATTTCTGCTAGTAATCCTGTTTATACTGTGCAAAGTGTGGATGACGGCATTTGTTTGTTAACAACAACAGAAAACGAAAACGATACTGTTGTAATGGGCGGTAGTGGTGCTGGTATTCCTGCAGGAGTAACTAGAATTTTAGACTGGGCATGGGGACAACGTGCCAAGGCAAATTTATTTGTTCCGGCAAGTGTGCAAACAATCGGTGAAAATAGTTTTGATTGTGCCGCGATTTGCACTGATGCCGCAACAAAACCAGAAGCGTGGTCTGTTAATGTTGTGGTTAATACTCAAGCAGAAAAAATTACCTTTGTGGCTGCTGATGGTTCGGAAGCAGAAGCATATGTGTACTATGATGCTAACGGGTTGGTTCTGCCAAATTATGAAAACTTGTTTCCAAGCGTAGTATCAGAAACTCCGTTCGAGAATTGGGGAGAAATTTCCGGTGGCACTTGTGTGGCAGAGTACAAGAGCACAGCGCGCCCAACCCAGTCAGAAATTGATGGCACCTTGAAAAATTTCTTGTCTGATATTAAAACGTTGTATTTAGATAACGAGGAATTGCGCCAAGAGTTTAAATTTGAATTTTGGGAAAATTTTAAAACTTTATATTATACTGCATTGGCAATTAATCATCCTGAAGATGCGTATCAATACGAAGTCGATGACTTAACAAGTCAGCTAAATCAAATTGTCGCGCAAATTAATGCGACGGAAAAAGATGCGGCAATTTTAGAGAATGCAACATGGTGGGTTAGATTACAAAATTTAGTTAATGCTTGTGAACAGATTGATGCTGCTGATTTGGCAAGTTCAGTTACGACTGAAACGAAAAATAAAATTCATGAAAAAATTGTGACCGCCAATCACATGGTGGAGTATCATGAAAAATTTGATGCAGAAACCGGTAATGAAGTTTTGCAAAAATTACGTGAATTAATGGAAACATTGGAAGTTAATGTCGGCAGTGATAGTAGATTGGCGGAAGAAATTGCTACTTGTGAAAATTTACACAGTGATAATTATACAACAGCTAGTTGGCAAAGATTACAAAAGCAATTAGCAGCAGCTAAACAATTAACAAGTCATAGTCTATTGGTTTCTACTGTGCGCCGAAATTTGGCAGAAGCACGTGCGGATTTGTGTGAAGTTACTTTGCCGGATAATTTGGTACGTTTGAAAACCTGGATTTCAATTTGTCGTGATTTGCCAGAGGTTAACTATCAATCTACTGGTTACGACCGATTGATGCTAGAAATTCGTACCTTGATTGCCCGTGCGGATACTCTGATTAACAATACTAAAGTTAATTCAGAAATTAGTCATTTGTGCAGCCTTTATAATAATTTAAAAACAGTTGATAACACGAGTGATTATCAAGTTAGTGCGGGAATTTTAAACAAAAAATCGTTGCCATATTTCATCGCAGCGGTGGTGCTGTTTACTGGTGCGGTATGCGCTGGTGCCGGTGCGGCTTCGTTGAAAAAAGAATTGCGCCAAACTCAAGAATAAGTGTTGACAGTAAAAGGTTTAGAACGTATAATATTAAATCTGCGTTTGGCAAGCCTGTTGTGTGTGAAGGAAAAAAAAGAAACACACGGCCAACAACAGGAAACCCAAACTTGGTAAATAAAAAAGAGGAGAAGAAAATGGCTGAACAGAAACAAAAAATTCGTGTGCGTTTGTCAGGATTTGACTATCAAGCTGTTGATGCAGCGTGTGGTCGTGTTCGTGAAATCGCAGAACGAAATGGTGCTAAAATTGTTGGCCCTGTGCCGATGCCAACCGTTCGTGAAGTAGTAACGGTTATCCGCAGTCCGCACAAATACAAAGATAGCCGCGAACAATTTGAATCTCGCACCCACAAGAGGTTGGTTGATATTTACAACCCAAACCAAAAAGTCGTAGAAGCGTTATCGCGTTTGGAAATGCCTGCGGGCGTTGACATCCAAATTAAACTGTGAGGTAGTGCGCAATGAAGAAGTATTTAATTGGTAAAAAAATTGGCATGACACAGTTGTTTGATGAAACAGGAAAAGTTATTCCTGTAACTGTTGTTGAAACTACTCCAAACTATGTAACCCAAATTAAAACACAAAAAACCGACGGTTACGATGCAATTCAAGTTGGTGCAATTGATCAAAAGAAAAATTTGATTACGAAACCAGAAGAAGGTCACTTCAAAAAAGCTGGTGTTGCTCCAAAGAAAGTTTTACGTGAATTTATTACGGAAAATCCAAGCGAATATCAATTAGGTCAGGAAATTAAATGCGATGTATTTGCATCGGGTGATTTGGTTGATGTTACTGCTAATACGCATGGTCATGGATTTACTGGTGCGATTCAACGTTGGAACAACGCTCGTGGACGTATGAGCCATGGTGGTGGTCCAGTTCATCGTGCACAAGGTTCTATTGGTGGTCGTACATTCCCGGGACGTGTTTGGAAAAACAAACACATGGCAGGTCAATATGGTAACGAACAAGTTACTGTTAAGAACTTGCAAGTTGTAAAAGTCGATGTTGCAAAAAATTGCTTAATGATTAAAGGTAGCATTCCAGGCCCAAGTGGTCGTATCGTTACTGTACAAGAAGCAAAAAGTGCAATGAGAGGTAACAAATGAAAGTTAGTGTAATTGATAAAACTGGTAAAGCAGTTGAAGAATTAGAAGTTAGCAAGGACGTATTTGGTGCCGAACGTAACGAGGTTTTAATCCACGAAGTTGCTGTTGCTTTGAATAACAATCAACGCCAAGGTACTAAATCTACTTTAACTATGTCAGAGGTTCGTGGACATAAAAAGAAACCTTATCGTCAAAAAGGTACCGGTAATGCTCGTCAAGGTACGACCAAAGGTCCACAATTTACCGGTGGTGGAATTGTGTTTGCGCCAAAGCCACGCGATTTCTCAACCAAAATTAACCAAAAGAAAAAATCTGCAGCATTTGTTTCTGCAATTTCAGCTAAGTTAGCGGATAAAGAATTGTTGGTAATCAAGGATTTGAAATTGAAAGAAAGTAAGACTAAATTGGTTGCTAAGATGATTGAAAAATTAAAATTAGAAAACCAATCAGTCATGTTTGTAAATCCATATGATGTTGATTTAATTCGTGCTGTACAAAACATTCCAAATGCATCTGTTACAACTGGTGAACAATTATCAGTAATGGATATTGTTAACAATCGTACTTTAGTTGTGTCTGTTGATGCTGTTAAAACTATTGAAAAACAATACGGAGGTGTAAAATGATCGCTCATGATATCATAATTCGTCCATTGGTAAGCGAAAAGAGTGTTGCCTCAATTAAGGCTAAAAAATACGCTTTCGTAGTTCATCCTGATGCGGATAAAACTCAAATCAAAAACGCTGTTGAAGAAGTTTTTGGTGTAAAAGTCGAAAAAGTAAGTACTGTTAATTACCAAGGCAAAGTAAAACGTCAAGGCAAGCATGAAGGTCGTCAAGCTGCATGGAAAAAAGCCTATGTTCAATTAACAAAGGAAAGCAAACCAATCGAATTCTTCGAGAGTTTGCAATAAGGAGTATGAAGAATGGGTATTAAGAGATTTAATCCAAGAAGTTCAGGTTCTCGTTTTAAAACCGTTTCTACTTTCGATGAAATTGATAGAAATGCAAAACCTGAAAAAAGTTTGTTAGCTACCAAGAAGAAAAGTGGTGGTCGTAACGTTTATGGTCGTATCACTACTCGTCATATCGGCGGCGGAAATCGTCAACACTATCGTGTAATTGATTTTAAACGTGATAAACGTATGGTTCCAGCGGTTGTTGATTCAATTCAATATGACCCAAACCGTACTGCTAATATCGCATTATTGCACTATGTTGATGGTGAAAAACGTTATATCATTGCTCCATTAGATTTGAAGAAAGGTGACAAAGTTATTGCTGGTGATAAGGTTGAGATTAAAATTGGTAACGCAATGCCTTTGTCGGTCGTTCCTGTTGGTTCAATGGTTCACTGTATTGAAATGCAACCAGGTTCTGGTGCTAAAATTGCTCGTTCAGCCGGTATGTATGCAACTTTGGCTGGTCGCGATAATGGTTATGCTATTTTGAAAATGCCTTCAGGTGAAACTCGTCGTGTTCCTGAAACTTGTTACGCAACAATCGGTCGTATCGGTAATTTGGATCATGAGTTGATTTCGTTGGGTAAGGCTGGTCGTAAACGCCACATGGGTGTTCGCCCAACAGTTCGTGGTGTTGTAATGAATCCTTGTGATCACCCACATGGTGGTGGTGAAGGTAAGTCTCCTGTCGGATTTGCTTCTCCTGTTACTCCGTGGGGTAAGAAGACTTTGGGTTACAAGACTCGTAAACAAAATAAACCGTCAAGTCGCTTTATTGTAAGCAGGAGGAAGAAATAATGAGCAGAAGTATTAAAAAAGGACCTTATGTAAATCAAAAATTGGTTCGTCGCATTGAAGAAATGAATGCTGACCAAAGCAAGAAAAAGGTTTTAAAGACTTGGTGCCGTGCTTGTACAATTTTGCCTAGTTTCGTAGGTCATACAATTGCAGTACACAACGGTCGTAAACACATTCCTGTTTATGTTAAATCCGAAATGGTTGGTCACAAATTAGGTGAATTTGCACCAACTCGTACTTTTAAAGCCCACGGCGGTATTAAAGCTATCGCAGCAAAAGGTAAAAAAGGTTAAGAGAGGTAACAAAATGAGCAGAGGAATTAAAGAAAGAAAAGAACGCAGGGAAGCCAATCGCGATAAACGCCCTTATGCAATTGCCCGTTATATTCGCATTCCAAATTCTAAAGTTAAATTTGTTTTGGATTTGATTCGTGGTAAATCTTACGAAGATGCAGTTGATCTTTTGAAAAACTTGAATAAATCAGCAAGTCCAGTTGTATTGAAAGTTTTAAATAGCGCTGCTGCAAATGCCGAGAACAATTTAGCTATGGCGAAGGATAATTTATACGTTGCTGAATGTTATGCAACAAACGCGCCTCAAATGAAACGCATGATGCCACGTGCTCGCGGTCGTGCGGATCGTATTTTGAAACGTTCTTGCCATATTACTATCCGTTTAGGCGAATTGAAAGTTGGTCAAAAAGTCAATAAGACTGCTGAAAAAAACACAGTGAAAAAAGCTGAGGCTGCTAAGCCGGCTGCAACTAAAACGGCTACCAAAGCAGTGACTGCTAAAACCGTAGCAAAAACAACCCCAGCAACAAAGGCAGAAAAACCAGTTGCAGAGAAACCAAACGCTGTAAAACCGTTGGGTACTAAAGCGGTTGCTACTGCTAAAACAACTACCGCAGCAAAGAAACCTGCTGCAAGCGCGCCAAAGAAAACTACGGCGGCAAAAAAGGAGGCTAAATAATGGGACAAAAAGTTAATCCTAATGGCTTTCGTACGGGTATAAACAAAGATTGGAACGCAACCTGGATTGCTCCAAAGAAAGATATTGCCGCGTACATTTTAGAAGACCATAAGATTCGTAAATTATTGAACGATGAATATGGCTTGAAGGCTGGTTTGAATAATTGCAGTATTGCTCGTATTGCGATTGAACGTCGTAATTCAGTAGTTTCTGTTAACATCTATACTTCACAACCAGGCATGTTGATTGGACAGAAAGGTGCCAATATCCAAGTTTTGAACCAAAAATTACAAAAAATTGTTGGTCCGAAAACCTTGGAAGTTAATGTTAAAGAAATCAAGAACCCAGATATCAATGCTGATTTAGTTGCACAATCTGTGGCTACTCAATTGGAAGGTCGTAAAGCATGGCGTCGTACCATGAAGATGGCAATCCAAAAAGCAATGAAATGTGGTGTTACTGGAATTAAAATTCAATTGTCTGGTCGTTTGGACGGTGCTGATATTGCACGTTCTGAACATTACCAACAAGGTGTTTTACCTTTGCATACTTTGCGTAGCGATATTGATTATGGTTTCGCAACTGCAAGTACAACCTTTGGTGTCATCGGTGTTAAATGCTGGATTTGTAATGGTGAAGTTAAAGGTAAACGTGTACGTAGTGGTGAAGTTGCTCGTCCAAGTCGTGAACCACGTGCAAATTTCAATCGTGAAGAAAGAAAATTTGCTGGTCGTGGTAACGGCGGTTACAGCGCACGCAAATACGAAGGGGGCGAAAAGAAAGATTTGAATCCATTGAAAAACAAAGGTGGTTATTCAAAATCCTTCACACCAAAATTAGCTAAGAAGGAGGGAACTGACAATGTTAATGCCTAAAAGAGTAAAAAGACGTAAAGTTCAACGTGGCCGTATGCGCGGTAAAGCAACACGTGGTAACAAATTGACTTACGGTGAATTTGGTTTGGTTGCAACTGAACCAGGTTGGATTACCTCAAATCAAATTGAGGCTGCTCGTGTCGCTATGACTCGTTTCACTAAACGTGGTGGTAAAGTTTTCATTAACATTTTCCCACATAAATCTGTAACAAAGAAACCGGCTAATACCCGTATGGGTAGTGGTAAAGGTAACCCAGAATTATGGGTTGCAGTTGTAAAGCCAGGTCGTGTTTTATACGAAATCCAAGGTATTAAAGAAGCTGACGCTCGTGAAGCATTGCGTTTGGGTATGCACAAATTATCTGTAAAATGCAAGATTGTTTCTCGCGAACAACAACAGCCAGCCGCGCCTGTAGCGGAAAAAGTGGAGGTAGTAAATGGATAAGGCAAAAATTTATCACGATATGACAGATGCTGAATTGAATGCTGCATATAAATCCAAAAAACAAGAATTGTTTAATTTACGTTTTCAACATTCAATTGGTCAATTAAAAAATCCAAAACAATTGGAAGCTGTTAAAAAAGATATTGCGCGTATTTTGACCGTGCTTAAATTAAGGGAGGCTAAATAATGGCTACTACAAATGTAAAAAAAGTCGCT
The DNA here is from genome assembly GCA_946630785.1 of uncultured Clostridia bacterium. GTDB lineage: Bacteria > Bacillota > Clostridia > Christensenellales > UBA1242 > RGIG8050. The sequence goes on along the minus strand of CAMOZC010000008.1, from coordinate 17,355 downwards.
GCTAAACCAGCAGAGAAAGTAGCAGAAGTTAAAAAAACCGCTGCGAAAACGACTAAAGCCACAGCAGAAGTTAAAAAAGTTGCGGCCAAAACACCTAAAGCAAAGGTTGTTAAACAAGAGGCTAATCGTAATAGCCGTAAGGTTTTGCGTGGTATCGTTATCTCTAACAAAATGAATAAAACGGGTGTTGTAGAAATTACTCGTAAGGTTCCACATCCGCTTTATAAAAAAGTCGTTACAAAAACTACACGTTTTAAATTCCATGATGAAAATAACGAATGTTCAATCGGTGATACCATCGAAATCATGGAAACCAGACCTTTATCAAAAGATAAATACTTCCGTCTGGTACGTATCGTAGAGAAGGTTAAGTAAGGGGGATAGAGAAAATGATTCAACAAGAAACTATTTTGACTTGTGCGGATAATACTGGTGCTAAAACATTGCATGCTTTTCACAATGTTGGTGGTTCTTGGCGTCGTTCAACTGGAATTGGCGATACAATTATCGCTTCAGTTCGCAACTGTGATACCGATGGTCAAGTAAAATCTGGTGATGTTGTTAAATGCGTAATTGTACGTACCGTTTCTCCAACACAACGTCCAGACGGAACAGTAATTCGTTTTGACGATAATGCTGCTGTTATTATTGATAAAGAAGGTAACCCAAAAGGTACTCGTATCTTTGGACCTGTTGCACGTGAATTACGTGAAAAAGGCTACATGAAAATTGTATCCTTAGCACCGGAGGTATTGTAATGGAAAATACAGTTAAAAAAGTTAATGTTCGTGTTGGTGATACTGTTTTAATTTTAGCTGGTAACTATAAGGGTAAAAAAGGTAAAATTATTTCAGTTGACCCTGAACACAACACCTGTAAAGTTGAAGGTGTGAATATTGTTACTAAACACAAAAAAATGCGTCGTCAAGGTGAAAAATCCGAGTTGAAAAAGATGGAAGGTTCTATCAATATTTCAAACGTACAAATTGTTTGTGGTAAATGTGGTAAAGCAACCCGTGTTGCTCACAAAATTGAAAATGATGTTAAACATCGTGTTTGCCAAAAATGTGGTAATGTATTAGATAAGAAATTTGTTAAGGCTAAGGCTAAGGATGCTGAAAAGCAAGAAGCTGAAACCGCTAACAAGGAAGAGGTTGCTAAGAAACCATTACAACGTCGTGAAGTTAAACACGTAGCCGAATCAACTATTAAAAAAACAGCGGCTAAGAAAGCAGATGCTGAAGCAACCACTAAGGAGGTAAAATAATTCATGGCAGAAGTAAAGAAAACTAAAACCGCAGCTAAATCTGCAAGTAAAAAGTACCTTAACCGTGTACATGAAAAATATGTAACCGAAGTTTTGCCAAAGTTGGCTCCAAAATATGGTAACGTTAATGCTGTACCAAAATTGGTTAAAATTGTTGTTAATACTCGTTTAGGCGATGTTAAGGATAATAGTAAATCCGTAACTGCAGCAGTTGAAGAATTGGCAATGATTACTGGTCAAAAGCCAATGATTACAACCGCTAAGAAAAGTATTTCTAACTTTAAAATCCGTCAAGGTCAAAAGAATGGTGCAAAAGTTACTTTGCGTAACAAAAAAATGTATGAATTCTTTGATAAAATTACTTCAGTGGCTTTGCCACGTGTTCGTGATTTTTCTGGTTTGTCCCGTAAGAGCTTTGACCAATTTGGTAACTATACCTTTGGTTTTAAAGAACAATTAGTTTTCCCTGAAATTTCTTATGAAAAGATTGAGAAAGTTCGTGGTATGGATATTACAATCGTTACTACAGCGAAGGATAAAGCAGCTAGTATGGAATTGTTAGAAGAATTAGGCTTGCCCTTCAAAAAGGAGGTTAAATAATGGCTAGAGCTGCGTTAAAGGAAAAACAAGCACGCGGAGGACGTTTAAACGGTAAACCATGTCACGTACGTGATTATACTCGTTGCAGTATCTGTGGTCGTCCACACGCTGTTTTGAAGAAATATGGCATTTGCCGTGTTTGCTTCAGAGAAAAAGTCGCAAACGGTGAAATTCCGGGTTTCAAAAAAGCAAGTTGGTAAAAGGAGAAGGAAGATAAAGATGGCAAATGTAGTTACAACTGACCCAATCGCAGATATGTTAACACGTATTCGTAATGCGATTCGTGCTCGTCATGAAAACGTCTTAGTACCTTATTCAAATATTAAAGCAGAAATTGCCAAAGTATTGAAACGTGAAGGTTACATTGAAGACGTTAAAAACGTTACTGACGATGGTAAAAAAATGTTAAAAATCATTTTCAAATTTGAAAATGGTGAACAAAAAGTAATTCAAGGCTTGCGCCGTATTTCTACACCTGGTTTACGCGTTTATGCTGGTGTTGATGAATTACCACGTGTATTATCAGGTCTGGGTATCGCTTTGATTTCAACTTCAAAGGGTATCATGACTGATAAACAAGCCAGAGAAAAGAACTTGGGCGGGGAAGTACTCGCTTGGGTATGGTAAGGAGGAACAAATGAGTCGAGTTGGTAAAACGATCATTAAAATTCCCGCTGGAGTGCAAGTCACTTATGCGGACCGTGTAGTTACTGTTACCAAAGGTAACAATACTTTGTCGCGTGAAATTCGTACACCGATTGATGTTGAAATCCAAAATGATGAAATCAAAGTTACTCGCGGAAACGATGTAAACTTAAGTCGTTCATTGCATGGTTTATACAACCGTTTGATTCAAAATATGATTACTGGTGTTACCGAAGGTTACTCTAAGTATTTGATTTTGAATGGTGTTGGTTACAAAGCTGCTTTGAAAGGTGAAGATTTGGTTTTGAACTTGGGTTATTCACATCCAATTGAAGTTAAATGCGAACCTGGTATTAAATTCAAAATCCTAACCCCTGCCGAAATCAATGAATTGAATTTAGGTAAAGAGGGGATTGGTGCCGTAGTTGCTGTTAGCGGTATTGATAAAGAAAAAGTCGGATTAATCGCCGGTAATATCCGTGATTTGCGTCCTGTTGAACCATATCACATGTATGGTATTCGTTATCGTGGTGAACGTGTACGTCGTAAAGAAAGCAAATCAGGCGCTAAAGGTGCAAAATAAGGAGTAAACAATGATTAAGAACGAAAATAAAAATTTAGCAAGAAAACAACGTGCCAAGAGACAAGGTGATATTTTGGGAACCGCAACTTGTCCACGTTTGTGCGTTTATCGTAGTTTGTTGCATATTTATGCACAATTAATTGACGATAACAAGGGCACAACAGTTGTTGCAGTTAATACCAATATGCCAGCAATTAAAGCTTTGGTTAAAGGTAAAACTAAACGTGAAGCTGCAAATATTGTTGGCGAAGAATTGGCTAAAGCAGCAATCGCTAAGAAAATTAAGGCTTGCGTCTTTGATCGTAATGGTTATGTTTACACTGGCCGTGTGGCTGAAGTCGCCGAAGGTGCACGTAAAGGAGGATTGAAATTCTAATGGAAGAACAAGTAAAAAAAGAAGCAGTTAGTGCAGATACTTTATTAGCTACATCAAATAAAGAAATGCGTTCTAACGCACGTGAAACAAATCGTAAAGTTATGTACTCTAATGCTGGTCCTCGTAAACCACGTCAACAATCTGAAGATGAACAAAATGGTTTGTCTTCTAAATTGATTGGTGTTAACCGTATTACTAAGGTTGTAGCCGGAGGACGTACCTTGCGTTTCAACGCTGTTGTCGTTATGGGTAACAAAAAAGGTATGGTCGCTGTTGGTTCTGGTAAGGCTCGTGAAGTTACTGAAGCAATCAAAAAAGCTGAAAGTGATGCAAAAAAGAATTTTAAAAATGTACCAATTAGCAATGCAACGCTTCCTCATCGTGCTGTTGGTAAATTCGGTACCACTCGTGTATTGTTATTGCCTGCAAAGGGTGGTTCTGGTATAATTGCTGGTGGAGCAGTCAAAGCCGTACTTGAATTGGCTGGTTATGAAGACGTGACTGCAAAATGTTATGGTTCAACCAATGCAATGAACGTTGTAAAGGCAACTATGGCAGCCATCACCAAAATGCGTACACGTGAAGAAGTGGCACGCTTACGCGGTAAAACCGTTGAAGAAATTTAAGGAGGAAATTAAAAATGGCAGAAACAAAAACTACTACCAAAACAACTACAAAAACAACAAAACCGGCAACTGCTACTAAGGCAACAGCCGCAAAAGCAAGTGTTGCTAAAACAGCTACTGCAGCTAAGACTACCTCAACTAAAGCTGCTGCTCCTAAGGCTACCGCAGCAAAAACTGCACCAGTAAAGGCCGTAACAGCTGAAAAGAAAGTTGTTAAAACCTCTACAGCAGCAAAACCAGCAGCTAAAACAGCTGAAAAGAAAACTGTTAAACCTGTTGCTAATGGAAAAATTCGTGTCACCATGGTTCATGGTTTAACCGCTTGCACCAAACGTCAAATTCGCACAGCTAAAGCTTTGAAATTGAGTCGTCCTGGTGATACACGTGAATTGCCAAATTTGCCATCAATTATTGGTGCTTGCAAAAAATTGGAACACTTAGTTAAAGTTGAAAAAATTTAAGGAGTAACATCATGATTATTAATGAATTATCGCCACATCCGTTGGCAAGAACAAAAAAACGTCGCGTCGGTCGTGGTATCGGTAGCGGTATGGGTAAAACATCTACCCGTGGACAAAAAGGTGCAGGTGCACGTTCTGGTGCTGGTTTACGTACCGGTTTCGAAGGTGGACAAATGCCTTTAATGCGTCGTTTACCAAAACGTGGTTTCACAAATATCTTTTCTAAAGAATATGCAATCGTTAACGTTGGTGATTTGAATGTATTCAAAGCCAACAGTAAAGTTGATGCTGCAATCTTACTTGAAAAGGGTATAATCTCTAAAGTGGGTGAATACGGCGTTAAAATTTTGGGCGATGGCGAATTGAAAGTTGCTTTGAAAGTAACCGCTAATGCTTGGACCAAAGAAGCTGAAAAGAAAATTAAGAAAGCAGGTGGAGAAATTAAGAAATGATAAAAACTTTGCGCGAAGCCTTTGCACAAAAAGATTTGCGTCATAAGATTTTATTGACGTTAGGATTAATGATGATTTATTGCGTAGGATGTTTCTTACCAATCCCTGGAATTGATCCTGACGTCTTTTCCAATGCGGTTAATGGGTCAGATTCAAATAGCTTTTTAGGCTTGTTGTCTTCATTAACTGGTGGTGCTTTGTCTAAAGGCGCATGGTTTGCGATTGGAATTTCTCCATATATTACTTCCTCAATCGTAGTGCAATTATTATCTGTAGCAGTTCCGGGCTTGCAACGTTTATCTAAACAGGGTAGTGAAGGTCGCAAAAAAATTGCGACAATTACCCGTTATGTTGCATTATTCTTAGCTATTGCTCAATCAATTGCAATTGTTGTTTCGATTGATACCGTTAGTAGCAAAACATTATGCTGGTCAGCTGCTCCGGATTTCTTGGTGCAGGTATTGGTTGTAATCTCTTTGGTAGCTGGTACAATGTTAACTGTTTGGTTAGGTGATAAAATTACTGAAATCGGCGTTGCTAATGGTATGAGTATGTTGGTATTTGTTGGTATCTTGACTTCTGCTGTTACAGCTTTTACGAACAGTATTGTGAGAATCTTCACTGAAGGTATTGATGCTATCGTTACTCCAATCGTCTTTATTTTATTATTGGTTTTTATTTTTGCATTTATTGTTATGTTTGACTTGGCTGAACGTCGCATCCCTGTAACTTATGCAAAACAAGTAAAGGGAAATAAAATGTATGGTGGTCAGTCGACTAATATTCCAATTAAATTAAATGCAACAGGTGTTATGCCAATCATTTTTGCGACTGCGTTGGTTAATTTCCCGCAATTGATTATGCAAATGTTATTATCATTCAATAATAAGGGTGTAATTAACGCTTATGATTGGTACCAAACCTACATGGGAACAGGTACTTGGATTAATATTGTTGTAACATCTTTATTAATCTTAGGGTTCTCATATTTTTATGCAACATTGATGTTTAACCCAGAAGAGGTGTCTTTACAAATTCAACGTAATGGTGGGTTTATCTTGGGCTATCGTCCGGGAAAACCAACTACGGATTATTTAAAAAAAGTATCACACCGTATTACTTTCTTTGGAGCTTTGTTCTTGATGTTCGTATCTTTAATTCCATCATTGTTGTTTACTAACATTCCTCAACTTGATGGCGATGCTTTAACAACTGCATTTACTTCAATTGGTATGTTGGTTTTAGTTTCAGTAGCTTTGGAATTTGATAAATCGATTCAAAATCAAATGTTAATGAAACAATATAAAGGCTTCTTGAAATAATCAAGTAGCCTCTATTTTATTAAAGGGGGAAAAATGAATATTATTTTAAATGGTGCCAGCGGTTGCGGTAAGGGTAGTATGGCAGGATTTTTGACTCGTGACTTTGGCTTAGTTCATATTTCAACTGGTGATTTATTTCGTGAACAAATCGCGAAACAAACACCATTGGGTAAAAAAGTTGAATCTTATGTTTCTACTGGAAAATGGGTACCAGACGAAGTAACCATTGAGGTCTTGTTAGACCGTATTAAACAGCCTGACTGTGCTAAAGGTGTTATTCTGGATGGTTTTCCACGTACATTAAATCAGGCAATTGCTTTGGATAAAGTTTTAGATATTGACTTGGTGATTGCGATTGATGTTACTGATGAAATCGTTCAAACCCGTTTGGGTGGCCGTTATATGTGTCGTCAATGCGGTACAATTCACGCTGCGCGTTGGGATAAAATTGATAAATGTAAAAAATGCGGTGGTGAATTATACCAACGTGATGATGACAAAGCTGAATTCATCCAAAAGCGTTTGGAAAATTTCAAGAAAAATAATGGCGAAATTTTGGATTTCTATCGCGAGAAAGATAAATTGTTTATTGTTCATGATAAATTGGAAAACACACCGGCTGATACTTATGCATTAGTAAAGGACGTTGTGGCAAAATTATGAAACAATTGACTGCAGCACAAATTTCTCATATGCGTTATGCTGGTAAGGTTTTGGCGGATACTTTTAAACACATCCGCCAAAACTTGCATGCGGGAATGACAACCAAAGAAGTGGATAAAATGGCGGAAGATTTTATTATTGCACATAATTGTTATCCATGTTTCAAAGGTGTTTACGATTATCAATATGCTTGTAATACTAGCGTAAACGAAGAGATTATTCATGGTATCCCGACAGATAAAGTTCTGCAGGAAGGGGATATTATCACTGTGGATTGTGGTGCGGGCTTTAATGGTATTTGTACTGATGCATGCCGCACTTTCCCTGTTGGAAAGATTTCAGATGAAGCACAAGAATTAATCGACGTCACACGTAACTGTTTCTATCGTGCTGTGAATAAAATTAAACCTGGAATAGAAGTCGCAATTGTGGGTAAAACGATTGAAAATTATATCAATGACTTGGGTAATTACAGTATTTTGGAGGATTACTGTGGTCATGGTATTGGTAAAAATTTACACGAAGATCCTTTGATTCCTAATTACATCGTTCGTAATTCACGTTTACAACAACATGTGCGTAAAAAATTTCAGCCCAACACTGCAGTATGTGTTGAGCCGATGATTTTCCGTGGAAACAGTAATGCTGTAAAGGTTGCTCCAGATGGCTGGACTGTTATTTCAACACGTGGCGAATTAAGTGCGCACTATGAAAATACAATTCTGATTACAGCTAAAGGTGCTGAAGTTTTAACCAATAGCGATGAAAATTAACTGTTTTTAATGTTTAAGCCCTTTGGTGCTAAAATGAATTCGGAAGCGGATCTTTGCATAATCATACCGCCGATAGCGTTAACGAAACCACAAATATAGTCAAGAAAGCGTTGACCTTCGTTTGGTGAAAATTTGGATAACGAAACGATGCAAGCGTTGCCATTGGCAAGGTTTGTTAGAATGGTAGAAATTTCTGCTGAATTTTGTGGTGCGATTACCAATAAATTTTGGTTGGGACTGACGTGTCCAAGTAATGCATTATCAAAATTGCCAGAAAGATTGTTGTGAGTATTGAAGATTTGTTGTTGGGTAGAAACTTCTGGTTGGGGTTGTGGGGCTACTGTTGGTTGAACAGGTGCCTGTTGATTGATTTGAATTAATGACGGGGTAGTACCGTGTGTTAATCCGTTGTCACCAAATAGTACAGAAGCAGCCTCCATGCGTTGTTCTTCTAAGCTTGGTTGCGCTGATGGCATGGCTGCTGGTATTGGTGTAGTAGCCGGTTGAGATGCCGTTTCTTCTTCTACGACTTCTTCGGCATTTTCTTTTTCGTATGTTTCTTCTACTTCGTTTGGTTCAGGTTCTTCCTGAACTTTTTTCTTTTCAATGGTTAAACCGTTTTTCAATATGTGAAATAAACCCATACTATATTATCGCGCAGAATTTAATTGTTTGCAATTAGAATTATTGATATAATACTATATGAGTAAAATTAGTGTGTTAGGGTATGGACGCTGGGCGTCTTTCCATGCATGGTATCAGATTGAAAAATTAAACAATGATGTAACGATGTGGGGGCGTAGTGAACCATCGTTTCTTGAATTAATGAATACTAAGAAAAATCGTTATATTGAAATGCCTGAAACACTACACTATAGTACTGATTTAAAGTCAACGTTGGATTTTGCGGATACAATCATTATTGCGATTAGTGCACAAGGTATGCAGGATTTTTCTAAGAATATCGGAGAATGTAATCCACAAAATAAAACTTTTGTTTTATGCATGAAAGGGATTGATAAAAACACTGGTGAAAGACTAAGCCAAATTTTGCGTAAAAATATTGATGATAGTAATCATATCTGTGTATGGGTTGGACCTGGACATATTGAAGAGTTGACTGCTGGACAACCTAACGTAATGATTATTTCTGGCGATGACAAACAAACCATAAAACGCGTGATTAATATGTTTGAAAGTCCGTTGATCTCGATATTAAGAAGTGATGATTTAATTGGGGTAGAAGTCGGTGCTGCGGCAAAAAATGTTATGGGAATTGCGGCTGGATTTTTGGATGGACTTGATAAATCTTCGTTAAAAGGTGCTTTGATGGCGCGCGGTTGCTATGAAGTTTCATTGTTAATAGAAAAAATGGGTGGTAACAAAATGACAGCGTTTGGTATGAGTCATTTAGGGGATTTTGAAGCAACGCTGTTTAGTAAGAATAGTCACAATCGACGTTACGGGGAAGAGTTTATTCAAGATAAATTGTCAGATAATATTGGTACTGCTGAGGGAGTTGATACCACGAAAGCATTATATTATTTATCTCAAAAATATGGTGTATTTATGCCAATAACAAACGCTATATATAGTATTTTATACTTAAAAGCGGATAAAAATAATGTCATCTACGATTTGTTTAAGATTGCGACACATAAGGAATTTAATTATGAATAATGAGTATTTTTCGTTTAAAGTGACTGGAAAATCAAGTGAGTGTTTCGCGCGTACGGGAATTTTTAACACCCCGCATGGTAAAATTGAAACACCGATTTTCATGCCGGTTGGTACGAGGGCATCTGTGAAGGGGTTGGCTCCCGAGGAAGTAAAGGAGGCTGGTGCTCAAATTATTTTGGCCAATACTTATCATTGTTTTTTGCGTCCTGGTGCTGAATTGGTGGCTAAAGCTGGTGGATTACATCAGTTTATGAATTGGCATGCGCCGATTTTAACTGACAGTGGTGGTTTTCAGGTTTTCTCGCTGTCTAATTTGCGAAAATTGGATGATGATGGAGTATCTTTTAAAAGTCATATTGATGGTAAGATTTTTAAATTTACACCAGAAAGTAATATGGATGTACAGAATAAATTAGGTGCTGATATTATTATGCAACTGGATATTTGTAGTCCGTATGGGGCTACCCGTGAAGATGTTATCGCAGCCGATGCGCGCACTTTTGAATGGTTAAAAAGATGTTATGCTGCTCATAAAAACGAAAAGCAGGCCTTGTTTCCGATTATTCAAGGTAACTTTTATAAGGATTTACGCTTAAAAAGCTTAGAAAATGCTAAACCATATATTAAGCATGGTGTGGCGGTTGGTGGATTGGCAATCGGTGAACCGTTTGCGGTATTGAAAGAACATTTACAAAATTTGGCGCCGTATCTGCCAGATGATGTTCCTCATTATTTAATGGGGGCAGGAACCCCAGATTATATTTTTGAAGGGGTTGAAAATGGAATCGATATGTTTGATTGTGTTTATCAGACTAGAATGGCTCGCCATGGTATGGCGTTAACTGATGATGGTAATATCAATATTCGTAATCAAAAATACCAAGCCGATTTTACGCCGATTCAATCTGATTGTCAGTGTTATGCTTGTCGTAATTATACTAAAGCGTATATTCGCCATTTGATTACGGTAGGAGAAATGTTTGGTGCCAGATTGTTGTCGTTGCATAATATCCAATGGACGTTAAATTTGGTGAAAAACATCCGAACTGCAATTAAAGAAGACCGTTTTATGGCCTATAAAAAGGCTTTTTATGAGCGTTTTTATCATGATGATGAACATAAATAAAAGATTGATGCGAAAGCTGTCGTAATTTTCTTGTTGTATTAGTAATAGAAATGCGATATAATTTCTATATGGCAAGTAATATTGTATCTTATATTTTAATTGGCGTTTTATTAGTCGGTATGGTGGTGTTGATGTTAGTTCAAGGACGCCGTCAGAAAAAAGCTCAAGAAGATTATGTCGCAATGTTGGATACTTTGCGTCCTGGCGTTAAGGTAAAAATGGCCTCTGGTTTATTAGGTCGAATCAAGGAAATTCGTGAAGAGGCTCCGGGATTTAAAACTGTTACATTGAATATTGGTGACAGTAAAAATGCTGTTGAAATGACCTTTGTAATTGAAGCTATTCAAGGTATTGTTAATGAGGAAGCGATTAATAAATTAAATGCTGAAAAAACGTTAAGTGCTTTAGATGGTGAAAATAAGGTTGAAGTTGCTGAACAAGTTAATGCTGACGAAACTGCAAAAACTGCAAAAACTTCATCAAAAAAGAAATCAGCAAGTAAAAACAAGTAAATATTCCAATTAATGGGTAACCATATTGGATAATTTGGTTGAATCCTGTAAGTGAAATTATATATGCAATCACGCAAATAATAACCGCTGTTAATAGCGGTTTTTTATTTGTGATGGAAAACGTGTTGTTTAGTCTTTGGATGATTGCAAATAAGGTGGTGTATTGGCTGGTAAGAATGGCGAGTAGAATAATAATAAGAGTGGTGTGGTGGTTGGCCGCCGCGAGTAGTGGTATCGGTGCTGTCTGGGTATGCGTGGCTTGAATGGTGGTCAGAATTAGAAAAACTAAAATGGATACGATGCAGGCGGTTAAAAAGCCCGCTTTAATGAATGATTTTTTACTGTATTTGTTTGCGGTTTTGATGATTAGTTCAGGAAATATGAAACAATTGAGTCCAGCATAAATAATGCCCTGTTTGAGAAGTTTGATTATGGAATTTGTGTGAATTGATGTTGTGAAGGCTGTAGTGGTGTCTTGTAAGTGTGGCAACGTTGTGGTTACGATAAGGGTAGCAATGATTAGTACGAGATAAATATTTATGCGTGATAGTTTTTGAACACCGTGCAGTGTAACATATATGCTGATTACTAAGGAAATAATGCAGAAAGTGTTATTTGTGATTTGGCGCACTCCGGCTGTCATGGCGGTATATAGTATTAAATATATCATAACAAACACGATATATAGAAATTTTGTTGCATTACTGGAACACTGGAATTTAGAGCGCTCTACTGACGGGCTTGTCCGATAAAATAGAAAAATTTCGCTAGTAATGATTAAAAATATCGACAAACCGATTATGATGGCAATGCACCACGTTGGCATATTTGTGTTCCCGAAAAATGTTATAATCTCTGCACCAGTGGCGAATCCTGCACCGATGATAGAACCTAAAAATAGTAATGTAATTTCAAGTGTCGCCATCATTTTCTCCTTGTTGATTGAATAGTTTAACGATGGTGATATTGTTATGTGCTTTGTTGATTTGTCTTTTTTCTAGGTGGTTGTACATTAAACCCATGATTATTGGTGGTAAATAGGTTCCGTCTCTAATTAATTCGCGGTAGATTTGCGAACTTTTTTCGTATTCGCCCAGGGCGGTGTAACATTTGGCAATAAAAATTCCAATTGCGCTTTGACGGGCTTTTGTGTTGGCATATTTTTTTGCCAACTGGGCTTCGTTGAGTGCAGCTGTGTAATGATCTTGATTATATTCTAATTCAGATCGGGCGATATAATATTCCCAGCCATCATACAAGTCGCAAATTTTGCCCATATCTTATGTATATCGCCATAATTAAAATTTATTGCTCAATTTAAAAGAATATGTTATCTTATCGCAAGAGGAGGATTGTAAATGGGATTACTAAAAAATATTGAGTGGAAGGACAATTCTAATAACATCATTGTCCATAAATATGACATGAAGGATGACTACGTTTCCAAAGGTTCGGTTTTAACCGTGCGTGACGGACAAAATGTTGTCTTCGCAACACAAGGTAAAATGGCGGACGTTTTCTTGCCTGGTTATTATAAATTGGATACGAAAAGTATTCCAGTGATTACTAAATTAATGTCTTGGAAATATGGATTTGAAAATCCATTCCGCAGTGATATTTATTTTGTTTCAACTAAACAATTTACGAATCAGAAATGGGGAACTCCAAACCCGATTACAATTCGTGATAAAGAATACGGTGTTGTCCGTGTACGTAGTTTTGGTACTTATAGTTTCCGTGTTAAAGATGCTTATGTCTTTTTGAGCGAATTATCCGGTTCTGGACAATCTTTTGCAACTCAAGATATTACTGATTATTTACGTAGTATTTTAATTTCTGGAATTACTGATGCGATTGGCGAAAGCAAGTTGTCAATTTTGGATTTCGCGGCTAATTTGGACGAATTAGGTAAGCGTGTGAAAAATGAGTTAAACGAAGATTTCAAAAATCTTGGTTTAGAATTAATTAAATTTAATATCGAAAACTTCTCATTGCCTGAAGAATTGGAAAAAGCTTTGGATAAAAATACCGCTTTGATGATGCGTCGTAATACAACTGATGTTGAAATGCGTTTAGCGCAAGCCGATGCTTTGCGTGAAGCAGCAAAAAATCCGGGTATGGCTGGTTCAATGATTGGTGCTGGTGTTGGTATGGGTATGGGCGCCAATATGGGACAAATGTTTGCTAAGATGTCTCAGGTTGACCATGCAAATGATGCTGGACAACGTTTCTGTTCACAATGTGGCGCCAGTGTCGGTGCCAAAGTAAAATTCTGTCCAGAGTGCGGTGCAAAACTTGGTGGTAACGTTTGCGGAAAATGTGGCGCAGCGGTAAAACCTGGTGCCAAATTCTGTGCGGAGTGCGGTAATAAATTATAATGTCTACATCAACGAAGGTTGTTCAAAAATGTAAAATTTGCGGCGGTGATTTGGTTTTTAATCCGTCCAAGAATGGTTTGATTTGTCAACGTTGCGGTAATTTTGCATCAGTAACGGGGACAATTAGTAACGAAAAATCATTGCAAACGTTGTTAAACAACGCGCCACTGTGGAAAAAGGATGCCACGGTGGTTTGTTGTGAACATTGTGGTGCAAAAACGGTAGTATCTAAATTTGATTTAGTTGCTAAGTGTGAATATTGTGGGGCGGCTAACATGGTGAAAACTAAAGAGACACCAGGATTGCGTCCGGATACGGTTGTTCTATTTGGTTTGAACAAAGACGAGGCTTATAAACAAGTTAGTGCTTGGTTGTCAAAGCGTTTTTTTGTACCGTCTGATTTTAAACACCAATTAAAGGAACGCCAAATTAATGGTATTTACTATCCAGTATTTACTTTTGATGCGAATGTTACTGGCAAATATACTGGTACGTTAGTGCAGACTAATACTACGACTGTAGAAGTAGATGGTGAACAAAAGACACAAACACAAACTACGCGTCGTAGCATTACCGATGTTATTTCGCAAACTTTTGATGATATCATCATTTCTGCGAATGAAGAAATTAGTCCGCAAACTTTACAACAGATTTATGGTTTTGACACTAATCATGGACAAACCTTTCAAGAATCTTTTTTGACTGGTTTTACCGTTGCACAAGCTACATTGGATCCACATACTTGTTGGAATGAAGCTAAAAAAGTAATGGAGAACCGCATCCGTAGCCGAATTGCGACAAGGTATGGCGATGCAAATCGAGTTGAAAATTTGCATCTTGATTTGGACTTTACTAATATTACGTATAAATATGCTTTGTTGCCAATTTATGTTGGACATATTGAATATAAAGGAATCAAATATCCTTTATATATGAATGGACAAACGGGCAAAGTTTCGGCTAAAACGCCGAAATCTTGGCGAAAGATTTTATTAACCTTGGCCGGTATGGGGTTAGCGGCTTTTGGTGTTGGGATTATTCTTGCCATGTTTTTATAAAGGAGGTATAATATAATATGGACAAAAAAATATTATCACGCATTTTCTTACCATTTGTTTTGGTGGTATTGGCTGGCTTATGGTTGGCACAAGTATTAGTAGCTAAGTACTATCCAGATAACAATGTAATGGCTTGGTACTCATTGAGTTGGGCTACAACAATTTTCTTGGCTGCGGCCGGATTGAAATACGTTCTTGGTGGCGTTTTCATGACCAGTAAAGGTGTAATTGCACGTCGTATGAGTATTATCGCTGGTTCTGTAATCTTGGTTTTGGCTTTGATTTGTTTAACTTCGGCAATTGCTTTGCCACGTAACATTATTGCACCAATTATTGCAATTATTTTGACTGCGGCAATTTTTGTTGGTATTTTAGTGACAGGCGGTCGTAAATGGGATGCCGGTGATAATCAACGTGTTGGTTATAAAAACTATCATCAACGTAAAGCCGAGGAAGAAAAAGCCGAGAAGACTGAAAAAAATTAAAAACCAGTCGTTGACTTTTTCTAAATTGTAACGCATAATGTGTTACACGCTCCTGTGGCTCAGTTGGTAGAGCAGCTGACTTGTAATCAGCAGGTCGTCAGTTCGAATCTGACCGGGAGCTCCAAAATATAAAAGAACTTGGTATTCACCGAGTTTTTTTTTTATAATGTAGGAGTTATGAATTATCAAGATTATCTGCAAGTTTTGTTTAATCACAGCGAGCATAAATATGCTGATTTTTCAAAAAATCTTTTACATAGTGATTATAATGTAATTGGTGTGCGGATTCCAATTTTAAGGCAAATTGTGAAAGATAATTATCGTGATGAAAATCTCTTATTATCTGAATTTGAATTGGGTAAATATTTGGAAATCGATATATCGTACTTGGCAATTGGCTTGTTGCGCTGTCGAACAGTGTCAGATCAATTAACGTTTCTTAAAGCCAATATGAAGATTGCAAAGTCTTGGGCTGTTACGGATATGATTGCTTCCTATTGTAAAAAAATATCTTTTGAAGATTACTGGGCATTTTTTTTAGAAACACGTGATGATGAACATATTTATGTGCGGCGATTTGCTTTTGTTTTGGGATTAAAATTTTATCGTGACAAAAGAATTTTGCAAACCTTAAACTATATAAAAAATGACGAAGATTATATGGTTTACATGGGACAGGCCTGGTTGTTAGCAACGATTGCGATTTGTTATTCGGAAGCCGTATTCGAATTTTTACAAAAGGGGATTGCAATAAATTTGAAAAGAAAAACAATTTCAAAAATTATAGAATCGTACCGGATTGATGACGCAACTAAAAATCGGTTTATTGGATTGCGTAAAGCGTAATAATAAAATTTGCTTTCTTGGGTGATAATTGATATACTGGTTGATATGGCTAAATTTTTTACCAAAAAAGTTTGTTTAATTACCTTAGCTGCGGTAATCGCATTGGGCGGAATCGTTTGGGCGGTTGTCGCTAATATTACACCAAAATTTCATTCGGGAATTGATGCAATTCCAGCGGCCAATTATGTATCTGGCAACGGTACGGCATCAGTAATGGTAGACAATTATTTATATTTCGTTGGCGGTGTGGTTAAAAAATCCCATATTAAATATGGAGACAATGAATATTATGCCAACGGTAAAGTTTCGGATGCTGGTATTTATAGAGTGAAGATTGGTGACAATGGTGTTCCAGTCTTGGACTATGAATATGATAATACTTATACCGATGAAGAAACAGAAGAAAAAAAAGAATGGCAAGTCGGTGATAAAAATTACAATTCAGTTGTTACCAAAATTAAAGATTGGGAAAATATCGGTAAAAAGAATAACGGCGTTGAAGCCGTGGTTCCCAAAATTGCTGGACATGATCAAACTGCAATGTGGGTATTTGGTAAATATTTGATTTATGTAACTCCACATAACCGTTATGACAATCGCGGTAATTTGATGTCGGATTATTTAGATTTTTTCCGTGTTGATTTAGATGGTAAAAATCATACTTTAATTTATACTTCGGATAGTACTGATTTAACTACCAAGAATTTTACAGTTTGGGCTGATGCCACAGATAATATTTTCTTATTGGTTTCAGAAACTGATAATAAAAGTGATAAAGCCGAACCACAAATTAAAAAAATCAATGTTGTGACTAAAACTGTTACAGTTTTGGATCGTAATGTAAAAGATGTTGTTTTGCCAAGTGCGACACAATATGGAAAACAAAATGAAAGTTTGTCACAGATTTATAGTGGCGTGATGAGTTATGTTTATTACACAAAAGCGCGTGACGAAAATTCAACCTTAAAAGGAAATTTGTTATATCGTTGTGCGATTAATGGTGGCGAACCTGAAGTGATTGCGGAACGTGGTGATGCCGAAAAGGGAACTACATTTACACCTTTGGCGGTAACTCCTTACGGCGTGGCAAGTGCGCAATTTGTTTTTTCAATTTCGGTGACAGCCGGTAGCGCTACTTTTATTGAAAAAGATTTATGCGCAATTACTAATCAAAATCTGGAAACTTTTCATTATGAGGATCCAGAAATCAATGGTGCCGGTTTGGGATTAAAGAGCGATAGTAAAGTTGCGATTTATGCCAATGGCTTTTGTACTATTGATGGTGCGGTTTATCATTACAATATTGTTGGTTCACGTATCGTTTTGGATGGTAAATTATCATCGGTAACTGTAGATAATGTTTTGGCGGTAATGGGTGATACCATTTATGTTCAATCAACTAACACAGTCAATATTATCAATGCCGATGGAACTTCAACCAGTATTTCAACGGTAATTACTACGGACGATGATGGTGCTTCATCAGAAAATTCTGCAGAAAA
>CAMOZC010000007.1 GCA_946630785.1 uncultured Clostridia bacterium | reverse complement strand
AATAAGAAGGCTTGCACCATGGCGGGTACCAATTGTGGTTCGATAACGCTGGTGAAGGCTTTGAATGGTGATGCACCTAAATCCAAAGCGGCATCAATCAAGTTCGCATCTAACTGACGCATTTTGGGTAAAATAGTTAACAAACAGAAGGGTAAAGCAATTAAGATGTGCGCCAATAATAATTTCAACAGTCCCATGTTGGTCATGCCCAAGCTGACGAATAGTAAAACCAGACCAAAGGAAGTAACGATATCGGCGTTGATGACAGGCAATTGGTTAACTGCCATGGTAATCGCACGGGTACGTTTACCTAAGTAAAGAATACCGGTTGCTGCCATCGAAGCAATGATGGTTGCAATTAGCGAAGCAACTACGGCGATTAGCAAGGTATTACCAACCGCGGTCATATATTCTGAAGTCGTGAATAATTGAACGTAATATTCAAATCCGCCACCGAATGAGGCATAAACCAAAAACAAGATTGGCAAATATAGAATTGCCATTACTAAACAGATAATTGTAATTCCCATTTACGCAATACCTCCTTTTTTGTTGTTACCAATGCGTGATACTTGGTTGGCTAGGAAAACTGAAATGCCGACTAAAACTAACAAGACCAAAGCAATGACAGCGGCACCTGACTTGTTGTCTTTGGTAAACATAGTGTTTAATTGTTCACCAATCATAAAGGTGCTTTGGTTGCCTAAGTATTCACTCATGTAATAAGTTGAAACAGCGGGAGTGAAAACCATTAAGAAACCGCTGATAATACCTGACATGGATAATGGCAAAGTTACTTTAAAGAAAGTGATAAATGGTGAAGCACCTAAATCCGCACTAACTTCTGTGTAGGATTTTGGAATACCCGTAATTACCAAATAAATTGGCATTAACATGAATGGTAAGTAATCAATGATTAAACCTAAGGTTAATAAGGTTTCGCCATTTGGCACGCCCATTAAAGTTGCTAAATCTTTTAAAGCAATGGTACGCAATAAACCGTTAATCCACATTGGTGCAACTAATCCCATTAAGACCATATACTGAACAGTTTGGGATTTGATTTTAGCAATCGCGTAAGCCAAAGGATAACCAATTAAAATACAAGCCAAAGCGGCGGTAAGTGCAATGCGTAAACTGCGACCAACAGTGGCCCATTGACTACTGTCGGTAAAAAAAGCACTGACTTCGGCGAAAGAGAAGGAACCATCACCGAAGAAAGCATAACCAAGTAACATAAACAACGGAATGACGACAAAAATTGTCATGTAGATAACGTAAGGTAGGGCAAATAAGCTGCGCGAATTTAAATTAATCTTTTTCATCGTGGCGCACCTTAATATCTTCTTTTTTAATGATTAAGCCGACACGGTCGTCAGCGTCCCAATCATACGGCGTATCCACGATTAGCGCCGTGTCATTATCAAGCCAGATTTTGACTTGGTAGTATTTGCCCTTATAAATCATGTCGGTAATGTTACCGCTAATTTGTCCTTCGTTTTCGTCGTCCGTTAATTCAATCTTGTCAAAGTTAATGGTAGCAATTACTTGGTCGCCCTTTGCAAATGTTTCGCCCTTGGCTGGAGTAAATTCGAAATCAGTGTCACCAATTGAAATGGTGTTTTCACCAGTAATTACAGTTTTGTACTCATTGGTTAAAGCTTCTTTTGGCATAACGTGAATTCCATCTGGTTCGATTGCCATTTTGACTTTTTCACCAATTGGGTAAGTCTTGGTATCTTTAACTGATAATTCATAATCATCTAAGACAATAGTTAAATCATAGAAAGTGCCTTTGAAGACAGAGTTCATTACTACACCTTCAAATTGTGGTTTGGTTGGATTAATTTCAACGTCCTCTGGACGTACAACAACGTCGACTGGTTCGTTAGCTTTAAACCCTTTATCCAAGCAGGGGAATTTATAACCAAAGAACTCAACGACTTTGTCGCGAATCATTTTACCTGAAATAATGTTACTTTCACCAATGAAGTCCGCGGTGTAAGCGTTTTGTGGTTCGTCATAAATTTTCTTTGGTGTACCAACTTGTTGGATTTCACCATCATGCATAACAACGATAGTATCACTCATGGTCATAGCTTCTTCTTGGTCGTGAGTAACGAAGATGAATGTAATGCCTAATTCTTTGTGTAAACGACGCAATTCAATTTGCATTTCTTTGCGCATTTTCAAATCCAAAGCGGACAATGGTTCGTCTAAAAGTAAAACTTTTGGTTCATTAACAATCGCACGCGCAATTGCAATACGTTGTTGTTGACCACCAGACAAACTGTCGATGTCACGGTGACCATAGTCTTCCAAGTCAACCATTTTTAAAGCACGATTAACTTTATCGGTAATTTCTTGTTGGCTAAGCAAACGATAGCCTTTTTTGCTGTTAGCATCAGGAACAGTTTTTAACTTCAAACCATACGCAATATTATTAAATACGTTTAAATGTGGAAACAAAGCGTATTTTTGGAACACGGTATTGATATTACGTTTGTATGGTGGAATGTTAGTAACATCCACACCTTCCAAGTAAATTGTTCCCTCGGTTGGTTTTTCAAAACCCGCGATCATACGTAACAGTGTGGTTTTACCACAACCTGACGGACCCAAGATGGTTACGAAATCTCCTTTTTTAATTGAAAGTGAAACATCATCAACGACCTTTTCTTTGTCGTAGATTTTGACGATGTTTTTTAATTCAATAATTTTTTCTCCTGTGAATTTTGCCACTGCATAAAACCCTACCTTTTAATAAAAATTTTTGCTAAATAGCAATAAAAGTGAGTTATTATGCAATTTACAGAACCAAATGTCAATAATAAATTTTAATGAATAAAACAGCTTATGTTTTTGATATTTTTGTTCGTGCTTTTTTTATCTTTGTTGCGCTGCAATTATTGTTACGCAATTTTGCTTTTTCGCTGTTTTTGGCGGTCGGTATTAACCTAATTTATGAACTTACTGTGGGACGAAAGTTTTGGCAAGCCTGGAAAAAGGCCCCGAAAAAACCGCACCGCAATTGGCGTTGTATATTTGTAGATTTATGGCATCGTGCGTTCAGTCGGGAGCGTACTAAAGGTTTTATAATGGCGGGAATTGTCTTGCTTTTTATGAGTTATTTTGTCCGCTTAAATACTTATTATATTGTAGTTGCTTGTGTGGTCTTCATTATGGCGGCAATAACACGCTTTGCACCACCGTTAAAATCTGTTACAATACCGCATGAATCGTCGCACAACAAAAGTGTTCGCACGCCAACTTGTCCACCAGTTACAGCAGAGTAATGGTGGCATTGTTTTGTTGTCTGGTCCATTAGGTGCGGGCAAAACAACTTTAGTTGGTGAAATGGTGCATCTTTTGTGTCCGCAAGCTATGCCGAGCAGTCCGACTTATACGGTCATTAATCAATATGCAGAAAATATTTTTCATGCTGATTTATACCGTTTGTGGGAAGACGACACCAACATGGCTGACGAAAGCCAAATCAACCAAGTCTTGGAAAGCATTGGTTTGTTGGATTTGTGTGTGCCGGGAAACTATGTTTTTATTGAATGGCCGAATAGTTTAAAACTGCCTGGCGCCATTCAAGTAACCATTAATATAAAGGAGAATGGAGACCGTGAATTTATTATTGCTTGATAGTACGCAAACTCAATTAGTTGTGCAATTAGCTGTGGATGGCGTTGTAACCGTGACGAAGACTTGTGATGAACAACGTCAACACGATAAAAATGTTAACCGCTTAATTAATGAATTAGGTGTAAAAAAATTTGATGCGGTGGCGGTGGTAACCGGTCCGGGTTCTTGGACGGGAATCCGTGTTGGGTTAGCAGTGGCGAAAGCCTTTGCCTACGCACAACAAATTCCGTTAGTTGAATTGCGCAACCAAATTGATGTTGATGAAGCCATGCATAAATTGCAAGCCGGCGAAACTGTTTCTCCTTTTGCGATTAAACCGTTTTACAATGGTGAATTTATTGTGCATACTAAAGCTTAATTATAAAGGAGCGAACTACTGTGTTTTACAATCAAGATACGATGACAAATTATGTTACAAGCAAAGAAATCAATCATGATATTGATAAAATACTATTTTCGAAAAAAGGATATGCGGTGTCGATGAAAGAAATCAATGAAGACATTGAACAGGCATTACATTCAAATGTACAGAAAAAGAAAAAACATTGCACTTTAAATGACGAAATTAACCAAGATATTGAACGGGCTTTGCGTGGCAACAAAATTAAAAAAGCCACAGACGTAAAGCATGAAAAAGACGAACCCAAGATTGACGTTTGGGAAATGTAAAATTTAACCGCCGCTTTTCATATATAACACCATGCCAACAATTTTGTTTTTGCATGGCTGGGGCGGCACTGCGGACAGTTTTGCACCCATCAGTCAGTACTTCGCCCGTGCAACTAATCAACAGGGTGAACCATACCGTGTCTTGGCGCCCAGTTTGCCGTGTCCACCGGATACGGTTTATACGTTAGATGATTATGCCGACGATGTAGATGCTTTTTTACAACAACACAAAGTCACGCGCTGCGTGGTGGTGGCGCATTCTTTCGGCGCGCGCTTAGTGGCAATTTTAAATGCGCGCCACCCTAAATTATTTACACGGATCATTTTAACGGGTGCAGCAGGTTTAAAGCCGCGTTGGCGTTTCCGTGTTTGGTTAAAACTGCGTTGGTATCAACTTTGTCGGCATCTTGGATTTAAAGTTCAGGGTGGCAGTGCGGACTATCGTATTTTAGATGCTAACGGTAAACAAACATTTAAGAATATTGTCAACCGCGATTTAAGTTGGGAATTTCAACAGATTACCACACCTGTGCTGCTGATTTGGGGCGGACGTGACCGTGCGACACCACTGGAACAGTGCCGCCGCTTACAAAGTTTAATTCCGCAAGCCCAAACAATAATTTATCGCCATTGTGGTCATTTTGCTTACTTACAGGAATCTGCGCGTTTTATCGGTGACGTTAAACGTTTTATGAATACAGGTGTGCATGGCTAAACGCAGTCGTTTAAATACTTATCTTTATAAGATGCAAATGGCGGGTTACCAAAATCATGCTTATTGGCAGTTGATATCTAAAGATACCCAAGGTATGGTCAAAATGACCGCACGGGTACGGCGTTTGCGTTTAGTGATTGTTTTTTTGTGCTGTCTGGGTTTTGGTTTGCCGACTTTATGCCTGTCACACACCGTGGCTTTTGCTAACCGATTGTTAATCCCTGGCGAAAAATTAATTCAAAAATATTGGTTAAGACGTGCGCAAAGAATTTTAACTAACCGTCCGGGTTTAATTAAAATTGGTATCACAGGCAGTTATGGCAAAACATCAGTCAAAAATATTTTGGCGGCTATGCTTAGTACCAAGTATCGGGTGGTGGCTAGTCCCGCCAGTTTTAATACGCCCATGGGCTTAGCCCGTACCATCAACCAAAACTTGCAACCAGATACACAAATTTTAATTATGGAAATGGGGGCGCGTCGCCCGGGCGAGATTAGCGAACTTTGCCAATTATTCAAACCGCAACATGGCATTGTCACCAGTATTGGCGCGTGTCATTTGGAAACGTTTGGCGACCTAGCCACAGTGGCGCGTACCAAGGGCGAATTATTTTTGCATTTGCCAGATAATGGTGTTGCTGTTACCGATGGCGATAACCCATGGTGTCGTCAACTGAAACACCCACACTTAGTTTTGGTCAACACTGCGGAACAACCACTTTATCCAACCGAATTATTGGGCGTGCACCAGCAGAAGAATCTTCAATTGGCGGCAACCATGGCAAAAGCATTGGGGGTTGGCACGGATGCAATTATGGCGGTTGCTAAAACTTTAAAACCAACTCCGCATCGTTTAGAGAAAATTGTGGCACCAAATGGCATCGTTATTTTGGACGACAGTTACAACGCCAATCCAGATAGTGCCACCGCCGCCTTAGATGTTTTGGCAACCTATGCCACGCGCAAAGTGGTGCAGACCCCAGGTTTTGTGGAACAAGGTAATAACACGGCGGCCGCACACAAAAAACTATGCGCGCAATTAAAAACCGTTGCGGATGCTGTGATTGTGGTGGGTGAACTTAACCGTGTGGCTTTTGCCAAAGGTTTACAAGATTGGCATGGCACAGTGGTTTATGTACCTAACCGTGAAGCGGCGAAACAATATTATCCGCAACTTTTACAAAGCGGCGACGTGCTGTTAATCTTGAACGATTTGCCGGAAAATTATTAGAGTTCAGGTTCGAGATTGGTAAAATCTTTGGTATTGAAAAATTCGGGTAGCGTTATATTTAAACCATCACAAAGCATTTTAATTGTCACAATCCCAGGATTAATACTTTTTCCATAAAGAATATTTTTTATAGTGGAAGGTGCTACACCTGATTCGATGGCTAATTTGTGAATCGAAAAATGTTTGGCTTCACACAGTGCCAAGAGTCGATTTTTAACAGTGGTGTAAGTATCTTTTGCCATAGTGTTTACTGTCTTTATTATAGGTAATTTGTCTTGACTCTATGGGCTATATATGGTACTATTGGGCTATAAATAGCCTAATACGGCTATGGGTAAAAAGGGGAAAAACAAATGGAAAAATTTAAAAAATTTTTAAAGATACCAACATTATGCTGCACAACGGGGTTGTTTGTTGTCTTGTTAATTGCATTGATTGTAATGTCATCGCAAAGTTATTCGCGTGGAACTTATGTAGGGGAAGAAACAGTTTTTGGAGCAAAAATTAAAATTGAAATGAATCTTAAAGATGACAGCAATGTAGTGGCAGGTGTTACGTCTATTGTTGGTAGTACGACAGAATTTGAAGAAAACGAATTAAAATATAAAGTTACAGATGGTGAAATCTTTACATCAGAAGATAATGGAGAAAACTATAATCGTTTTGGTAAAATTGATGCCTATAAAATTTCGGTTAGTAGTGATGGTTATTCGATGACATTAACTAATAAAAGTGCAACTGCTGCACGTGCAACAATAATTGTTTTTATGGTAATTTCACTAGCGGGTGCAATCGCCAGCGGTATCTATACAATCTTAAGTAAGAAAAATATTTAATTTTTATTTAATTAAAACTAAAAAAGCCCGTTACGTACGGGCTTTTTGTTGATTTAGAAATTTAATTATTCGGCGGCGGTGTCGGTTTCAACTGGGGCAATATTGGGGTTGCTGCCCATGTTGGCTTTAACTTGTGCCAAAATTTCTTCTTTCACTTTCGGGTCACTGTCTAACCAGGCCTTGGTGGCTTCTTTACCTTGGGCTACGCGTTCGCCTTTGTAGGAGAACCAACTGCCAGATTTTTGGATAATGTCACTGGCAATTGCCAAATCCAAAATGCAGCCATCGTTAGAAATACCTTTACCAAAAGTGATTTCAAATTCAGCAATCTTAAATGGTGAAGCCAATTTGTTTTTCACGACTTTAACTTTGGTTTTGTTCGCAATAACTTCATCACCTTGTTTGACACTGCCGATACGACGAACATCCAAACGGATAGAAGAATAGAATTTCAAAGCTTTACCACCTGGGGTAGTTTCGGGACTTTGACCCGGCATCATGATACCAACTTTTTCACGCAACTGGTTGATGAAAATCAAAGCAGTTTCGGTTTTGTTAATGATTGGTGTTAATTTGCGCAAAGCTTGACTCATCAAGCGGGCTTGTAAACCAACGTGTGCGTCACCAATGTCGCCATCAATTTCGGCGCGCGGAGTTAAAGCCGCCACACTGTCCACAACAATTAAATCCACACAGCCGGATTCAACCAATTTGTGCGCGATATCCAAACCTTGTTCACCACTGTCTGGTTGGCTGATAATTAAATCTTTCACGTTAACGCCCAAGGCTTCGGCATAAACTGGGTCTAAGGCTTGTTCGGCATCAATATAGGCACAAGTTAAGCCCATCTTTTGCGCTTCGGCAACTACGTGTAAACAAACGGTAGTTTTACCACTGGATTCTGGCCCATAGATTTCGGTAATACGTCCGCGGGGAATTCCACCAATGCCTAACGCATAGTCCAAAGTTAAACAACCGGTCGAAATAACTTTTACGTTACGTACAACCGGACCGTCACCCATTTTCATAATGGCGCCTTTACCATAAATTTTTTCAATCGTCGCTAATGCGGCTTGCAATGCTTTACTTTTTTCTTGTTCTGCCATAATATAGATAGGATATATGAAATTGCGTAATTTAGCAAATAAGTTATTACTGTTTGTCATGCTGATGATTTTTGCTGTGGGTAATTTCACGGTTTACACTGCGCCCGCAACTGTACAATTGGCACCAGCTGATACCGAAATTACGCCGTTAACCAAAACCTATGCTTTTGATAAATATAACCAAAATATGCCGACAGGAGAAAGTTTATATGAAGCGTTGGGAATTAAAACCTATAATAATTATTTAATGGCATTGTCTGCAACGCAAAAATTAAAAGACGTTGTGATTGCGGTGGTGGATACAGGTTTGGATTATGGACACAATGAAGGTCAAGGCGTCAAAAGTAACCCGGTTTTTAATGACCGCGTTTTAACCGAATACGCGATGGATTTCAGCTCCGGTTTACCAACTGAATTGAATAACAATTGGAATACTGACTTAAACGGACATGGTACGCACGTAGCGGGAATTATCGCGGATGCAACTTTGTCCAATGTCAAAATTTTGCCGTTGAAGATTTTCAACGGTGTTGGTAACGATTCCGGCAGTTATTCATTTTTGAATGCCATTCGTTATTTGTGCGCTTTAAAAAGTGGCGAACAGGTTAGTTTGCTCGACGAATTTGGTAATGAAAGTGCGGACAAACTGCCAGCGGTTTATTACAACACCGACAAAGTTAAAATTGATAATATCGTGGCGGTTAATTTAAGTATTGGCAGTGAAGGGTATGCGGTTACTGACCCTGACGCGATGGAAGAATTTAACCAAAAGAAAGAAGGATATACCGACACCGCAACCGGCATTTATTATACGGGTTGCCAACATATCGTTAACAATTTATTAAAGAATGGTATCTTGCCAATTGCCGCGGCAGGTAACATGGGTACAAATGATACACGTTATTATTGGAATAACAACAGAAAAGATGTTCTTCCTTATTACTCTTGGCCGGGTGCTTGCGATGGTGTTTTGGAAGTTTCTGCTTATGATAATACAGCCAGTGTCTACAGTTTAGCATCTTACTCTTATTGTAATGATTGCGTCAGTGTGGCTGCGCCAGGCACCGAAATTTGGTCGGCATGTAGTAGCAGTATCTTAACCAAAAGTCACAGTTTATCCGCACGTGACCTTGTCAATGGTATTGATTACTATACATATCGTGTCGGCTTCCCGCAAAGTGTTACTTGGTATGTTATGAAAGATGGTGACAATCAAGATGGTAGCGACTATTGCTATCGCAGTAGTGGTACCAGTATGGCAACACCTTTTGTTACGGCTTGTTATGCAATGTTAATGAGTGACCCAACCAAAAATAATGCCAGTGATTTAGGCTTGACGAGTTGGGATGCTAACAACGAAGAAGACCGTAAGTTTTTAAATGTGGTGCATAAAGCTTTGTTGGCTGCGGCCGCCACCGATGGCGTCCATGCAGAAACTTATGAAGAAAAATTTGGGTACGGAACTGTTTCAGTGGTTGGTTTTGTGCCCGACAGTGAAACTGGTGCGATTCGTGCCTTGAAGGACATTAATTATGAACCGCAAGCCAGCGCTACGCCAGAAGATTATTCTAACGCGAACTGGAATGGTACTGGGGCGAATCGTGCTAATGGCGAAATTGATTGGTTTATTGTTTGTTTAATTTTAACTGTTGGTGTACTTTTAATTTGGATGTTGAATGCGTTCAAAACGTACGTATTGACAAGAAACAAAGGGGGAGATACGGAAGATGATGGTGAACAACAGCAGTGAAAATAATGCAACTGCAGTAAAACAAGGGGATGTTTTTAAACAAAGGGTTAAAGCTGATGAACGCTTGGATGCTTTGTTTATGCGCGAAATGCGTTGTCCGTATTGTCGCACACGTATGCCCAAAGGAACTTCCAAGTGTAAAAACTGTGGACTTACCAAAGAGCAAATTTATTATGCCAAATTAACTACACTCTTTAAATCTGGACAAAACGTCTTAATGTCCAAAGTCCGTCCGGCCGAATTGCCGTTCTGGAAAATGGGTCTTAGCAGTATCTTTGGCTTTTTTGGAATTCATTGTTTTGTTGCGAAACGCTATCTGCGTGGTGCTGTTATTTTGTTGTTGATGGTGGCTTATATTGTTTCGTTATTTATCTTTCCGCCAACTTTTGGTGACGAAGCGCCAAATGCGTTTCGTTATATGTTTGAAAGTAAGACTTATCTTTTCCCCGGTGATTTAATGGGTATCGTGGCTTTGGGTATGTGGATTTGGGATTTCTTTGCCATCTTCTTTAATCAATTTAAATATCCAGTTGTCGTTGATTTAGGGGACGAAGCATGACCGCTGGTAAAACTCCGAAAACCAAAATTTTGTTTGTTTGTGCGGGCAACACCTGCCGCAGTCCAATGGCGGAAATGATTTTTAAAAACATTTGTAAACGTCATCGCCGCACAGGTGTGATTGTCCGCAGTGCGGGCACCGCGGCCGATGTTGGTTCGGACATGATGCCAGAAGCCATGATTGCGCTGCAAAATATTGGTATTAAAATTTCGGCTAAGCCACACAAGGCTCAACAATACTTACCCAAGATGCAACAGCAATATCATTACATTTTCGATTTGCGTGATTATGATGACCCTTATGGTGGCGGACAATATGCGTATGATAACGTTTGTTCTAAATTGGAAATTGATTTGGAAGAACTGTATCATCAGATTTTTGATTTGAAAAATCCACACCCCATGTTATGATTAAACGATGATTTATTTGGGATGTGACCATGGTGGTTTTGCTTTAAAACAAACCATTTGTGAATACTTACATAAACAGGGTGTCGCTTTTACCGATTGCGGTAATACTATATTGGATAATGAAGATAACTTTCCGGATTTTGTGGAACCCGTTGTCAAAGGTGTTGTGTCACGGGCAGACAACTTTGGTATCTTGATTTGTGGCACTGGAATTGGTGTGTCTATTGCGGCAAACCATCATCACGGTATTCGTGCGGCTTTGGTGCATAATGTGGAATATGCGCGTTTGGCTCGTCAACATAACAACGCCAATGTTTTGTGTTTAGGTGGACGTTTTGTTGATACGAAAACAGCATTAGCAATAGTGGATACTTTTTTGAATACGCCGATGGATACTAATCCAAAATATCAACGTCGTATGGCGGCGGCTTGCAAGGAGTTATAATGGGATTTTTTAAAAAATTATTTAGTGGTTTAAAAAAGACGGCAGCGGCCGTGACCAACGGTATTGCTTCAATTTTTACCAAAACTTTTGACGATGATTTTTATGACGATTTAGAAACTGTTTTAATTAGTGCGGATATTGGAGTTGAAGCAACGGAAAAAATTATTGCCGATATTAAACAAAAGGTTAAGGCCGAAAAAATTAAAACCGAAGAAGAATTGAAACAACGTTTGGCTGAAAGTATTGCGGAAATTTTGGGTGACGAACAACCTGATTTAGAAGACCCGACGGTTTTAATGGTGGTTGGTGTCAATGGTGTCGGTAAAACAACATCCATTGGTAAATTGGCAAACCTATTAAAAGAAGACGGTAAGTCCGTATTGTTGGTCGCGGCAGATACATTCCGTGCGGCGGCTACCGAACAATTAACCGAATGGAGTGAACGCGCGAAGGTGCGAATTGTAAAACAAGGTGCGGGTGCGGATCCAGCGTCTTTGGTGTTTGATGCACTAACTTCAATGAAAGCCAAACACGAACAAGTTGCAATTGTGGATACCGCTGGACGTTTACATAATAAAGTTAATTTAATGGCGGAATTGCAGAAGATTGACCGCGTCGTGGGTAAGGTTATGCCTGAAGCTAATTACCGTAAATTGTTGGTAATTGATGCGACTACAGGTGGCAATGCTTTAAGTCAGGTTGAATATTTTAATGATGCCGTTGGTTTGGACGGTATCATCTTAACTAAACTTGATGGCACTGCCAAAGGTGGTATTGTGGTTGCGATTAAACAAAAATTCGATTTACCAGTTTGGTATGTTGGTGTGGGTGAACAACTTAATGATTTAGTTCCATTTGATGCAAGTTCGTTTGCAGCGGGTTTAGTTGGCATTGATGCGTAAAGGTTTCTTTAATCCAACGGTGTTCGTGCAATAAATCTTGCCAAGTGAAAAAGTTGATTCCCAGACTGTTTAGATGATTGGCGATAAAAGTTGTGGCGCGGTCCAGGTGACGATAAAAAGTACGTTCGGCGACACCAAGTTTTTGTGCTAATGTTGCGATGTTGGTGGCGGTTTCATAAAGGCGATAATAATGGTGAATAACCATTTGGGTTGCTTCAGGAAGTTTATGAATTACTTGGTTTAATTGAGCAGATAAATTGCAAATCGTTTGTTGTTTAACGTTCAGGTCAATAATTTTATCCATGATGCGTTTAGTATAATCGGGTGTGTGATAACTGCAGAGTGCGTGCGTTCGTGCGCGTTCGCCAAGCATGTTGGCGTAATCATTTAACCCTGGTCTAATGGTTAATAATGTTTTTGCAATCGCTGTTTTATTCATGTATAAAAATGTATCAAAGACGTATGTTACAAACAAGAGATATAGAATTATTCTATATCATATGAAAATAGATTTCACCGTTAATTTGAACTTGTACAAGTACTTTTTGGCGGTCATGGAGGCACGCAGTGTCAGTCAAGCCGCCAACAAACTGAGGGTCAGTCAGCCCACAGTCAGCTACAACATTCACGTCTTGCAACGTGAGTTAGGCGAACAACTGTTTACAGTTGAACGCGAAGGAGTGGTGCCGTCACCGCGCGCCTGGAATCTTTACCGCCAAATCAAGCCACTGTATTTGGCATTGGTACAGCGCATCGCTGAGTTTATGCAACAACACAACTAATCAACCGACATTGATTGTTGTGTTATCGTGTGCCATGAAACATGGTGCACAAAATTTTGTCAGTAAGTTTTTTTGCGGGAGAGCAAATTACGGGTAAATTAGAAAGCACTTGTGTTTTGGCGGGTGGGATATGGTCGCTGGAAATTAGTGTTTATAGTAGCAAGATATAGCGTTTCGGCAACATCTGAATAACTAGATGCAGTTAGTGTGCGATTAGTTTGATATTCAAATTTTTTAATCAGTAAATAGTTGTGTTAAATTTGGTTGTCATTAATTACTTGAGTTATGAATGATTGTGTGTTGCTTTCTGTTTAGAAATATTGTCAAAATGACAAAATTTCTAAATGGAGTGTTTATGGAAATAAAAAGAGGACATTATTTAGAAATGTTAAGAAATAGAAAGCAAAATGGATTTGTCAAAGTGATTACTGGTATTAGTCGTTGTGGCAAATCTTATTGTGGTAACATGATGAAAGATGACTTTGTGTGTGTTGACGAAAATATCGTCAATGACAAAGTCAGTGCTGACTAATTGCAGATACACAGTGCAATTAGAACGGCAACGACTAAATGGGGTTTGGCGGAAAGCCTGCGCGCCAACCCCATTAGTTGCCGGTTGGCACGGTGGAACTTGGAGTAGTGGCGTGCCTTTATTGGCGGAGCGAAGCGACGCCACTTGTTATATATAAAGGCACGCCACGATCTCAAACGCTTTGGTCGATGTCGGATTTTATTTATTAAAAATTTGAAGAATGCATCTATTTGTGTTATGATAATAACAATAGCCAACGAGAAGGAGACAGATAGTAGGTGATTGCAATTGATTTTTTTTGTGGCGGCGGAGGAATGACACGAGGATTGCTTAATGCAAACATAAATGTATTGTGCGGCATTGATTTTGACCCTGCATGTAAAAAAACTTACGAAGCAAATAATCATACTTATTTACAAAAAGATATTTGTAAACTTACACCTGAAGAACTATTGGAAAAATTTCCACAGATTAAAAACAGCAATGATTTACTTTTGGTTGGATGTGCACCATGTCAACCTTTCAGTATATTAAGACGTGATAAATATGATGAACACGGAAATATAAAACCGCATAAATCCGTAAATCTTTTAATGGAATTTGGACGGTTTGTGAAGGCTTTGCAACCTGCCCACGTTTTAGTAGAGAATGTTCCAGGACTCAAAGGAAAAGGTGCGGATGTTTTAACAAACTTTAAAAATATGCTAGTGGAAAATGGTTATAATTATGATGAACGTGTAATTTATGCAAAAGATTATGGAGTACCACAAAATAGGCGAAGATATATTTTAATTGCTTCGAAAAAGTTTGTGCCTGTAATCCCGTTCGCGACGCACGGAGAAGGACTTTTACCGTATCGAACAGTGAGACAAGCAATTGGAAATTATCCAGCAATAAATGCTGGCGAGGAATGTGTAGAGATAGCAAACCATAAATGTGCTAATTTAAGTCCAATATTATTGGAGAGAATTAGAAATACTCCTCATAATGGCGGAAGTAGAACTGATTGGCCTGATAGGCTAATTTTGGATTGTCATAGAAGTTTTAATGGTCATACGGATGTATATGGTAGAATGAAATGGGATGAGCCTTCGCCTACCTTGACTGTTAAGTGTTTTAGCATTTCTAATGGGCGATTTGGTCATCCAGAACAGGATCGTGCAATTTCCTTGCGCGAAGCGGCCGCTTTGCAAACATTTCCTGATTCATATGTCTTCAAGGGAAGTATGCAAGAAATTGGAAGGCAAATTGGAAATGCTGTCCCTGTATTGCTTGCTGAAGTAATGGGGGAATATATTATGCGTGCAGCGCAAGGGAATGGTATATAATATGGCATTCACAAAAGATATTTTAAATCATATTGAAATTTGTTATAATAATATTAATTTGACAAAAATTACGGCACTTAAGAATTATGCAGAATTTTTATGTGATGCAATTGATTCAAAAAGTCGACATACATCAGCAATTGGATTACATACCGGATCTGTTTATTATCAAGCAATGTCTGTCGCAGTATCAGCAATAGGTTGTCTTTTTTATCACAATACAGATAATGCGGATTTAATAAAATCATTAAATATAGGCGATATGCTTATTATTGACGGAGAACGTGTACGGTTTAAAGGAATTAAAGATGGTATTGAGTTTGGTATAGGTTTCAATGCAGGAGATAAATATTTTATAATTGAATGTGATAACAAGAAGACTCGGTGGTTACCTCTCAGTGAAGCATCGAAATTAAATATAGCTTTGTATCGTGGTGAAGCAGAAAAATTGGGGGGAAGGGGCGTTAGGTCTACATTGAAAACTAGAAAAGAATTTCTGCACACCTTTTTTAATGGAAAACTTGAATTTGAATTATCAACAGAAGTTAATCAATCCATTGCGCTTATTATGAATCGCAATCTGGTGGAAAAATTATATCGCGGAATTTATTTTCTATTTTATGGCAAAAAGTTTTTGTTATCTGAAATTGTGACCGCAACTTATTATAGTCTTGAAGATTCTTATCAGATTGGTAATAATCCAACGAAAGAAGAACCAGTGTTAAAATTTTTTTCTAATGTGTCAGCATGTCGTAATACTATTATTGATGATAAACAAAATCGGATTATAGGTTGTCTGATTGGTGATGAAAACTTGTGGGTTTCAAATAATGAGATTTATGACTTAGTAGATAGAAAAAGTTTGAAATTTGTGTTAATGTTAGGTAAAACTAATTATATAAAATTTAGAAATTGGTATGAGTCGGATATACACAGTTTTTATGCAATAGTGCCAGAAATAGCACGAGACACATTAAATAAAGATGAATTATTGCTTATGGTGAAGGATTTGAATGATGAAATTGTGTCATTTTCTCATCGAAGTATTAGTAGTTATTATGTGAACTGCGGAATTGATCCAGATACTATATCTGAAATTAAAAAAAGACTTTTGCAAATTAAAAAAGAATGCACAGAGGATAATGAAAAGGATAGATTTTTAATGGAAAGTTATTTTCTATTAAATTTGTGTCGTTCTGCTTTCTTCCCATTGTCATATTTTGATCAGGCTAATGAAAGAAATTGGACCTTATCTGAAAAACTAAAGTTATTGAGCAACTATGAAGCGTCGTTAATTGGCGAATCAAAAGAAAATGCTAAATTTATTTGTGAAAATATATCAAAAATCGTATTAGAACTTTATCATTCAAATCCCAAAGGGGAAATAATAAAAACAAAACTATGTGATGGCGAATTTAATTGCATTGTTGCAACAAAATCGTATTTTGAAAAAATGTTTTTGTTATGGCTTAATGATTGCAATTTAAAAGTTAAACCTAAAATAATCACACTATCTACATTTGAAAAAAAAGAAAATTCTTTAACTGATGTGGTTTTTACTACTCCATATTACAATCAGGTTTTTAACCCGTATGCCTCGTTTGATTTTAAATCAGCTGAAGTTTTATGTTATGAATATGAAAAATCTCGAGCAGAAAAGTTAATGCAAGATGCTGAAAGCGGTAGAAGACTTTTAAGAGAAAAAAACGCAACAACTTATGTAATAGCAGAACAGCCTAAATATATTAAATTTAGTGACAGAATTGAGGATATTGAATATGAAGCTGAAATGAATAAAATGTCGCATAAATTGGCACTAACAAAAGTTAATGAGTTTATGCCATCCCAAGGAGTAAATAAAACAAAAATTGAAAAAATTCTCACATTCGATTCGGGATGTGTAGGATATTTTACAAAATTTTATAAGGGATATGTACTCCGAGAAGATAAAGTTGTGGAAACTGAATTGGATAATTTAAACATTGGTGACTATATGGTTTTTACAAAACAAAGTGAAAACAGGGATATAGTTGATTTATTATTAAATCAGTTACTTGGGAGTAAATATAAAGATACGGCGTATCCAGAATATTATTCTGCTTCGACTCGATGGAAGAAAGAATTAAGACAATATAAGTTAATAAATAACTTAACTTATTCGCAACTGTCAAATAGATTAAGATGCTATGCGTGTGTTAAACATCCTGTTACGATTAGGGTATGGCTTGACGAATCATCTTATGTTGTAGGTCCTAGAGAATTAAGTGATTATGAAGCAATCGTCCAATTGTTAAAGATGGATAGTTTACCAGAAGAAATTAAAAATAGTTGTGATAAAATACGAGAATTACGAACAAAGATTCTAGACACTTTGGGTAAAGCCATTATACATGGTATGTTTGCTGAAACAAAAGATCTGTTAAGTGACTTTGTTTGTGAAAGAGTTGGAAATTTGTCGCAAATAGAGCAAATTACTGGTATAATGTCTTCTGAGATGGTTGATGCTGTGCCTATATATATGGCGAACAAACCTATTAATATGGAGGATGAATAACTTTGAACAATTTCCAAAAAGAACTATTAGAATTACGCAAGAAAATAATGAGTGCACTTAAGGCCGAACTTATGGGACCGGGTTCGGAGGTCTCTTATCCTGATGCAGAGCATGAATTAATTTCAGAATACCCAAGTGACAGATATTCTGTTGGTATTTTATACCCGCAGAATAATAAGTTCGGTGACGATTCTGATGTGAAAAAAGATGAGTTAAATGAAGATGAACTAGATACTATGCATTTCGAAGAAAAAAATGAAGAAGATGTGAAAAGTAAGCAGCAAAATATCCTGTATAAGGATGAGGCTTTTGATGACGAGGTTAATATGGCACAACAAAACAAACCGTCATCAATGGGTTTAACTTTTTTTGTTCAAGGCAATCGAGATGATTTGAATATTAATGTTAAATATGCAAGGTATACTGCTGCCAATGATAACGAAATAATTATTCCGTATCCTTATGATAACTTATATGTTCCAGATGCATTGAGTCATTATATTTACTTTGATAAAAACAATAAAACTATCCAAAGATTACAAACTATAAATTGGAAAGATTTGAATAAGGTTTTTGAAAATAATGCCATTGAAGATGAGAATCTACATGACATCATTGCTAATTTAAATAGAATTTATAGACACGCATATCGACGCTGTCCTTTCATTGAAAATATTGTTTTACATTTTGAAAACAACATCGCAAGGTGTGATCTGCAACATACTGCGGGGTATGTGACAGCGATAAAACACCATGTCGTCGGTGATGTTTATAGTATAACTATCATGCTTGTTAATACAGGGAAAACACAACGAAGTCATATATTTCAACCGAAGATTGAAATTAACAGTTTACAAAATGAAAAATTATATTTTGTAAATTACAATAATATATCTGATACAAACGCATTTGACGATGAAGAAAAATCTCTCGATTTACTTTATCGAAAAAAACTTGTTTATGGTACAGGTCACGGGGTTTCGGTCGATTGGGACATTGATACTAGCGGAAACGGAAATATTTTTACTGAGTTTATGCCAGTATCCGAAGTTCCTAACGTAAGCTTCGATTTAAGGCAAGAAACCGAATTGGAGCGGTCAATAAATAAAAATTGCTTATCTTTAAAATATTTATCTGATTTCGATCAGACCAATAGATCAAAAAAAATAGCTGACATGGAGAACTTTATAGATTGTTATGGTGCATGGATCAATGGTTTAAAAAGTGAAATAAACAGTATTTCGACACGTTATAAACAAACTGCGGAAAAGCATATTGAAAAATGTTTAGAATCTTTTAACCGCATGAAAAATGGACTTGAAGCATTAAAAAATAATGAAATAGCTTGGAATGCTTTTCAATTGACTAATCGCGCAATGTTCATGCAGAGAATTCATGGTTCTTTTCAAAAAGAGGATCATTATCCTGATGATGAAAAATGGCAACATTATATGAGTGGATTAGATTATCTTGCAGTTAGTGATAAAGATTATCGTTGGCGTCCATTCCAACTTGCTTTTTTGTTAATGTCGATTAAATCAATTATTGATCCAAACTGTCAAGAACGTGATTTGGTGGATTTAATTTGGTTCCCAACTGGTGGTGGTAAAACAGAAGCATATTTAGGATTAACTGCGTTCACAATTTTTTACAGGCGTTTAGTAAATCCGAAGAATGGTGGAACAGCTGTCTTGATGCGTTATACTTTACGACTCTTAACATCACAGCAATTTACGAGAGCAGCAACTTTAATTTGTGCATGCGAAAAAATACGGAAAGACGAAGAACGTAATCATTTTGTTAAATATAATTTAGGTTATGAAACAATAACTATAGGTTTGTGGATTGGCGGTGATCATATTCCGAATACTAACAAAGAAGCAAATGAGTGTCTTAAAAAACTAAATGATTCAAGTAGTGATTTAAAGAGGCGAAAGGAGAATTATAATAAATTTCAGGTCCTCAAATGTCCATGGTGTGGTACAAAAATGGTTCAAGATTTACGAGATGGTAAAATTATTGGTAAATGGGGATATAAATATAATAAAAACTTCTATTTAAATTGCACTCAAGAAGGGTGTGAATTTGAAAAAAAACTTCCTATTCAAATTATTGATGAAGAATTATATAAAAATCCTCCAACATTGTTATTCAGTACTGTCGATAAATTTGCAATGATGGCATGGAGGAAAGATATTACTTCTTTCTTTAGAAGTAAGGATAACGATGCACCAGATCTTATTATTCAAGATGAATTGCATTTAATTGCTGGACCACTTGGTTCTATGGTCGGTATTTATGAGACAGCAATAGATTATTTGTGTTCAAGTAATGGACAAAGACCTAAAATAGTTGCATCGACAGCTACAATTCGTCAAGCCGAACAGCAATGTCGTGCTTTGTATAATAGAGAGATAAGGCAATTTCCAGCGCAAGGATTGGACTCAAGTGACTCTTTCTTCGCTAAAGAAAATCCTATTGGGGAAAATTACTTTGGTCGTATGTATCTTGGTATAATGCCTTCTGGTAAAACAAAAGTTATGCTACAGGCCAGAGCGACCGCAATTGCATTGCAGTTTGTACATCAATTAAAATGTTTGGATAATGAAAAAGATCAATTTTATACATTAGCAATATATTTTAATAGTTTAAAAGAACTTGGTAAAGCTTCGTCGGTTGTTTCTGATGATGTTAAGGATTTTATTAAACGTATTACATATCGACAGATTTTTAAACCTTTTTCTTCGAGAAATATTGGTACAGCGTATGAACTCACAAGTCGTGTTAGTACCACAGAATTAAATGACACTCTTGATAGGCTAGAGAATATGGTCTATTCAGAACAAAATATTAATGAACACAAGTATCCAATTAATGTTTTACTTGCTTCAAATATGATTTCGGTTGGGGTGGATGTGTCAAGATTGAATTTAATGTTTTTACAAGGACAACCAAAATCTGTAAGTGAGTACATACAAGCTTCAAGCCGTATTGGTAGAACTAACCCTGGACTCGCTGTTTGTTTATATGATGCTTCAAAAAGTAGGGATAGATCATATTACGAACAATTTAAAGCTTTTCATGGAGCATTTTATAAATTCGTTGAACCCACAGGTGTAACACCATTTTCA
Organism: uncultured Clostridia bacterium; assembly: GCA_946630785.1. Lineage (GTDB taxonomy): Bacteria > Bacillota > Clostridia > Christensenellales > UBA1242 > RGIG8050. Next base: position 9,796 of record CAMOZC010000007.1, on the reverse strand, counting down.
TCACCTGCTCGAGACCGAGCACTCCACGGGGCTTTTATATCAGGAATAAGACATTCAATTGATGATATGAATACTGATGAAGATGCGCGAAATATACTTTCTGCAAGTAATTCAGCCGATATTGAAAAATTTGTTGAATTTATATATAAACGAGTAAAAGATATTAACTCATTTAATCCTATTGGAATGTTGGATGATAGTGGAGAAGTTAAAGATGAGGTTGATCAATTTATTGATCATTGGCGAAAGAAAGCAAAAAATTTTGAAAATTTAGTTTATGGAGACAGATTTATAGCAGTTGATGGTTCAAAAGATATACATAGAGTTATTAAGCGTTTTGACGATAAGGGAAGCGATGATTCGCAAAGGACTTTAACATCATTACGAAGTGTTGATAAAACTGTCCCAGTTTCTGTATTAATTTGGGAGGATGAATATGAAAATTAAAGATATTAAACCTTTAAATCAAACATCACACAGTGTAAGAAGAAATCAAGCAGTAATACAGTATGGTGTTGGTGCGATGATTGATTTTCCGAGTCAAGTTTTAATGACGGCTCTTCCAGAAGAATGGAAAAATCCTGAATTGATACATGATGAACGATTGGAAAAATTATTAGGTGTTAAATATTTTATTTCACCTTCCAGAAATGCTGGAATTCCCTTTGTGCGTTTCCCTCGTTGGTATTTTTGTCCCAAATGCAGAAATTTTAAACCTATTGAAAAATGGCAAAAAGAACATTATAAAAAATTGCAAAGAATGGGTCGATCGGATGATACTTACATGTTGAACAAACTGCGTTGTCCCGATGATAATCAAGAATTAGTTCCTGCGCGTATTGTTACTGTATGTGAACATGGACATATAGACGATTTTCCATGGGTAAATTGGGTTCATAGACAAAATGTTTTGGGTGGTGAAAAAGATATTTGCGCTAATCCACAACTTTTGTTTAAGACCGGAACATCTGCAACTTCTGGTTTGGAAGGTGTCGTAATTGAGTGTCAAACCTGTAAGGCTAGAGCGAACTTGTTTGGTGCATTTAATGTTGATGTTTTTGAGAAAATTGAGAAATCAAGTAAATTTCATACTCAATTTTTATGCAGAGGAAATCATCCGTGGAAACATGAAAAGGAAAATTGTGATAAATACCCGTGTGCCAAACAAAGAGGTGCTTCGTCTGTATATTTCCCAAGAGTGATTAGTTCGCTTGTAATTCCACCGTATTCAAGTTATTTAACCGCAAAAGTTGATCGTTCTCCAGTGTTTAAAACAATTTTAGACGTTATTAAAGATAGGGTCAAAGATTGTGAAACTCCGCTTTTAGAAGCACAATTAATTCATCAAAAAATTGATGAATACGCTAGCCAATTGGCTGAAGACATCTACGAAGATACTGCAGCTGTTAAAGCTGTTCTAAAACGTAAGCTTTTACCAACAAGTAAAATACTGCAGGATTCTGATATGGAATTGCAATATAAAGCCGAAGAATATAAAGCATTAACAGGCAAAATAACAAGCGAAAACTTTGAGCGTGATGAGTTCAGAAGAGAAGAAATAGAAACTAACTTATATGATATAAAAGGATTAAAATCGATTGCGCTGATTCATAAAGTTAAAGAAGTCACTGCGCTTTTGGGCTTTTCTCGTATTCAACCAACTCATGGTATGGATTCATCAGACGATAGATTTGTGTCAATTAAAAGAGAAAAAACAGAATATTATCCAGCGACTATTTCTAAAGGTGAAGGAATCTTTTTAGAATTTAATAAATCTGAATTATATAAATTTTTTAGTAATGACAAATTTAAAAACCGGGCGGATCTACTAAATACAAAATATAATCAATCTTTTTATGGTAAGAATAATCAACGTAAAATAGATTCAGAATTTTTATTTATTCATACTTTGGCACATTTGCTTATTAAAGAATTAAGTATTTATTGTGGATATCCTACAGCGTCAATTCGAGAGCGTATTTATTATGGAAAAACAGAAAGCGAAGATATGTGTGGACTGTTAATATATACCACTGGGGGGGATTCTGAGGGAACATTAGGTGGCTTAGTTCGTCAAGGATACCCAGATTGTTTGCCTAGAATTTTAAAAGAATCACTCAAGCGGGCTAATTTTTGTGCAAATGATCCTGTCTGTAGTTTTAGCGGTGGTCAAGGAATTGAAGGTTTAAACTATGCTGCATGCCATTCCTGTGTATTATTACCTGAAACATGTTGCGAATTTTCAAATATATTGCTTGATAGGACCGTGTTAATTGGAAATATGGATAGAACCATTAAAGGATTTTTTGGAGACGCAATTAATTAACACAATTAAACCAATTAGTACTCAATTTGGGGTGCGTGCTTTCCATTAATAAAAAGCAATCTAACTTGTCCTGGTTTTCTTTAATTTTTAAGGTAATAAAATTTTCGTTATTTAGATTTGTGTTTATCATCCTTATTACATGGAATTAATGCATGTATTCATTTATTTAAATAGTATAAAAACAAATCTTTATATTGCTATTAAAGTAAAGTGGTATTGAGTTTCTTTTTGCTTCATAGCGTTTTCTAGATAAAAATATAATGAAGCAAAAACTTGAAATGGAATAAGATTTACTAGTTTCTGTTGACTTTCTCGGGGGGGGTATACTGTAAGTAGTGTTTGTAAGTTTTGCAAATACTAAAATAAACAAAGGAGAAAATAAATTATGAATAAAAAAGCGTTATATTCAATTTTAAGCACGATTGTCGCAATGGTTGTTTTGTCAGTGTCTTTGGTTTTCGCGATTGGACCAAAGGTGAGTGCGGACGAAGGTGAACCAACAATTGGTGTGTTGGATAAAGCGGAATATTTTAATATTGATGACAATGGTGTTTTGTGTGGACTATCTGATTTGGGTAATGTGTACACTAACCAATATGATGAACTACATGTAATCGTTCCTGAAGGTGTAACTGAAATTAGAGGTTCTTATGCTTATTATTATGATGAACCTAGATATGGAACTCATTTTGGTGCTTTTAGTTGGTGTGATGGTTATGTTTCCGGGGATCATATAGCTTTTCATAATTATAATTATGCTACTGCGAAAGTTATCACATTACGATTACCTGAGTCGTTTAAAGTGATTGGTCCAGATGCACTTTATGAAGCAGAGTTAACCGAAATCATTGTGGAAAATGAAGAGTTATTAACCAATGAAAGTTTCGCGCCGTATGCGGATATAATGCGTTATGAAGCACCAAAATACACGATAAATTTTGATACTGTGGGTGGTAATACAATAGATAATCAAGTTGTTACCAAGAATGGAACAGTTACGGAACCAACCGCACCAACCAAAGATGGTTACGAATTTAAAGGTTGGTTGTTAAATGGTGAACCATATGATTTCGCAACACCAGTTACAGAAGATATGACTTTGACCGCCAAATGGGAAGCAGTACAAGCACAACCAGAACCTGAAACTCCAGCAGAAGAAAACAGCACAGAAGTAAATAACCAAAACAACGCTGGTTTAATTTGGGGAATCGCGGGAACATCAGCGGGTGTTTTAATTATCGCTGGCATCGTCGTTGGCATCGTAATTAGCAAACGCCGCCGCAAATAATCTAATTCATAATTAACCAAAAAGCCCGCGCATGTTGGGCTTTTTTAGCGTTCTGATTAACGAATTGACAAAAAAGTTGGTTTTCGGCATAATAAGGGATTATGTCGAAAAATCAGGAAGTATTAGATCAGAATATTAAAGAAAATTGGTTTGCCAGCGTCGGTGTGCGTAAGCCATATACAATTTTTGTCTGCATTATGGCGATTATTATTTTGGGTGTGTTTTCATTTTCCAAAATGTCGGTGGATTTATTCCCATCAATGGATTTGCCATACGCTGTTGTGGTTTTGAGTCCAAACCAATCTTATTTGACTGATGAAGTGAAAGATTTGGCGGCGTCGTATACTGACTCAACGCATAAGGATTATACGGCAGAACGCGCGCAAGCATTCCGAACTAAGGTTGTTACCAAGGTGATTACAAATGCTAAACAATTTTACACTGACGAAGCCTTGTATGGTACCCATGTTGGTGATTTTCAAATCATTTTACAAAATTATGCTAGTTCGCATGATGCAACAACATTGGAAAGTGATTTAGGTACAGCTATCTACAATGGTAACTTGGTTGCAAAGTATTATGCCGAGCAACAAGAAGCTGTTGTCGCAGAAGTTTTGTTGGCGGAAGTAATGCCCGATGGTGCTAAATTGGAAAAATTGACGAACGAAGCGACACAAGCAATTTCCAGTGTAACCGGTATTAAAAACACGCAAACCACCACCATGTTGTCCTTGGGCGTGGTTATGATGAGTTTGGAATATAACAGTGGTGCAACTGTTGACTTGACCGAATTAAATCTGGCGTTTGAAAATTTGGGCTTAGAAAACGTTGATGACTATGGCATTAAGTTCAGCAAAACCATTTTGAAAATTGACCCATCATTGTTACCTGTTATGTTTGTGACTGTGGCTAACGAAGGGAAGGACCAGGACTGGTTTAAAAAGAATGTTTTGGATAAAGTTTTAACGACCGTTGGTGTTGGTACAATTTCATCAAATATTGAAGAAACTGTAGCAGGACAAGACCATAATCAAGCTTGGCAAAACGCGAACGGAAATCTAGTTGATACTTATAGTATCCAAATTCAAAAAAATAGCAATTCAATTACCGCCGAAGTTTGCGCTAATGTTATTGTAACTTTGGATAAAATTAAAGCAGAAAACCCTGGCTTTACTTATGATATTACCAGCAGTCAAGGCGAATACATTAATCAAACCGTTGGTTCAGTTGGCGAAAATTTGGTTGTTGGTGGTTTGTTGGCGTTATTAATTTTGTTCTTGTTCTTGCGTTCGTTCAAAATGACTTTGGCGATTGGTATTTCGATTCCTTTGGCTTTGGTCGGTACTTTTGTGGCCATGTACTTTATGGGAATTAACTTGAACATTGTTTCAATGTCTGGTTTGGCATTGGCTGTCGGTATGTTAGTTGATAACTCGGTTGTTGTTTTGGAAAATATTTTCCGTTTACGCAGTAAAGGATTCCCATTGCGTGATGCTTGTATTAAAGGTGCATCGCAAATTATGTTGGCGATGTTGGCTTCCTCATTAACGACAATCTGTGTTTTCTTCCCGATGTTCTTCTTGGAAGGTTTGATTATGCAAATTTTCACTGACTTAGTTTGGGTGGTAATCTTGTCATTGCTTTGTTCGTTTGTGGTGGCAGTGATGTTCTTGCCATCCATCGTTGCAACTTTTAAAATTAACCCAAAGAATGTTAGTGCAGCAACTGCTGATAAAAAATTAAACCCTTGGAAAAAATTTGTTGCGAGTGCAAACAATGTTTTCGATAAGGTTTTACGTTTTGCGATTAACAAAAAATGGTTAACGGTTTTATTGGCATTGGTCTTGTTTGTTGGTTCTGGCGCTTTATTGTTAATTAATGGATTTATCTTAATGCCGTCAACTGATGAAGGTTCATTAACTGTTTCGGCGTTGTTAAATGAGGATGGTAAAAATATCTCGATAATTGACCGTAAAGATGTATTGGCGCAACCATTATATGAAAAGGTGCGTGATGTATTGGGCGGCGATGTTGAAAAATGTGTTGTGGAATATGATAACGGCGCTAGTGTTTTGTCCAATGGTACCCAAATGACTGTGGAAATTAAATTGAAGGATAAACGTAGTTTAACTACTGATGAGGCGAGTGAGAAATTGTTTAATGCTTTCAAAGATTATGACAAAAAATATTATGACGATATCAGTGTTACTACGTCTAGTATGTCCAGTGGTTTAGTGTCGAACGAAATTTCGGTTACGATGACAATTGATGCGGCTGACTATACAACAGCGTTTGAAACTTTAGGACAATTTGGTCAAAAACTAGAAGCCAAATTTGCTGATAAAATGGATGAAATGAATATCCGTTCGGTGGTTTACGAAAGTTATGAACAAGGAGTCCATCAAATTCTTAAGCACAATGGCAAATATGCTGCTGTAATTTCCATCAAAACTAATCCAAGTGCCGATACGAATCAAGTTCAATCTTTCTTGAATCAATCAGTTGACCAATTGTTGAAGAGTGACGAATTCAAAGATAAAGCACTTTCAATTTTGGATAACGGACTGGAAGGTGATATTGCAGACAGTTATGCTTCAATGGGAACCGCTTTGTTGGTTGGCTTTATGTTGATTTATTTGGTCATGGTGGCAATTTTCCAATCATTCTTGATGCCGTTTATTATTTTGATTTGTGTTCCGTTGGGCTTTACTGGTGCGTTCTTATTGTTGACGATTTGCGGTTTGCCTTTGTCGGTTCCAGCACTAATTGGTTTGTTGATTTTGATGGGCGTTGTGATTAACAATGGTATTTTAGCAGTCGATTATACTAATCAAGCTCGCCGCGATGGATTGTCAGTTAAAGAAGCTCTGGTTTCTGCAATGCATACACGTATGCGCCCAATTTTCATGACAGCTTTAACCACAATCTTAGCAATGGTGCCGATGGCATTCGGTTGGTCAATCTTTAATCCAGTCGGCAGCAGTGCGATGATGCAACCTTTGGCGGTCGTATCAATTGGTGGTTTGTTGTTTGGTACCGTGACAACTTTGATTGTTGTACCAGCATTTTATGCAATTTTCTGTCGAGATAAAAAAGTATCGTCTGCAACCGAAACCGCACCTGTTAGCGAAACGACAAAATAATAAGTTGTCAAAATCGCAGTTTCAAGTTAATTTATAGGTATGGATTGGTTATGGCTGTTTTTGGGGTTAATCGGCTTAGGCCTGCTATGGTTGTTAATTATTGGTTTGGAAAAGTTGACCGACCGTATGAGAGAACAAGATGAGGCACGTCGCATTGCTGAACACAATGTGGCTGAGCGTACCGCACAAGCCGAGAACGATTTCTTGATTATGGAACGCGCCAAGGCTAGTGCAAAAGATTACATTGAAACGGCTCAAGTTACTGATGATAATGATAAACTTTTATCTGATGCGATTGATTTGTTAAGTTCAGAAGAATTGATTGATTCATTTGCAAAACGTGCTTTGGGTAATCCAAAAGATACGAACGAAATTACCGCGGCACAATCCGTCTTTGACCAAACCCCAGTGCGTAAAAAGGCGGTGGCCAAGGGTTCGGTCAGCGCTCCGGTGAAAGTTAAATCTTCGGGTAAGTCCGCGTTAAGTAAGTCCGAACAAAAAATGTTGAAAAAAATTAAGCAGGGGGATTGACTTTTATCCCCTTTTTTTGTTAATATAATGCTTGAAAAGGGGAAGAAAAAAATGAAAAAAATCAATTTATTTTTAAGTACTTTGATTGTAGCATTGGTCATTTTGGTGATTGGTGGTGCAACCATTACTCCGGTCAGTCAATTTAATGCGAGTGCTTTGCAACCCGCTTATAATGCTGATGGACGTGCAACTGGTACGCAATTATTTGATGCTAAGGGCCGATATCAAGTTGACTTAACCAATTTAAAAGATGGTATTAAAACAGGTACTGTTTATCAGTTTTTTGGTTACGATTGGTACGTCGTTTACATTAACGAAACACAAAACGTTGCAACTTTCTGGATGGTAGACCCATACACTAAATCTATTTATAATAATGTTACACAGACTGCCAACGGTATTATTTCTAGTGGTGTTCATAAAGGTGAAAACATTTGGTCAAATGGTTATTCGGGTGCGGATTGGGCTTATACCGATACAAATAACAACCCACAAAGTGGCAGTTTAGGTTCATGTGTTGTTCGTGATTTGTTGTCGAATAAAGCCACCGAATTAAAGAATAATTATAGTAATTTTGAAGACAAGGTTCGTGCCGGTGCGATTGAAGGAACCAATGACACAATTGTTCAAACCGAAAATATCAAATTATATTATGCTACCGAGAGTAATAATTGGACTGATGGACAATCAGCACGTTTAACCGCCAAATTTGGTTTGGATAGTAGTGATTATTTATGGTTGCCATCTGCTAACGAAATTGAATCCTGGAACGTTCATGAAAATTTAATAAAATGGACGTATACTACGATTTCTAGTCGTGCTTGGTTACGTTCAGCAGATTCGGATTCACGTTATGCCCACAGTATTGCTTCTTCAAAAGTTAATGGTACTTACAATAAATGTAATGTAATTAATCAAGAATACGGCGTACGTCCGGCCATCCATTTGGATATTACTAATATTGCCGACGAATACCAAGACCACATTGATAATCCGGCTAATGGTGGTAAGAACTGGTGGGATGATGATTGGTTGAAAGCAATGTTCTTAACCGTTTGCGTAGTTGGTATTGTTGGTTTAGTGATGGTAGTTATCGGTGTTGTGGCAAAAGTACGCAAAGCCGAAAAAAACGGTACCAGATAATCATCCGAAAAAATAAAACTAAAAAATGGCAGCGGAAACGTTGCCTTTTTTGTTAGCAGATTTTTTGCAGAGTGGTCCGCACAATAAGAACCTCTTGTGATTTGTGTGGAGTAGATGGTATACTGCCGGTAGTATTTGTAAAAATGCAAATACTATTTAAGGAGAAAAACCAATGAAAAATAAATCAATCATAGCAATTTTAAGTGCGGTCGTGTTAATGGTGGTGGCGTCACTGGCGTTGGTGTTTACTGTGGGACCCAAAACCAGCGCGGCGGACGAAACCATTTACGATATGCCGACTGAGTATTTAAATATTACCAGTGATGGTGTATTGGGAACAGGGTATTCCTGGAATGGTGGTAGTGCATTTACCGCGGATGGAAAACAATGGATTAAGAATAAAAAATACCGTATAGTAATTCCTAAGACTATAAATGATATTACTGTCACCAGTATTAGCGAATATGCATTCTCCGGTTGTAGTGGTTTAACTAGTATTACAATTCCCGAAAGTGTCACCAGTATTAGTGATAATGCATTCCGATATTGCACTGGCTTAACGAGTATTACAATTCCTGAAAGTGTTACCAGCATTGGTAATTATGCGTTCTATAGATGCAGTGGTTTAACCAGTATTACAATTCCCGAAAGTGTTACCAGTATTAGTGAGGGTGCATTCAATTATTGTACTGGTTTAACCAATATTGTAATTCCCGAAAGTGTCACCAGTATTGGCAATTCCGCATTCTCCGGTTGCGGTGGTTTAACGAGTATTACAATTCCCGAAAGTGTTACCAGTATTGGTAATTATGCACTCTCCGGCTGTAGTGGTTTAACGAGTATCACAATTCCCGAAAGTGTCACCAGTATTAGTGGTGTATTCTCTGGTTGTAGTGGTTTAACCAGTATTACAATTCCTGAAAGTGTTACCAGCATTGGTGAATATGCGTTCTCTGGTTGCAGTGGTTTAACCAGTATTACAATTCCCGAAAGTGTCACCGGTATTGGTTACAGTGCATTCTCTGGTTGTAGTGGTTTAACCAGCATTACAATTCCCGAAAGTGTCACTAGCTTTGGTGGTTCCGCATTTGAAGGATGTAGTAGTTTAACGAGTATTACAATTCCCGAAAGTGTCACCAGCATTGAATATAGAACATTTGAAGGTTGCAGTAGTTTAACCAGCATTACAATTCCCGAAAGTGTCACCGGTATTGGTTACAGTGCATTCTCTGGTTGTACTGGTTTAACGAGTATTACAATTCCTGAAAGTGTCACCAGTATTGGTAGCAGTGCATTCTCTGGTTGTACTGGTTTAACGAGTATTACAATTCCCGAAAGTGTCACCAGCATTGAATATGGAACATT
>CAMOZC010000006.1 GCA_946630785.1 uncultured Clostridia bacterium | reverse complement strand
AGCCAAAAAGTCAACTGCTTTCTGTTCTACCAGTGATTTGTCCGCCCGCAAAAAACTTACTGACAATTTGGTACGAATGGTGGTTTCGTGATATACTGCTCACATGCAACCATTAGGTGGCGGTTGGGACGAGTTGTTAGCACCATTATTCGCGGATGAACGTTATTTAAAAATCCGTGAATTTTTAAAGCGCGAATACGCCACCCGTACTGTTTATCCCGACATGTACGATTTATATAACTGCTTCCGCATGACACCACTTGACCAAGTACGCTGTGTTATTTTGGGGCAAGACCCTTATCACGAACCCGGTCAAGCACACGGGCTGTGTTTTTCCGTTAAACCTGGCGTACCACTGCCGCCGTCGCTGCAAAACATTTTTAAAGAAATTCAAAGTGACTTAAACATTCAAGAACCCGCTTGTGGTGATTTAACTAAATGGGCACAAAGCGGAGTTTTACTTTTAAACACAACACTAACGGTACGCGCCCACCAAGCCAACTCCCACGCGAATTGCGGATGGGCTTGGTTCACCGATGCGGTAATTAAATTAATTAGTGAACACACCAAAAACACCGTTTTCATTTTATGGGGCGGCAACGCTCGCAGCAAAGCGCAATTAATTGACAGTCACAAACATTTAATTTTACAATGTGCGCATCCTTCGCCGCTTTCCGTTTATCGTGGCTTTTTCGGTTGTAAACATTTTTCACAAACTAACACTTATCTAATAGCACATGGTAAACTGCCAATTAATTGGGATTTAAATTAAATTCGCATAACATTAAATTTATCGTCAATACTTTATTCAAACTTATGAAAAAAACAAAACAATTAATTAGTCCAATTTTGCAAACTATGCAGGCGATATTTCAAAAAGAAATCGCCAACAATTTTACTCTCAACGCGAATCAAATTAGATTAACACTCCCTAACCATACCAACGTTACCATTACGGCACAAAGTCTGAACGAATCGGCACAAATACCAAACGCCATACAGACACACACCAGCCAACATACTTTTCATTATTTACACCAACATGATTTTGACGCATCCAGACAGCAGTTAGACTATTTAGTTTTAAATAACCTTGAAGAGTGTCGCGCCTATGTGGATGACATTTGTCGAACATTACTGCACGCAACCGTACATGATTTTGAAGTTACGTTTCCCAACAACGCCAAATATCTAATTCAAATTGAACTTAATTAATGGCACGAGAACGACTTGCACAAATCCTGATTTATCAGTTATAATACTTTGCATGTCAGCGTGGCGGAATGGCATACGCGCTGGTCTTAGGAACCAGTTTCTGCAGGTTCAAGTCCTGTCGCTGACACCAATCAATAACAAACTTACTTTTCTAAACCGTCGTCACCCAAGTCGGATTTTTCGTTTGGTCGTGGCGTACGTGCGTATAATAAAGGAATCGAATGATTTAAAGCCACACTATCTTTTAAGTCGGCTAAAAATTTATCACGGTTAAAAGAACAGTCTGCCAATAAAACATCTTCACACTCAATATTGTCGCCCGCCCACTTCGCGATAACCGGACGATAGTAAAACCATTGTGCTTGATTATTTTGTTTATCAACACGGACGCAATAGGCTTGACCTTGATAGTAATATGATGCAGTATCTATACCGTTACGAATTTCAGTTCCATACTGTCTAACCTTGTATGCCAATGGACCAAACTCACTTTCTGGTAAAACAACTTTGCCCAAAGCTGCTTGGGTCAAATAATCACTCAGTTCTTGTTCCACGCGCTTTTGTGGGAAATAAACATATTCATGATTATGGGTTAAATAGCCACCTTCTACTTTTAAGCGGTGATAAAAAGTATCCTGAAAATCCATAATCATGCCGGTCGGTTTTTCATAAAAATTAGGAATCAGTTCTCCTTTAGTTTCATGAAATTTTGGTTGCAACTCTTCACGCTTAATCCAATGATAGCGGTCATGCACTTCGTCACCAGTTAACTCATTACATTGTGCACCCTGAGCCACCGCATAATCACTGACAATAACCAAATTTTCTTCATTAATTGTGTTTGCTGTAGTTTCCGCATTTTTATTAAGTTTTTCACAAATTTTTGCTTTTAAATTGTTAATGGCATTTTTGAATTTATCCATCAAAGTAATTATACCACCACCGATAAATGAGCGCAATAATTACATCAAATTTTTATGTGTTTTTAGTTTGACGATATTTTTAGCCAAATGTTAAAATAGATATATATCATTCAAAAGGAGAAAAAATGGAACAAAATAAAAAATTTAATTTATTTAAGTTGTTACAAAACATTGCCCTAATCGGTATTATGCTGGTTATTGGTTTGGTCGTTATTTTTACGACTGGTGCAGTAGAAGTCAACAATGTTTTAATCGAATTTACAATCATTGTTGGTTTATTATTATTTGGTGTTTTATTAGTTTTACCATGGGCCAAATATCTAGAACAAAAGCAATATAAGATTATATCAATAGTTTTCTTAGTTGCTGTTGCTATCTGTGTAATTTTATGGATTATCTGTACTGCTATCATTTTCCACGCTTATCGTGCGCAAAACGTTGAAAATTTATCTGTTATTCACTTGGTTCGCGTTACTTTAATTATTTCATTCCAAGTTATCGTTGCATCCTTTATCGGAAATTTTATCATCAAATACCAAGCCAAATATATTCCCTTCCAAGCGATTGCTTACCTCAGTATTCTTTATTTGGATTTCTACCTTTCCGCTTTGTTATGCGGTATCGTGATTCAACCTGGTGAAATCACATATTCAGCATCCACTTGGCAGTTTGTTGCTGCGCAATGGCCATTCTTAATGTTAGCCTGCATTTACCTTGGTGTTGTTTATGGTATTATCACTAATTCACGCAAACGCCGTGTACGCAATGCTATTTTAGGCAAGAGCCGTAAATTAAACAAAGATATTGGTTTAATTGATTTAGAAGATGACGATGATGAACCAGCTAAACCAACAAGCAGCGATGTCGAAACTCAGTTGGAAAAGATCAAATCAATGTATGACAAAGGTTTAATCACCAAAGAAGAATACGACGCCAAACGTCAATCCATCATTGATAAAATGTGAAACAACAAAAAAAAAAGACCCGCAACAGTAGCGGGTCTTTTTTATAATTAAATATATTTTAACATTGTCTACTTTGGTTAATATCAGCCAAGCGTTTCGCAATACTGTAAGCAATCACATCATAGAAATCATTAATGGCACTATCGGCAGTTTCGTCAGGAGCATGAAAAATTTGTATTTGTTTTAACCCGTTTTTTTCTCTCGTCAAAACGCCATTATCGCCACAACGCGGTGAAAAGAATTGAATCGTAGTTGTTGGCATTGCTTTGTATTTTTCGGTTTCTGGCGTCAATCCATGCTTAATATTAATATTTGCAAAAGGCTGTCCACCATTAATCACAAATTTAATTCTTTCATTTGCATATTTAACATCGGCCTGTTTTAATTCATCATCTGCCGCAACCCAATGACCATAATATGCCACGTCCGCGCCTAATTTACCCCAATAGTGACCTTCATGTTCATTCGTTGGATTTTTTTCAGTATTGATAACGCGTTTACGGTCATAAGCTTTCGATAATACTTTTTCAATAATTTGCAGATTGCATGATTGGTCCGATTCGTAAAAATTCATGGTGTTATCTTACCATAATTAATGGTTAAAATTCAAGACTAAAAGCAATAATCTACAGACAATCACCGACAATTTTGCCACTACTCCACGCCCATTGCAAATTATAGCCACCGCAAACACCATCCACATTCACTAACTCTCCACAGCAGTATAAATTTTTCACTTGCTTGTGTTGCAGATTATCATCCAAATCTTTTAAATCAACTCCACCAGTGTGGACTTGTTGATTATCCGCATAGCCAGTAAATGTGACAACATAATTTTTGATATTCTCTACCAAGTTAATCATGTTATTTAACGTACAATCTTCTGCCAAGGTTTTGTCTAAAGATAGTTTTTCCAAAATGTTTTTCGCCAAGCTTTTGTGCAAAAATCCTTCCAAAATATCAACCAACAAATACTGCGGGTTGTTTTGAATACTGGTTTGCAGCATTGTGAACAACTGTTCACGTTCAATTTCCGTCAATAAGTCCAGGCTGATTTTTCCCGTACTAATTTGATTTCTTGCTAAATAAGCCGATAAATTAAAAATCACAATTCCACTGATACCGTCTTCTTTAAATAAAATTTCACCGACCTCTGAGAATTGATTCATGGTTACTTTAACGTTGCTAACGCGCACTCCTGCCAAACCTTTGTTTTTGGTAGTACGTAAACCCACCAAACTCGGACGGAAAGGTTGATAAGCAATTTTAAGTTGGTTTAAATATTGAGTTCCACTGTTGCCACCTGTTGCTAAAACTAATTTATGACCAAAATAGGTTTGTGTCTTGGTCGTTACCAAAAAACCGTCGTTGAAACGCTTAATTGTCATTGGCATACTATTCACAACAACTTTAACGTTGTCCTTAGCATTTAGTTTTTTCAATAAAAGATCCAAAACTGTATTCGCACTATTAGAAAATGGATACCTTCTTCCAGATTGGTCTGCATAGGTGAAAATGCCTAAATTCTCAAAATATTTTAACGTCTGGTTTTGGTTAAATTGTGAAAAATATTTTTCCACCAAAGGTGTGTTATAACTAGCAACGCTCAGCTGGTTATTGGTCAAATTACATTTACCATTACCGGTAGCCAAAATTTTTTTACCAATGCGGTCGCTGGCTTCAACCAACAAAGTTTTAGATTTGACATTCAAAGCGCACATGATGCCACTGGCACCCGCGCCAATAATTATGACTTCATAGTTTTCCATGATACTCCCTTAAATCGTAAATTTTACCCGTATTGGTAACTTTTTGATATGGCTCTTCGCTATATAATTCAAAGTAACAATGTTGAATTTTTAAGCGACGGAACCGATAACGATTGTTTCTTTCGTCTTGATAAATTAAATCATTATGGTAACGACATTTAGCACAATCTGAACCATAGACTTCACGCACTGGACAATGGCATAACGTCATCAATGCCGGATAACCACTTACCAAAGCACTGCCATAATCGGCGGCGGGATTTTTTTCAATCGACCAAATCACGTTTTCACACCCCAATTTTAGCAATGTTTCTGCCGTATAACGATTATACACATTTAAACCAATTCCCGCGATGGTTGGATATTGTGATGCCCATTGCAAATGAGCATAATTATTAGCAACGATACCAATTTGAATTTGCGTTAAAATCTCATCCAAAATTTGCATTTCAGTTTGAGTAGCCACTGTCGGCAAATTAAGATATAAGGCAGTCTTATCAACACCGCTTTCGGTCACTGCCGACACAAGTTGGCGAACTGCTGCGACATGATACTCGGTCGGACACAGAATTACCGAAAAATGATTGAGGTTTACATGATTTAAATCTTTAACATCCGAAATTAAATAAAAATTCTTTTTCGGTACATTAATAGCAGGTTGATGATAAATATGATTTTCGATAATCTTGGGTAAATGAGCATTGTATTGTTCCAATATCGCTTGTTCCAGCGCGCTGATAGCCGCACGCCTTAAAGCATTTAACTCCGCCACAGGTAAAAAAACATTATCCATTAAGCATTCTAAATAATTCAAACGAAACTTAGTATCATTTAACTTTTCCAACTGTTTTTTAACTTGTTCATCAGTAGCACCTGCCGTACGCGCTTTTTCCAACGGCTTTGTCCCATTCACTGTCACAGAAACATCCCCATGGTTGGCGACCAATTGTGCCGGTTGGCCAATCCTACCCGTAAAATAAAAATCCACCGCTAAATAACGTACGTAATCACTGAGTACTTTTTCCTTGGCCTCACTTTTTAGTAAATAAACGTCACAACCCACAGGAATGTTTTGCTTAGAAAAAATATCCACACATCCGTTTCCTAATACATTAACGTTACCCACGCCAAGGCTAAACTGACGTTCTCCTTGAATTAAGCGCAATGCATCGTTTTGTCCAATCATTTCTTTGATTTGTAACGTAATTTTGTGAATATCTTTAAATTTGCAAACAGCTACCACTGTACCAATTTTTCGTCCTTGATGGTGTCCAATTTGCGGATTAATGATTTTAAAATTGTTTTGTAAATAAGCTTGTTCGTTAAATTCACCGCGTGAAAATAAAGCACTGATTTTTTGCTTCTCTTGTTCAATTTTTACCGAATTAAAATCATCTAACGCTTGGCGATAACTGCGGGTAACTTGCGCTACATAACTAGCGCGTTTTAAACGACCTTCAATCTTTAAAGAATCAACTCCTGCCGCAGATAACTCCGGCAAACGCTTCATTAGACACAAATCTTTGGCAGATAAATAATAACCTTCAGCTAATAACTTTTCTCCTGCATAAACTTGATAAGGTAAACGGCACAGTTGCAAACATTTTCCACGGTTACCACTGTTGCCGTTTTTTAACGAACTTAAATAACAATTTCCGGAAAACGCCACGCACAAGGCACCCTGCACAAAATATTCAATTTCCAACTTCGTTTGTGCCCGAATTAATTTAATATCTGCCAACTTAGTTTCACGCGACAAAACCACGCGTTTAAAGCCCAACTGTTCTAAAACCTTTGCACCGCTTAAATTATGCACACCCATTTGTGTGCTGGCATGCAACACAATGTTCGGAAAATGTTCACGTAACAAATGCGCCATACCCAAATCTTGGATAATATAGGCA
This sequence comes from uncultured Clostridia bacterium, assembly GCA_946630785.1. Lineage (GTDB taxonomy): Bacteria > Bacillota > Clostridia > Christensenellales > UBA1242 > RGIG8050. Next base: position 27,355 of record CAMOZC010000006.1, on the reverse strand, counting down.
TCAACATTGGCACGCACACACGCACGCACAGTCGCCAAGAAATCTTCAACCTCTTCGTCACCAATTAAAATATTAACAGTGACATAAACTTTAACACCATACAAATGAGCAAACTTTACAATATCAACGATGTTTTCCGTGGTAAAATTATCCGCCTTAATACGCGCGTTAAAAGTTTGCAGTCCTAAATAAACTGCATCTGCGCCGTGATAAACTGCCGCATAAAAACTTTTAATATCTCCCGCTGGTGCTAATAATTCCATAAATCCTACATTTAATTATTTTGTTTAAACCCACATAAGTCAAGAGATTTATTTGCACCCAAATTACATTTCTTGCGTTTGCTCTGTTGTACGTTGTCTGCGAACTAAATGGGCTAATTTAGCGATGAGATTTAATTTACTTAATTTTTTACCCGTTCCAGATTGTTCCACTTGTTGATTAATTGTTTCCTTGGCGTGCTGTTGACTTCTTTCAATCGTTTGGAATAAATTAGCTAAGAATAAATCCGGGTCTTCACCTTTACCATATTCTACACGCAAAATACCTTCCACGCCATCACGCGAAAAGCCACCACAATCTTTAATGTTTGCCCGACTTCCTTTCGCCAAAACCTTAGGTGTTTTCACCAAAATGGTATGCTTTAATTCGTCTTTTTCTAACGCGGTTTGTTTTTCATAATTCCATCGTGAAGACTTGTATTCAAAATAACACAGCGCTTTACTTGTATGTGGTTTAACCATTTGTGACAAAGCGACCCTAGTCATTGTATTTGTATTTTTAACAACTCCTAAATCATGATGATTCAGTCCATAAATGCCATGATACAAAACGTCATTACCAATCTTACCACCAAAGTCAATAATCCCTTCATGGGAATAATTTGAAAAATCACCGTTACCAATTACAGCCGTAACAATTTCCTGAATAAATTTTTCACAATTTTGAACATACATTGGGTTAGTATTTTGCATCATTTTTCTCCATTTTAATGACAATGATTGTAGCACAGAACTCTTTCATTTTCAAGTCCTCTAAATATATAAAAACGAACCCAGTTACCCTGAGTCCGCATAATTGAAACTTATTTAATGATAATTTAATACTAATACTTTTCATTGTCGCCACGTTTAATTTTACGCTTGTCAATTTGATAGTATGGGCCAAAAAACTGCAGTTCGTTTCCATCATACATAATGAACGAACCATTCGGTAAAGCGTCAATCACATATTCATCACTATATGGTAAAATATAGTCTTGAACCAGATTAGAAAAATCCGTGTAACCTTGATAAGCCGAATTCTCGCCGTCAAAATGCGGAATAAGCCTAACATCAACCAATCCAAGACCGTCAATTAAACGTTTTTGATTTAATTCTTTTTCATGCTCTGGAAAATTACAAATAGTTTTCGTCAAACACATTGATGCCGCCGAAACAGAAATTACCACGCCACGATTTGTTTGAATCAATTCCTTGAAATTAATTTGTTGTAAAAATTCTAATTGTCGAATAATTTCACCACCACGCATAAAGATTAAATTGGCATTTTTAATTAGTGTTTCAGTTTGGTCGCGTGTGCGATTATCTAAGACTTTGACTTCGTCAAATTTTCGGTTGGTCATAGCAAAGGCTTGACCCAAAACCTGTGCCACATTGTCGTTATCTTCATAATCATTGGGGTCATTAGCAATCACTAACAAACATTTACGTCCATGTGTGTAACGATCAATAAAAGTCAAAATTCCGTTTTTATCGGGAATCTTACAGGGCGTTCGTACACCATTCTCGTCTTTCGTGTTATAAGTAAAATCACTGGCAATTAAAAGCAATGGCTTAATTCTTTTGGTTCGTTCTTTGACAAATTTTAATTGGTTATTCATCCATTGTTCGTATTCAGCAACATTTTCTGGCAGTGGCGATGCAAAAGACTTTTCATTAACGAAACCACCACGCATTAAATCACGAACGCGGGTATAATCATCATCTACTAAATCTTGAAAACAAAAGAAGTCTACATAACCCTTAAAATTGTTAAATAATTGAAAAAAGTTACTGTCATTTTTTAACACATCCGACAACAGACTTTCCTGCTGATTGTAATATTTACGAATACATTCCAATGTTAAATCAAATCGATCATAAATTGGACTACGCCCTCTGCTTTGATTGATACTGTTCTCGTGTTTCGGGAAAATAGTAAAACTGCCAATATTGCGATAGAATTCTTCAGTATTTTCAATTTCTTTTATAAACATGTCACATTTTTTTTCTTTCCAATTGTAACTAATAAAACTGGTGACGATTATATCACTTCCATAGCGATTATCATCCCCCCATTTTAACACCCAACCATCTTCTTCTTTTTCTTTCTTGGGTTTTAATGACATTTCTTGTCCATTTGGCAAAGTTCTACTCCAAGACATCGTATGCGCTTTTTGCAAAATTTCACTATTTAAATCTGGATCAACAAAAGGACATTTAATGTACTGATTTAACATTTCCAAATGTTTTTTGACATACCGCTTATATACGCTCCAAAATTCTGGACAACCCCTATCCCTGGTAAAATCGGTGTTCTCTTCCATGAATTTATGGTAACACAAAGCCAAAGTATTTGACTATCCTTTTTGATAAAATCAAGCGATAACACAAATTAACCTTAACAAAAAATTGAAAAATTACATCTCACGGTCAATTTGTTTTTGCTTTAAACCACGTTGAAAAAAATCTTCGGCTATGTGAGTTAATTTAGTATGATATGCCCATTCGGGTTGACGTAAATTGCAATGGTATAATTCTTCTGGTTCGGTTTTACTTTGTGGCAAATCAACCGCATCGCCCACCGCGATTGTAGCAAACAAATCTTCATTGGAAAAAAGCGCATTAAAATCATCAATCATTCGTTGATGTGTTTTAGTTGTGCCAGTTAGCGATATTTGGTTATCGGTTTCATTCATGACAATAAGTCTACCATAAAACAAATTCTTATCCAACAAAATAAAAAAAGCCAGCACGATGCTGACTTTTAATTCCCTTAATGGTCGGGGATGTGGGATTTGAACTCACGGCCTCTTGCTCCCAAAACAAGCGCGCTACCCCTGCGCCAATCCCCGATAAAATATAATATATGGCAAAACAACGAAAAAAGCAAGTGTTTATCCAAGAAAAGTAAAATCAAAGTTATTCTGCCAATTTTACCGAGACAATCTTGCTGACACCCTTTTCTTCCATGGTAATACCATAAAGGCGGTCAGCCAGTTCCATAGTTGGCTTACGGTGGGTAATTACAATAAACTGAGTATCGCCCGAGAAGTGATGCAAGTAACTGGCGAAACGGGTAACGTTCGCATCATCCAAGGCCGCTTCAATTTCATCGAGCAAACAGAAAGGCATACTCTTGTATTTCAAGATGGCAAACAAAATCGCGATTGCGGTCAAAGCCTTTTCACCACCCGACAATAAAGACAGGTTCGAAGAAAGTTTCTTTCCCGGTGGTTCGGCAATAATTTCAATACCACATTCCAAGAAATTTTCCGCATCAGTCAAAACCAATTTAGCGGTACCACCACCAAACAACTCAGAGAAGACTGTGCCAAAGTTTTTATTGATTTGTTCAAAAGCGGTTTTAAAATTCTTTTCCATTTGTTGCGACAAATCGCGCATAACTTTTTCCAAATCTTGTTTCGCCGCAAACAAATCATCGCTTTGGGCTTTATAGGTTTCGTAACGTTCGCTGTCGGCTTTAACTTGTTCAATCGCATCCAAATTAACATTACCCAAATGATGGATGGCACGACGCAGTTCCTCAATACGTGGTTCTGCCGCTACAATATCAAATTCAGGGTCACGTTGTTCGTAACAAGCGCTATAATTCAAATTGTATTCTTCAGTAATACGTTGACTTAAGTTTTCAATTTCAGCATCCATACGGGTTAACAAATTAGTTGCGTAATAGTATTTTACTTGTAAAGCGTTAATTTGCTCTGATAGTTCCGTACGACCCGAAACCGATGTTCCTGTGGCGTAATGCAAATTATCACGTTCGGCAATAGTCTTCGCCAACTCATCTTTTAATTGTTCCAATTTGGTTTGTGCTTCACTGACATGATTATCTTTCGTATCAACTTTTAATTGGTTCAACTTTTCGCGCAAAGCAGCAATGTTTTTATCCACTTCTACCAAGTTGGCTTCGATTTGTTTTAAGTTGTTAGTATGCCACAAAGTATTGGTAACGGCATTCTTGCTACCACCGGTAATGCTACCGCGTGGTTCAATAATATCACCGTCCAAAGTCACAACTTTAAACGCATAGTGGGCTTGACGCGACAAAGCAATTGCCGAATCAAGATTATCACACACAATCACGCGACCCAGTAAGTTAGAAACAACTCCTGCGATTTCCGGTTTATATTCTACTAACTCACTGGCAACACCTAAAACACGCTGACCCATACCACGCAAAATTGCACGTTCATCAGGTTTAATGTCACGTGCCTTGACCGCCGTAATTGGCAAGAAAGTTGCCCGTCCCAAATTCTTACTAGCTAATAAATGCACTAATTCTTTCGCATCATCTTCATCATGTGTAATAACGTTTTGCGCCGCCGCACCCAAAGCCATTTCAATCGCAGTTTCTAATTCAGGCGGTACGGATAACTCTTGCGAAACGACACCAACAATCGCCCGTGCTACCGCACTGTTACGATTACGTTCTTCGATTAATTTTTTAACACTGAATTTAAAACCTTCACCCGAATCAATAATGTTCGCAATCATTTGTTTTTTAGAAAGTAATTGTTCACGTTGTAATTCGGCTTGGTGCAAACTGTCCGCCGTAGCTTGATACAATAATTGCTCACCACTTTGACGTTGATTGTCCAAAGACAAGGCTAAAATTTGGTCGCGCAATTCAGCCACTTTTTTATCTAAGGCTGATAACTCTTGCATGCCATTAGCGCTGGCACGATCCATCATTTCCAACTGTGCTTGTAGTTGTTTTAATTCTTTGTCTAAGCCATCGGCTTCGGCTTGGGCTTTGGCTTTTTCTTCGGCCACATGGTCATACTTATAAATAAATAAATTGATTTCTAATTTTTTTAATTCTTCTTTTAATTGTAAATATTTTTGAGCCTTTTCCGCCTGCTTCATCAATGGACCCAAGTTACGTTCAATTTCTGCCAAGACATCACTAACACGTACCAATTCTTGCGTGGTACGGTCAAGTTTACGTTCGGCCTCATCTTTACGCGCACGGAATTTTGCAATACCCGCCGCTTCCTCAAAAATACCACGGCGGTCTTCAGGTTTAGCCGCGACCAAGTTGGCAACTTGTCCCTGACTGATAATCGTTAGACCGTCACGGTCGATACCACTGTCATGTAATAAGTTGTTAATATCCTTCAAACGTGTCGGTTGCCCGTTTAACGCATATTCGCTTTCACCGTCACGGTACAACTTACGTGAAATTGTAACTTCAGTTTCATCAATATCAAAAACACGGGTGCGGTTATCAAAGACCAATGCAACTTCGGCGTACGACTGCATTTTACGATTTGCCGTACCCTTAAAGATAACGTCCTGCATGGAAGAACCACGCACCGCTTTATAACTTTGTTCCCCTAATACCCATTTAATCGCATCACTAACATTACTCTTACCGCAACCATTCGGTCCAACAATTCCAGTAATACCACTGCCAAAATCAATTTCGATTTTGTCAGCGAACGACTTGAAGCCATTCATCATAATGCGTTTTAATACCACAGTTATAAATTACACATAAACACGGTTTTTGACAAACCTTTTTCCAGGTACCCGCAACTTTTGACAAAGACGCCGAAATGATTTATGCTATACCACTTGCGAGCGTGGCGGAACTGGCATACGCGTGCGTCTCAGAAGCGCATTCTTGGAGGTTCAAATCCTCTCGTTCGCACCACACTTTCTGTATTCGTGGGCTGCGTTTTCGCAATACTTCGCATTGCTCGTCGCACCAATTATTTACTACTCTTCATTCGATTGTGTTCGCGGCAAAGCATTTGGCAGTTTGCAACTTCGGTTTTGCCGCCTTCGCACCAAGGCGTAATGTGGTCGGCTTCCATTTCTTCAATTTCATAATGTGTTTTTTCGCGATGTTCATTTTTACAATGCGGACAAATACCTTGTTGTCGTTCGTAAACTTGGCGTTTTTCATTATCGGTAAATGCGCGAATATTTAAAAACTTTTCGTTGCCACTTAATAAGTATTCATAAATACCACTGCGTTTGGTAACATCATCGTCCTGCATCAGCTCAACAATCTTTGTTTCTAATTCTTGCGGGTTATAGTTTTTTTGACCATAAGCATTATACAACAAACCCCACTCCAAACCCTTCATTTCTTTGCGATAATGCGGGAAAATACTTTCCACCCAGTTAATTACATTTTGGAAATATTGCCACAATGGTGTTGCGTGAGTATCGTGTTGATGATTAGCCATATAATCTTCCAATTTGATATTTTCTTTTGCTGCAATCCAACTTAATGCAGTTTCTAAATAATCTTGACGGTTGACTTCGCCATTAACATATTTGTTACCAATTTGATAAGCCACACAACCAATTTTACTGAAATAGCGTTTTGCATCCGACAACCATGGTCCAGTATAAATTGCGTTACGCAATTCTTGTTCTTTCAGTTGAACGCCAGCGATATTGATAATCTTAAACCAGTCTAATTTTTCTTTATCGTTACCCTTGCAGATATACACCATCAATTTGTAATTGAGAACCTGGTCTTTTTCTGCTTGGGTTAAATTTTCAAAGCCACGACTATTGATAGAATAGTCATTATTCACATATTGGCAAATACTCAGTGTTCTTTGTTGTCCGTCTAGTAATTCGTAATTGCCGTCATCGGTTTCCGCCCAATACATCACATTTAGCGGGAAATTTTGTCGTAGTGTTTCAATGACGGCATTGCGTTGTTTTTCTTTATAAACGAACTCTCTTTGATACACCGGACGAATATTTAATTTCCCACCGAACCCAACAACACCATTTTCTTGGCTATCCTTGTAACCATTAACAACATCTTTTACTAAAATTTCGTGTAATTTAATTTCCATTTTTTCTCCTTATTAAGAATTTATTATTTTCTACGGATTAGAAGTCGTCTGTAAAGAGCCTTACCATTAAGAATATTTATATCATCTGAAAATTCTTGCCCATCATGGAATCGACTATCGCCAAGAATTTCAAACTGGTCAGGGTTATACTTATCCAAAAATGTTATTGGAACCCCCATACAACCATCATAGTCGCAAGGAATATCACATGTTTTATCAATATTAATGGCGTCATAATTATCATATTTGGGATACTCATCAGGATTATAGTGTTTATACAAAATCAAGTTTTCATGTCTTTTTGTCGTTTCAAGATTTGTAAACCAACACGCCATAATATGTTTTAATCTTTTTCCATCAATTACTTTTTCACAAGCATAATTTCCGGGAACTATTAACCACATATCCGAATTGATATTTCTATAACCAAGCCATAACATATTTTCTTTAATTAGTTTGAAAATTTCTTTATATGTAATCGCATTTTTATTGCCGATAATTAAAAATTTTTTATTATACTCTACGAGTTGAGATACATATTCACGGAACAAAGAAAATGGCGGATTAGTTACAACGATGTCGGCTTGTTTTAAAAGTTCAACACATTCTTCACTACGAAAATCGCCATCACCCTTTAAGTGGACAAGAGTGTTCTTTTTGTTTTGTAATAACAACTGCACATCACTTAAATCAATTGCCCCGTCATGATTCATATCTTCAACTTCGTTAATTTCAATTTTATAAGCATGACGATTTTCGTTTGGATAGATTTTATTTTCATTTACACCCAATATAGAAAACTGAGTATAAACAATTGGCGAATTATCATAACAAGTGGCAATTAATTTTTTCAAACCTAAATAGTTAAAATTCATGGCAAAGTATTTGAAAAAATTACTTTCATAAGGGTCATCACAATTACAAAAAATAACTTTGTTTTTAAAATGTTCCTTGTAATGTTTTAATTCTAATTCAATATCAACTAATTGTGTGTAAAATTCATCGTTTTTCGCTTTACTTGCAGCCCTTAAATTTTGATTGCTTGTCATTTGTTACTACTTCCTGTTTTACGGGTTATATTTAACCCGTAAAAATTATATCAGCGCAATTTTTCACTGTCAAGCAGCAGTCAAACTTAACCCCTAAAATTAAAAATTATAAGTATACACTGAAGGGTCAAAAATAACCCATAGGAGTAAGCCATGGACAATCAAATTAATGTTAGTCAAGCCGTTGCGTTAAGAATTTCCGAATTATTGAAACTTAAAAATATGACTCAATACAAACTAGAACACGAAGCCTGCCTTTCACATGATACCGTTAAAAGCATTATGAAAAACAAAGCCAAAGGAGTAAATTTAAAAACCATCATTGCAATTGCTGATGGTTTTCAGATGACGGCTTCTGAATTCTTAAATTCGCCACTATTTAATTATGAAAATTTAGATATATAATTATCTTTCCATGCCAAAGTCTTTTTGTGGGTACAAAAGTTCGTCCAAGGTGGTGAATTCTTGATAACTTTCTTGACCCTTTTCTTGACTGCTACCAATATAGCTGACTTTGTTGGTTTCAAAATCAATTGCAACAAATTCTTTGTTTTTACCCAATGAATTCGAAACAAGATTAATGGTATTGCCATATAAGCCACAGCCAAAATGCAGGCCGTGCAGATAGCCTTTCACGTCTTTGTCCAAACTTTGCCAGGCATTTTTATCTTGCCCTTTTTTGATGGCTAAATATACTTGCGGTTGCAAACGGTCTTCAATGCGATGTGTTAACATTCCGCTAGGTGAATTACTACCTGCAACATCAACAGAACTGTGCATTTTATCAACACCATTACGGGCAATATCCAACAAATCGATATAGACTTCAGAATCTTTGTTTTTGGTTTTTTCGTGTGAATGTTCAATAACGGAACCATTCGGCGCGACATACAAAATGGCACGAGCGGTTTCGCCTTGGGTTTTATCGGGAACCAAATCAACTTTAATTACTTTATGTCCCTTATCTTCTGGCAACAAAGTGCATTTCTTTTGATTTTCCGGTTTGTTATTAAATTTAAACATATTTAATTATGTCATACATTTTTGGTAATTTCAAGAGTTTAGCGTTAAATCATTACCTAAATTTACACATGCACCTTGGTAAATGGTTTCACCATTTAATCTAACAATCACAGTATCTTCAACAATAATCATTTCTAACTGTTGCAGTTCGTCCTGCGTTAATGGATAACTAAAATCGGTCAAGGCTACTCCTTTAACACCATTTTTATCAACAAAAATTTCTTCCGCTGCTAAAACCGCTTTATTATGATAAAGTGTGTCCGCATCTTTCAGTAGTTGCGCAGATTCTGGAAACATGGGTCCACAGTTCAAAACCACACAGACAATTTTTTGACCATCCACTTCACGTGCCCCGACAAACGAACGACCAGTCTTTTTGGTATAGCCAGTTTTCACACCGATGCAACCATCCAAAGTTTTTAACAGCTTATTTTTATTAATTAGTACACGTGGAATATTGACCCCAGTAATGCGTTTTTCTGTAGCCGAACAAATTTCCACAAAAGTCGGATTGCGCAACGCCACCGCACTTAACAATGCCAAATCATAAGCGGTTGTATAATGTTCGGGGTCATCTAAGCCATGTGGATTGACAAAGTGTGTATTTTTGGCACCATACTTAACTGCGGTTTGGTTCATCAATGTCGCAAAATCTGCAACACTGGGCGCGATTGCCAGCGCCAAAGCCACTGCCGCATCATTACCCGAACGTAACATTAAACCATACAATAATTCACGGATAGTTAATTCCTCGCCTTTTTGCAAATAAATACTGCTACCTTCAATGCCAATGGCAGCATCGGCAACACGGATTTTAGTATCTAAATCTTGGCAATTTTCCAACACTGTCAAGGCCGTTACAACTTTTGTTGTTGATGCCATGCCCATGGTTTGGTGTGCGTTATGTGCAAATAAAACGCGACCAGTTGCCACGTCCATAGTGCACATACCACGCGCAGAAGTATCACCAACCGCAGTTGCATTGACATAAGCTGTTACTCGCGTTCCCGCCAACCACATGACACCCGCAAAAAAACCGGCCAATAAAGCTGTCACCAAAACCAAAACGCCGACGCGCCACCATACTTTTCTCATACGGTTATTATTTAACATTCACACAAAAATTATTTGCCGCATAAATAAAGCACATAAAAGGAGAAGTAAATATGAACCGTGTAGTGGTTTCTGTCCCACGCGTTTTAGATAGCGCGATGGTCGTTACCCAAGACGCACAATTACAAATTCCCGTTGGCACGATTCCAGCCACAGCTGTGGCGCCATTAACTGTCAACCGTGTTCAATCCAACGCAACTGAAACGCAAATGACAAACATTAACATTACACCACTCGGCGATAACACGCATTGTGCACGTGTTACAGCAACAGTCATTTTGCCACTAACTGTAACCATAACCGACAGCAACAACACGCAATTCCAAACTTACACTACCCTTACCAAAAATATCAGTGTTGTGCTTTACATTCCCGAAGCAACTGCCTTTCCTTACACTATCACAGCCGAAGGTGCACTAGGTTATGACGGTGCTATTGTTACCCAAGATGCGCTGACGCTGAATTATGCCACCGTCAAAATTTTAGTTCGGGTGACCGCGGTTAGTGACTTATTAATTCCTTGTTATGGTTATGCACCTATTAATCGAGCCGAAAACAACCAATACAGCGAAAGCCAAAATTTCTTAACGCAACCACTTTTCCCGCGCGGAAAAATTTATTAAAAGGAGTTATCATGAATTCAAATCGTAATTTAATTGTCGCATTAATTGCTCTTTGGTGTTACACCCGCAAATGTAATATTAACTTAGCCAACAATACCGCCATTTTACTTATCCTCTATGCTTTGTTAACTAGCAGAAACAATTACTATGGGAGTCAGTTTCTTGAACCATACACCTACACGCCCCGACTTTTTCGCAGTCCGAACAACGGGTTCCCGTTTTCGTTCGCTCCTCAATCGTGTCAAACACCGCATTGCTGTCCGACTTTTTAAAATGCTCACCAAGTCGAACGAAGCAACCGCTGATGCTAACAACTAATTTCTAACTGCCATTCAATAAAAGATTGCAAAACAATGCAACTTTTCCATTGTCAATTCAACAAGTAAATTTGACTTTGCAAAGCAAAACTCTGTTGATATAATAACCTCATGATTTACGTTGTCAGACATGGACAGACCGATTGGAACTTGGCTCACAAAATTCAAGGTAGAGCTGATATTGAACTAAACCAAACAGGTATCCTCCAAGCGCAGGAACTTGCAACCAAATTGTCCCATATCAAATTTGACGCCTGTATTTCCAGTCCTTTAAAAAGAGCTATCAAAACCGCACAAATTATTTTTAACAGCCCAATCCAAATTGATGAACGTCTAGTAGAACGTGGCAACGGCGAATTAGAGGGACGAACTGATTGGCGCGAACTTGGCGTTAATTTCAACGACCCAAACGAAACTAGATACAATATTGAAACACTGGGTTGTCTTGAAAAACGCATACGTTCTTTTTGGGAAGACATTTTAAAACGCTACCCTAACAAAAACATATTAATTGTAACCCATGCTGGTGTTGCAATGTGGTCCCAAGTTTATTTTTACGGCTCACCCGAAAACAATGATTTTACCAAATACCGCATCAACAACTGCGAAGTCTTACAAATTGATAATCACATTCAACCACACGGATACTAATTCTTCAAAAAAAAAACACCACGATGGTGTTTTTTTTGGTAGTCCCGATGGGAATCGAACCCATGATACCACCGTGAAAGGGTGGTGTCTTAACCTCTTGACCACGGGACCAATGTGGTTAATTATAACACAGCCACATTTGCTTTGCAAGCATAAAAAACAAGACGTGAATTAGCCCTGATAACCGAAGACTACTTCTGCGTTGCAATATTTATTCCAATTCGCATTCCACCCTGCTGGTTGACTGCTTGCTACACAATTAATTACCGTCAACGATGAACAATGCCTAAATACTGCAGCATCAATTTCTGTCACACTTTCAGGAATCAAAATTGTTGTCAAGTTACTGCAACCATAGAAAGCACACATTTCAATATTTTTGATACCATCAGAAATTATAATTGATTTAACTGTCGTGCAATTTTCAAAAGCAAAGGCGCCAATCGCGGTTACAGGTAAACCATTATAAGTTGCTGGTAGAACTACATTTTCCGCGTCACCGTTATATTTATCAATGATATATGACAAACCATCCTCTGACTTTTTTAATTCAAGCGACCATTTCGCATACAAGGTTTTGTCACTATCAATTGGCTTGGTGAAATCAAATGGCGTGGTACAGTCTTCATCACTAAACCAACCGATGAATTCAAAGCCTTCCCAAACCGGAGTTGGGGCTTTGATTTTTGTGCCACTAACAACAGTCTTAGGCGCAATTGCTGCTCCACCACGCACGTCAAAAGTTATTGTATAATAGACTGTTTCCCACTTAGCATACAATGTAATGCTATTAGTAATTGGTGTATCAAAATGAAAGATTTGTTCGCAAGCAACATCAGAATACCAGCCTAAAAAGTTGCAACCGCTACGACTTGGTGCCTTTGGTTCCTTGACTTTATTACCACTGGCAACCTGCTGTGAATCAACCGCCGTGCCCTCGCGTGAATCAAAAGTTACCGTATAAATTCCGTCGGGTAAAACTTCATCGGCCGCACCAACTTTGTTTTTGTCATTAAAAAAGAAAACGACCGCCACCACGGCATAAACCGCCACCGCAAGAAGAGCAAAAACATGAACTAGAATCAAAGATTTTTTCATAACATGTTTTCCTTTTATTTAAATCTAATTCAGTATACCATACCCACAAAAATTTTGAAAATAAATTACCCAACACACGAAAACTAACATTTTTAACAAATTTAGCAAAAAAGTTTAGCATCTTGATTCATGACAAGCAAAATAAATCAACTGATATTCTTGAGACAAGTTTTGTAAAAACTGTTTGGCTTTTTTAACTTTAGTGTCGTCCAAATTAACAAACGGGTCGTCCAGAACAATAAATGGTTTTTCTTGACGATATAAAACATCGACCAAGGCAAAGCGCAGACTTAAATCAATTGCGTTTTTATAACCAGTACTATAGTGACCAACATTTCTAGCTTTACCATATTCTTCAAACGTAATATTCAAATCTGTATCCAAGTTCAAATTATCATAGTCACGTCCAGTAATCATGTTTAAATATTTGGTTAACCCTTGTTTCATTGGTGCCAAAAATTTAGACGACAAACTTTCATCGGCAACTTGTAAAAATTTACTGGCGGCCTCCACTGCAAACAATTGACGCTTTAAATCATCGCGTTCATTTTCCAAATTAATTTTTTCATTTTCTTTATCACTCAATACTGACAATTTATTTTGAATTTGATTAAGACTAACCATCAACTGCGCTTTCGCATCACGCTGTTCATCAATCAAATTCTGTAAATCTTGTTCTTTTTGTTGCAACGTATTGATATCAATCTCATCCACCAGTGTTTCACTGGCATCAAAATTTTTATCCTTTTTAAATTGCGCCAATTCACGGGTTTCCTTTTGTAAACGCGCTTGCAATACATCCAAGTCAATTAAAACTTGTCTTAAAGTAGTTAATTTTTCACTATCGGTGATATGATTCTCATCAAAGATAAATTGTGCCAAGTAGTTTGCGATTTGTTGTTTCTCTGCCACTAACATCTGTGATAGTGAATTAACCTGACTACTATTCTGTATCATTTGGGCTTGCAAGGTTTCATATTCTTGTAAATTAGCCATAATACTGTTAATGGCTGCCAGATAATTATGATTCTGCTCATACTGGTGAATGAATTCAAGAATGCTCTTTTGTAAGCGCAACATTTCATTTTGGTCGGATTGTAAGCGTGCATAATCAACATTTAACGACAAACTGGTTTTAGCGTTAATCATATTAACTAAATAAAGAAACCCGCTTGCTAACAACAAAACTCCCCCCAGCACCAAGGCGGCAATCGCAAAAGCCATTTGTAATTGAAAAACACAAGCACCAACCAACAAACTCATCAAAGCCAAAATTACCAAACCAAGACACAAGCGATTTTTAAAACGCGTCTTTGCGACAGCCACCGGTGTTGCTACGTTTTGTGTTTGTGTCTTTAAATGATTGTATGTAACGACGTCATTATAAATTGATTGTACGGTTTCGGCCGTTGGAACATTCCCGTGAAAATACGCTGTCAATACTTGTTGGCGTTGACGTGCGTAATCATTACTGGTTTTACCCCGAATTTCATTTTCCCGGGCGGTAATGGTTTTGTCAGCAGCCAAGTAACTATCGACCTCAGCCAATGTAGTTTGATGGCGATTCAAAACGGCTTGCCTTTGTTGGATTTCATTTTGTGTGACAGTAACCTGACGACTTAACTCATTTAACAACGCTTGGTTAGCTTGTCTTTCTTGTAGCTTACCATACGCATTAATTTGTTTTTGAATCTGATTTTGTTCATTACTTAACTTTTCAATTTCGTTTTCCTGTTCTGCAATTTGATTTTGAATGACTGGAATTCTTTGTTCTTCAACTTTTAATTCACGAATTTCGGATAACACCACTTCAATCTTACTTTCTAGTTCATCAATTTGACCCGTTTTTTGCGCAGTGGTTAATTTCCTTTTCTGGTCTTTCAGGCGTGCTTTGGCTTGTTCAAAATTGTAATCTGCGGTTGTACCTTGAATGATATTGGTCAGTTTTTGTGTTAAACTGTCATTCGGATTAGCATTCAAGACTTTTTGCGGAATATAGGAACTGCGCTCAAAAGCATCCTCATCTAAACCAAAAAGCTTAACACCGATACTTTCATCATAATCTTTACTTGGTTTACCAGAAAGCATATCAATTAAATTAAAAGTATCTTCTGTCTTACTTTTTTCACCGAAGAATCTTTCAATTTTATACTGCTTGTGGTTAACCTCAAAAACCAAATTACCACCATATTTGCCACCTTGCCATGGTGCATATTTTTTACGGTCGTTTTCTTCCACATCACGTTTATTACTGGAGAAGCCATAAAACATAGCCTTAATAAAGGTTGCAAAAGTGCTTTTACCCCAGCCGTTTTCCGCTTTAATACTGTTTAATCCATCCACAAAATGATAATCAAAATTCGTTAACTTACCGAAGTTTTCAATGTGACACTGAATTAATTTCACGTTATAAATCCTCCCCGGTTAAAGCACGTAACCCAATTAAGATGGTCTGCTCTTTTTGTCCTGGCGTCAGATTACTTGCCAAAACTTGACGGATGAATTCACCGCGTAGTGATACATCGTTTTCAACATCGGCATTGGTCACATCCAAGACTGTTTCATCTTTGATTTTCACAAAGAAGAATTGACTCAGTTTTTGTTCTAACATACCCAAATGCTTTTCCAATTGAATTTTATACTTACCGCGTAAAACAATTTTCAATAAATTTTCGGTCGCCAAATTTTTCACTTTGTCCAAAATCTGGGATTCAATTTTAAACCAATCGTCATAAGGTGTAATATCAAACGAAACTTCCACCAGTTGTCTTTGGGCAAAATTGACGAATTGTGATTTAATTTCACGGTTTTCAATCTCTAATAGAACAAAACCTTTTTCGCCACATTCATCAAAGCCACGACCTTCCAAACAACCCGCATAACAATAAACACCGCGCTGGTCTAAATCATGTAAAGCATAACTGTGAATATGTCCCAAAGCCAAATAGTCAATGTTTTTGTTTTTCAGCAGGCTCAAGTTAATCACTTCACTCTTGTTTTTGATGGCGTGAGAACTAACTTCCCCGTGCATCACAACAATGTTTAATTGATCAGCTGGTAAATTTAGAGTATCGTAAACGAGCGAATAATTGTTTTCGTTTAAAACCACACCAATAACGTTGACTTGTTGATACGAAAAAGTAGTCCAAGTTTCGCCAAAAATTTTTAAATTGGCGGGAACTTCATCTAACAAATGAATGAAGTTACTTTCATCATGATTGCCACTTAAATACAAAAAATCAATCTGTGAATTTTTCTCAATCAAATTTAAAACGCGTGATTTAGTCATATTGGAAACATGGTCCGTATCAAACATGTCACCTGCAATAATAATGGCATTAACCGAGTTTTTAACAGCATATGCCACCATGCGTTCAAAAGTATTCAAAATCTCTTTCTTGCGTTTTTGTGCTTTAGTAGTAGACAAATTCGTCTCCATTTTACTATCTAAATGCAAATCCGCGCAGTGAATAATTTTCATCCGTCGACTCCTCACTCATTACCAACGCAACAAACAACGCAAAATTTCTTGTTCTTTTTTCTTAATCGTATAAATGCGTTCATGGGTGTTGACTGTTACAGGTGTTTGATTCAAGCAGTAAATTGCTAACTCATCACTCAAAAACGATTGGTTTAAATATGCCACTTGTAATTCGGTCGGTGCCATACCGCGCCATTCTTCCAAAGTAAAAGTATCCAATAGCAAACGAATATATTCGACGTTATTGGTGTGTCCTGCATAATCAATATTGCTCGTACGCACTTTCACAGTGTCCACCAACTCGCCGGTGCCATCCATTGGTTCCCAATCTAACTCATAAGGTGCGCGTACAATCTGCACACATTTAAAAGCATCCATTGTATCCAAACGACGAATCCGTGCCGTACTAGCATCGACAGCACAAACCTCTGTACGTGCATATAAAGCAATTTCGCTCTGTTTTTTTATGCATACATCAATATTCATGCGCGCTAGAGATTTTGACGAAACAAAACATTCAACTTTAATTTTATCTTGCCAATTAATCGATTGTAAAAAACGGAAATGGTTTTTGGAAAAAACCATTAACGCATTGTATTCGCGACGTACAGTGAAGCCATCTAATTTTAATTCCGCCATCGTGGCAGTAACAACATCTTGAATTAATGACAGCGCCCCGATCAGCGACAACCTGCCACTGGGGTCACACATCCCCGCACTAACAACTTGTTGCATGGTAAATTTTTTCATTGGTTTAATTATAGACGAAAAAGCGCATCCCGTCCAACGAAACGCGCTGTAATCTGTTATTTATAAACCGCAAGTTTACTTTTGATTGTTATCAACCACAGGTTGTTCTTCTTGCATCTCTTTTTCCGCAACCTCCGCAACCAATGTAGCCACTTTGCCGTCAACAGTTAGTTTATCCTTCGCCTTGTCGACAACAACGGTAGCAACCTTTTCAGTCTTCGTTTTTTTGTTGTTTTTACGTTTAATCGGGAACAGTTCTTTTAAATCGCCATTTTCTAAATCAAAATGATGTTTGTTGTTACGTTTCTTTTCAACACGTGCCGGCAAACCTTTACCAACCACCGGGTTGGCCGGAGTATCAGTGCGTTGACGAACTTCTAATTGATTATACGCAATCGCAATACCACGACGTTTAAATTCGTTAAAGACTGTTTCGGTAATATCAAAATAAACCGTCCAATAATCTTCACGGTCACACCAGCAACGCGCAACAAATAACAAGTTATTATCACCCATTGATTTCATGCGGCAAAATGGTTCCGGGTCCAGACGCACCAAACCATTACTTTTCATACATTCAATCACGGTTTGTTTAACTAACTCCACATCGTTTTCGTAAGCAACTTCAAATTCAAAATTAACACGACGGGTGTTGTTACTGTCGTAATTGGTCACAATGTCATTTAAAATTTTACTATTCGGAATCGTAATACGTTTATTATCGGGAGTAACCAATGTGATATACAAAAAATTGATTTGCGCAATTGAACCTTCAACACCGTCAACCGCAATATAATCACCTTTCTTAAACATACCACTGGACACAATAATAATGCCGTTCGCCAAGTTCGAGATGTTGTTTTGTAAAGCCAAACCTACCGCTAAGAAAACCGCACTGAAAGCCGTTACAATCCAAGTAATGCCGATGCCGAGGATTTCCAACAGTACCAAGACCAACACTAAATATAACAAGAACTTAACAATCGCCATTATGAAACCCACCGCGATTGGTTCCATATGCGTACGCCTGAACATACGTTTCATAATATTTAAAAACAGTTTAATGGCGATAATACCAAAGACCAGCACCAAAATAAACGTTACAATATTCCAAACGTTACCGCGGAAAAAATTTACAATAGTATCCCAAATCGATTGCCAATTCATGATTCCATTATAATACTTTACCCCGATTTTTCAAGTGATAAATTAAACTATCCCGAATTTGACAAAATCTTCCGGCATCACTAATATGAATAAATATGAAAGTGATTTTATTTAATGGCAGTACCCACACTAACGGTTGCACTGCCCAAGCGTTAACAATTGTTGCCAACACACTAAATCAACAAGGAATTGAAACCGAAATTTTATCCATTGGTACCACCGCCATTCATGACTGTATTGCTTGTGGTGCTTGCAAAAAAGGTACACATACTTGCGTTTTTAAAGACGACTGTGTCAATACTTGGCTTGAAAAAGTACAAAACGCAGACGGCTTTGTTTTTGGCAGTCCCGTTTATTACGCTCATCCAACCGGTGCTATTTTATCGGCAATGGACCGTTTATTTTATGCAGGCGGTCAATACATGCGTCACAAGCCAGCGGCTGCCGTTTTAACCGCGCGTCGTGCCGGTACCACGGCCAGCATGGATGTTATCAACAAATATTTTGCTTTCAACCAAATGCCAATTATAACTTCTACCTACTGGAACCAAGTTTACCGAGACTCAAACGGCACCCCAACTGCGGACGCCGAAGGCACACAAGTTATGCAACATCTCGCCAATAATATGGCATGGCTTTTAAAATGTATTGCTGCTGGTAAACAACAAGGCATCACCGCCCCCGCACAAGCCAAAACGACTTTTACCAACTTTGTGCAATGAGTTTATTTATGATTCATAACAATAGCCAATAAAGCGATTGCGACAATAATTTCGATAATTAACTTAAAGAACTTTTTTCTCATCACTATAGTTTACCACACGAATAGTTCGCTACCCAATAAAAAACACCGCCAAGTCGACGGTGTTTTTGTTTCGGTTGTTAATTACAGATTAACGAATACCGCGTTCAATATTCATGATACGGTTGTATTTGCAAACACGTTCACCACGAACTGGAGCACCTGATTTAATGAATTCAGCGTCAGTCGCAACAGCCAAATCAGCAATGATGGTATCGCTGGTTTCACCACTGCGGTGAGAAATCATAACTTTGTAGTTGTTATTCTTTGCCAAAGCGATGGTTTCCAAAGTTTCGGTCAAAGTACCAATTTGGTTTAATTTAATCAAAATTGCATTGCAAGCACCCATGTTGATACCTTTTGCCAAACGTTCTTTGTTAGTTACAAAGAAGTCATCACCAACGATGGTAATTCTGTTACCAATACGTTTAGTTAAGGCAGCATAACCTTCCCAGTCGTTTTGGTCCAATGGGTCTTCAATTGATTTCAAGATTGGGAATTTTTCTACTAAGTTTGCAATGTATTCAACATATTGACCACTTGGCAAATCTTGTTTTTCGCCTTTCATTACATAGTGGCCAGTTTCTTTATCATAGAATTCAGAAGCAGCTACGTCCAAAGCAACAACAACATCTTTCACTGGAGTATAACCAGCTTTTTCAATTGCGGCTTCGATTAATTCAATGGCACCAGCGATTGGGCTTTCGGTATCCAAACGTGGAGCGAAACCACCTTCGTCACCAACAGCCGTTACCAAACCTTTTTCTGACAAGATTTTTTTCAAAGCAGCCGTAATTTCTGAAGCCATACGAACCTTGTCGGCAAAAGTTTTACCGCTAATTGGTTGAATCATAAATTCTTGGCAATCAATACCACTGTCAGCGTGTTTACCACCGTTAATAATGTTGAAACTTGGAACAGTATTAACCACTGGTGCTTTACCCTTTGGTAATGGAGCACGTTTACCGCCAACTTCTTCATAAAGTTCAGCAATATATTCAAATGGTTCTTGTCCTTTATCGGCAGCAGCGGCATAAGCACAAGCACAAGAAACACCCAAAATCGCGTTAGCACCTAATTTACCTTTGTTGTTGGTACCGTCTAAATGGCACATTTCGCGGTCAATTTTAATTTGTTCGCTAACATCTTTACCAATAAATTCTGGCGCAATAATTTTGTTAACATTTTCAACAGCTTTTAAAACGCCTTTACCGTTGAAACGTTTTTTATCACCATCGCGTAATTCTACCGCTTCCCATTCACCAGTTGAAGCACCACTTGGCACACTGGCTTGGTGTCCATTAACCCAAACGGTTACGGTCGGGTTACCACGACTGTCTAAAATTTCACTAGCAACAATCTTTTCAATTTTCATTTTTTATCTTTTTCTCTCCTTTTTTATATAGCAATTATTATATAACTAAAGCCCAAAATCGACAACCAAATTCTGCCCTATTTTACGAATTCATCAAAAAAGCCCGACGGATTTTCGCCAGGCTTTTTAAATTTTATTGTCCCAATTATTTGCGGCGACGTTTATAAATGAAAAAATATCCCGCTGCACCACCAGCACTCAACATAATAGCAGAACAAACGAAGAGAGCACCAATTAAACCGCTATTGTTTTGTTTTTTTACACTTATACTAGTGCTTTGTTCCACTGGAGTTTCTGGTTGAAGTTGTTCCCATTTAGCGTATAAGTCGATGTCATATTTAACGGATGTATCAAAGGTATATGGCTTGGTGAATGCTTCATCTAAATACCAACCCAAAAAGATAGCATTTTCTTTGGTTGGTGCCGATGGTTCTTCGGCAATTTCTCCAAAGTCAATCATTTGTACCGAAACTTCAGTGCCACCCATCGTGTAAAAAGTAACTTTATTTTGGTTTGCACCATAATGTAATTTATCTGCATATAGTTGCAAATCTTGGTCAGTCATTAAATCCAAATTACGAACAATAATTTCAATTAAATTGCTACAATCTTTGAATACGAGAGCGCCAATGCTTGTCACATTAGACGGAACTTCTATATTCATTAAGCCACTGCAGCCAATGAATGCAGCGTCACCAATACTGGTGACATCGGAAGGAATTACTATCTCAGTTAAACCACGGCAATCTTTAAACGCATAAGAACCGATTCTGGTAGCACTGGAAGGAATTTCAAGATTCGTTAATCCAATACAGCCAGAAAACATACCATTACTAATATTTGTAATACCGGACGGAATTTCAATACTCGTTAAACTACTACAGCCATTGAACGCATATTCGCCGATATTTGTCACGCCAGACGGAATTTCAACACTGGTTAAGTTACCACAATCCGAAAACACGTAATCACCAATACTTGTCACACTGCTTGGGATATCAACACTCGTTAAACCGCTGCAACCCTTAAATATACGACTACTAAGGCTTGCGACACTGTTTGGAATGGTAATACTAATTAAATTATTACAACAAGCAAATGCATCGTAGTCAATACTGGTCACACTAGACGGAATTTCAATACTCGTTAGATTAATACAGCCATCGAAAGCATAAGCACCAATTTTTGTCACAGTAGCAGGAATTTCAATATCCACTAAGCCATTACATTTCTGGAACGCGTTACGACCAATACTGGTTACTGTATCAGGAATTTCCACGCGGTATTTTTTCTTTTCAATCCATTTTCTGCCTGCAGCATTAAACGCATTACACCACGTCGAACTACCATCACCCAAAACACCATTACTATCAATATTTAAATATTTGGTGGTATCCACTGGTACAATTTCTTCGCTGTCCGCGCTAGCCATAGGTCCAACTGTAAACACCAAGGCAATGGACGCCACCACCATTAACACAACCGCACCTAATACTGCAATAAGTGATTTCTTAGGCATATGTTTTCTCCTTAGACAGTACCCTGCTTTTATCACAAATACTATTTCCAGTATACTACCCACCTCCACTAAATCACAAGTGCTTCTTACCGCAAAAAAATTAACGACAAACAAAAAGGACAACCCGTACGGATTGCCCCTCTGTTTTCATAGCGTAGTTGAAAATTATTTTAATTCTACTGTAGCGCCGGCTTCTTTCAATTGAGCTTCGAATTTCTTAGCGTCTTCAGCTGGAACTTTGTCCTTGATGGTTTTTGGAGCGCCATCAACGATAGCTTTAGCATCGCCCAAGCCCAAACCAGTGATTTCCTTAACAACTTTAATAACGTTGATTTTGTTTGCACCAGCATCTTTCAAGAAGATTTCATAATCGGTTTTTGCAGCTGGAGCATCAGCAGCAGCGGCAGCAGCACCAGCAGCTGGAGCAGCAGCGACACTCATTGCAGCGGCGCTAACACCGAATTTTTCTTCCAAAGCTTTAACCAAATCGGCAGCTTCTGTTAATGTTAATTTTGCGATTTCTTCTACTAATTCTTGAGTTTTCATAATTTTTTAAATTTTCCTTTTAATTTTTAATTTTTTTATTTTTTTGTTTTTGCAGTTGAACTTGAATGGAAACGCTTATTTATTTGCAGCGTTAATTACCATCACTAAGTTACGCGGCACCGCATTGATAACGGTCGCAATTCCACGTGCACCACTGTTGATCAAGCCCATTAATTGAGCGATCAAAGTTTCCTTGCTTGGCATTGTTGCCAAACGAACGACTTCGTCTTTTGATAAGACTTGGTTGCCGATCAAACCAAATTGGAACGCCATTTTATCTTTGAATTTTGCTTCTTTGATAATTTTTGCGGCACTAACTTCATCAGCATTTGAAAATGCCATTGACAAAGTGCCGTTCAATTGGTCGTCCAACTCCGTAATACCTAAATTGTTCAAAGCAATACGAACCAAGTTATTTTTATAAACATGGTAATTAACATTTGCTTCCCGGAATTTGCGACGTAAGTCAGCATCTTCTTGAGTGTTCAAACCTTGATAATTAACAAATACAACACTCTTAGCATTTTTTAATTTGTCTTCAATTTCTTGAACAATTGCAATTTTGCCTTGAAAATTAGCATTACTTTGTTTTGCTTTAACGGCCATTAAACCTCCTTTTAAAGGAAAATAATAGCACCTTGTGATTTTATCTTTCACCTCGGCAAGATTTACGCTGACGCCACTTGCTTTCTTTGGCTATTAAATTCTTATCTGTAAGATAACATAGTACTGTTGTGCTGTCAACACTTCCGTGTGTTTTTATTTGATTTCACATTCATTTGTCGCCGATAAACCAATCACAAAATCCAAATAATCTTCTGCACCATCATCTGCATAAACCATGTCACCATGTCCAAAAGCCGCGTCAAAAGTTGGCACTGGCAAGTTTGACAATTCAATCGTTTTCAAATCTACGCGTGCCAAATTATTTTGTTTACGAATCAACAATTGCGGTTCTATTTTTTTATTATTAATAGCCGCAGCGCGTATCATTTTATAAGGTGCCTTTTCGTAATGCTTATTCAAATCAATTAAAACTTGCAAAGTTGTGGCACCATCAATTTGATTTTTGCGCAAATTGTCAACCAATGGACGCAACTTAATTTGTTCGGGCTCTGGCAACTTAGTTTCGTCTTTCAACCAGGCGATTTGTTCTTTTAAATCTGGCGTAAGTTTGGGTAACATGGTTGGTATGATACGTTTTTCTAAGTCCTGCATCAATGCTTGTCCATGAAGAACATTTAACCCAACCGGCGCAAGTCCCAATTTGACACGTGCCATATCGTTATAATGATGATGTGGCGAAGTAGGTTCTGCATCAACTGTAACTTGGTCTGTGTAATAACCAAAACGGAAATGTCCTTGGTTTAAGCCGACCGCAATCATCAAAGCATGTACGCCTTCAATTTGATTTAATAATTTCACGGCAATGCGCGAAAAGTTAAAACAAGTTGTTAACGTATTAGCCGTGGTTTTATCCGCGATGTTAAAACTCTGATAAGGGTCATCATTAGGATGGTTCCGATGACTACTGAAAAAGATTCCTTCATCGTATTTAAAAAGTTGACACAAACGCACATAAAGCCATAACGCTTTTCCTTCTGGTGTATTTTCGTGGCAATTTTCCCAACCAACCTGTTTAATAAAAGTCGGATTAACAGTAAACTCTTGGTCATCCTTAAACTCGTGATGATAAGGCGATGGTTTTCCTTCACGGTCCCCCACAGGATCAAAACGATAGATTTTTTCCGCTACCGGCTTTTTTACAATACATACTTTCTTTTTCATTTCATATCAATATATAACTTTTATTTATCAAATTTCAATACCCACCACTAAA
Organism: uncultured Clostridia bacterium; assembly: GCA_946630785.1. Taxonomy (GTDB): domain Bacteria; phylum Bacillota; class Clostridia; order Christensenellales; family UBA1242; genus RGIG8050. Next base: position 2,893 of record CAMOZC010000006.1, on the reverse strand, counting down.
TTAGTAAACAAATTTTGTTTTAGCACCAAATAACTTGAAAAAAATCTCACTCCGTGGTAATTTATTTCTCGTAATGAAAACATTTTTGGTCGTAGGTTTGGGTAATCCAGAAGGCAAATATTTTGAAACTTGGCACAACCTTGGTTTTAAGGCTGCTGAACGTTTTGCCGGTGATTTAACGTTTACTAAAAAAGGTAACCAAATGCTGGCAACTACCCACGAAAACGGCAACAAGATTATTATCTTAAAACCACTAACGTACATGAATTTATCTGGACAAGCCGTAGTTGCGGTCTGCCGTAAATTTAAGATTCCCGCAGAACAAGTGATTGTTTTTGTAGATGACATCTATTTAGATATTGGCACAGTTCGTTTAAAAAAAAGTGGCAGCGCGGGCGGACACAATGGTTTAAAATCGGTCAGCGAACTTTTACAATCCACGACTTACGTAAAGATAAAAATTGGTGCTAAACCCACCACTGACATTAAAGGCAATACCGCCAATTATGTTTTATCCAAAATTCCCGACGAAGTGCGTCCAACTATCAGTACCGCGATTGATGATGCTGTTGCCATTGCACATGACGTCATTGCAGGTGTCAAATGACCTTAACCGTTGGACAAAACATTTCCATGGATGCGGTTAAAACTGCATTGAAAGACCACGAAGTTACGACACACGGTGACATCATTGACGTAACCTTACCAACACAAACAGAAATTGTCCGCATTATGTTTGATGGCGACACCATTGAAGATTTACGCCTGATTGATGCCAACACACGCGCTTTCGTCAAAAAATTACCTTTGGTAAATTTGGGCACAGACTTAAGTTTTTCTTTAGCACTAGACATTTTAAAAACTATCTGCCCTGACCGTGACTGGTCTAAGGTTACTGCACCAACGGCAATTTTACCCAACTATAACAGCGCTGTATCTTTGTTGGCTGACGAACTTGCCACGGTTAAAAATCAAACAGTTTTGATTTTTGTTGGTAATACCAAAACCGCCGAAAATTATTTACGTAGTAAAAAAATCGATTTCGTCATCACAAAAGGTGTTGCTTTCCCGGGATTAATTAATCTCATTCCATCCACCTTTCCTTTATCTTGTCAGATTGATGATTTATTAATTTACAGTTTAACAGACACTAATCCTGGCAAGAATGCCGATGTCAGCAGTTTAATTACTAAAACCAAAAAAGAATTCATTATGCCTTTGGTTGGTGAATGTGTCGTTCACTCCTTGCACGGAATTGGTCGTTTTATGGGCATGAAGCAACTTGATTTACTTGGTGACGGTAATGTCGCAGAATACTTCGCTTTGCAGTATGACGGCGGCACGATGGTCTACCTTGCTAAAGACAAAGTTGACATGTTATCTAACTACGTTGGCGAGCCCACGCGTTTACACAAAATTGGAGGGCAAGACTTCGCCAATGCGAAGCAACGGGTTCGGCGCCGACTGCAAGAACTTTCCTTCAAACTAAGTGATTTATACCGACAACGTGCCGCGCTTAAACGTCCCCCTTACGAAATTTTTGCCGACAACAACGCTGCTTTTGCGGCAAGTTTTCCACACGAATTAACCAAAGACCAAGCCAAAGTCATGGACGACATTTATGCAGATTTAACCAGCCCCAAATTAATGGACCGCTTAGTTTGTGGCGACGTTGGTTATGGTAAAACCGAAATCGCGTTCCGGACAGCTTTTTCCGCAGTCATGAATGGCTACCAAGTTGTCATTCTTTGCCCGACCACAATTTTATCGGTACAACACTACCAAAACGCACTGGCCCGTTTCCAACAATTTGGCATCCGTGTGGCAGTTTATAACCGCTTTATTACCGCCAAACAACAAGCGCAAATTTTAGCCGATTTACGTGACGGCAAAATTGACATTATTATCGGTACGCATAAATTACTTTCACTAACCAAAGAAAACTTTCACCACTTAGGACTTTTGATTCTGGACGAAGAACAACGTTTCGGTGTTGAAGCCAAAGAAAAAATCAAGAAACTAACTCCACACATTGACGTACTGACTTTATCCGCCACCCCGATTCCTCGTACGCTGAATTTGTCACTGATGGGACTACGCGATATTTCGGTTATTACCACTCCACCCAAAGACCGTTTACCCGTTATCACCAAAGTGGCTGAATTTAGTTGGGAATTACTGTGGGACGCGATTGACGCCGAACTCAACCGTCATGGTCAAGTCATTGTCATTTATAACCAAGTCAAAGATATGGAGCGCTTTGCCGCCAAGATTGCCGCACGTTACCCTGACAAAGTCGGCTATGTCCACGGACAAATGCCTACCGCACAAATTGAACGCACCATTACCGCGGTTTATGAACACGAAATTGATATCATTGTCGCTTCCACCATTTTGGAAAACGGTATCGACCTAACCACCGCTAATACCTTATTCGTAATTGGCGCGGATAAATTAGGCTTAGCCCAAATGCACCAATTACGCGGACGTGTGGGACGCAGTACCACCCAAGCCTACGCCTACTTAACTTTTCCACACGCCGATTACATTGCCGACGAAGCCATGGAACGCATCAACGCGATTAAAAATTTCTATTCAACTGGCGCTGGCTTTAACATCGCCATGCGTGATTTGGAAATCCGCGGTTCAGGCGAAGTCTTGGGCGCCAACCAAAGCGGTCACATTGAAGAAATTGGCATCGAAGCCTTTGCGCAAATCTTATCCGAAATTGCTGCCGAAAACCGCGCCCGCCGTGACGAAATTAACGCATAAAAAAAAGCCCGCGCACGTCGGGCTTTTTATTTGTTATTGGATTAATTATTTGCGGCGACGTTTGGCAATCACAATACCGAACACAATGCCACCAATAATTAAGATACCCGCGGCGGTACCA
>CAMOZC010000005.1 GCA_946630785.1 uncultured Clostridia bacterium | reverse complement strand
AAATTGCGACCTATGATGCAATTTTGGATAAATATCGTCAACTCGGTCGCGAAGCATCCACCTATGAAGTTTTAACACAAGTCGCAACAGAATTTGGTATGTTGGAATTACCGGCAGTCAATGCTTTTTTGATGGCGATTCGCGGGGTACATGATTTCGATACTGTGGCACGTTACCTTTATTTAGTTGAACATGATTTGGTAAAAATTGAAATCAATGTGGGCGCAAATGCGAAAAATGCCGTGCGTTTAATGACGATTCACAATTCAAAAGGTTTGGAATTTAGAATGGTAATTCTTTACAACATGGGATTGTCATGGGCAAAACAAAATCACGATAACAGTAATGTTAAGGTTGCTTATGACAAAAACATGGGAATTTGTATTTCGTCAGTTGATACCCAAAATTATATTCTACGCAGTCCGGCTTTGCGTTTAGGAATTAAAAAATATCAAGCTGAAATCGATGCACAAGAAAAAATTCGTCTGCTGTACGTAGCTTTAACGCGTGCACAGAAACGAATGACAATTATTGGTTGTCGTTGGAAACGTAATTCATATCTGATTCGCCCAGATTCAATGTTGGATTTAATTAACCCCTTAGATGCAACGATACATGATGACATTGAACCGTCACCAATTGTTCGGCAAAAACAAGTAACCAATGTGGCACAATTGAAATTGTGTCCGCAAATGACAAATAGTGAGGTATTGGTTAAGCAAAGTGTTACTGCATTAGCCACGGCCGCTGAACCTTTACAGGATTATGTGGCACCGCATAAGTTTAAAGATGATGGCGGTAAGGATTTTGGTACGGCTTTCCATAAGCAGATGCAGTATGGCGATTTACCAACTGATGTACAGAACTTGGTGGATGGTTACACGGTGTATCGTGAATTACCTTTCTTGTATTTACAGAATCAAACGATTGTACAAGGTATTATGGATTTGTTAGCGGTTAAAAATAACGAAGCCATTATCGTTGACTATAAAACTACGCGTTTGCCAGTCGAAAACTTAATTGCAAAATATCGCGAACAATTACGTCTTTATGCCGAGGCAATTCCGGGATATCAAGTTCGTGCCTACATTTATTCTACTGTACATAAAAAATTAATTGAGGTATCATTTTAATATGGAAAAACGTCGTCGCATTTCAAACAAGGCGATTGTCATTATGAAAATCATTTCCGCATTGGGATTATTATTTTCATGTTGCTTGTATCTGTTTATGAATTTTGATGCTTTCAAAAGAGACTTAGGTTTAGACAGTGAGGTACCTTTGGGTTCAGCAACGAATCCGTGGTATCATTTGATTTTTCCAGTATTGTTAATGGTGGGTTTTGCTTTCGTGGTTTATTATGTTGGTAATATGATTATTCGTGTAGAAGCCAAACAAATGTGGAAAGCAGATAATTTATTTATTGTTTATCAAATTGTTTTTACGGGCTTGTTGTTAATCACAATTTGGCGTTGGTTCTTGTTGGATTTATCTAACGCACTTTTTCCCAGTGTGATTATGATTATTAGTGGAACTTTGAATTTATGCACACCAAAAATTATTGATAATAATAATGATGATTTTTAATGAATTGTATCTTCGTGGTCTTTTAAAAGTTCATTAATGGTTTTATCATGGTTAACAGTAGTGTTGCCACGTAAATCTTGGTAATGATATAAATCATGCAAAAGACTCAAATCAATCTCGCCAGTGAAATCGATATTTGTGCAATGAGCTAAAGAGGTGTTGTGGAGCATCTCGCGAATATCAGTGCCTTGATAAGATACAGTTTCGTAACTAACACTTTCGGCACCTGCGGTCGGTTTGAATTTTTGTGCGGTAATATAAATCGTTTCATCGCTGGATTCAATGGTTAATGCAGTAATAACGGTGGTGGTGCGTACTTGCATCCCGTGTCCAATTGTGTTAGGTAGCAGAATCAAGATTAATGCTAAAATTAAGATGGCAAATTTTTTACCCCATAGATAATGTAACGTGCGTTTAATCATTGACGGTTTAAACCCCTTTTAATTAAAGTTACCATTGCAACTAGTTGTACGCCGAATCGTAAAATTAAGGCGGATAAAATTGCGGTTGCGATGAGCCAATCCAAACTGCCACTGTTAGTAATGAATTGTGCTGCAGTGGTCATATCAACAATCCCCATGGTTTGATGGCGGGCGAGAGAACCAAATAACAGAATGAATAAAATCATTAAAGCAATATACCCAATCCCACAAAAGAGGGCTGTAAAATTAAGGCGAATCAGTTCGCGATTGGTTTTGCGGGTTTCAGAACCAAATGCCAAAACAAAAGTTGCCGTTTCGAAAAACCCCAAATTCATGGCGATAGTTGGTAAAATTTGGCTACTATTGCCATGAACTAAATCGTACCAATTAACTTTAATTTGATACAAGGTTGGAATGATGGCTAGGATTAAACCTAGCGCAAAGAAAAACCAAAGAATTTCACCCGCGCGAAAAACCGCCCGTGGTTGGCGGGTAAGGAAGAATAAACCCAAACCAATTAAAGTGATGACAAAAACGGTTACGCCGAGGTTGGTAAATAAATCAGTATAAGCTAAATGAAAAACTTGAATTGCAGTTAATACGGTTTCAAAAGCCATAACGGGAATTAATAACCAACACAAACAGCGAAAGTAGAAATTACGGTTGTCAGTATATTTCAGAATCATGCTGGCGATAATTACCAGACATAGTTCAAATATAACACCGATTATCGCGGATACCCATGCCCAGTTGCCGGCGCCATTGGCGAGTGTGGCGGGTAGTGTCAGAACTTTGATGCTGGTGCTGTATAAAAAATAGCCAATACATAATTGGCGTAAATTAATGTTTTGGTGATGATTATCTTGATTCATGTTTGCCCTCCGTTGCACGTTGACGAATTGGATTGCAATTAGGAATGCTTTGTGGCCGTTGTATCATTTCAGGAAAGGGAACTTTCTCAAGGGCATCTTTTTGGTCACCTGAGATATATGGTGCAAAGGGTGCCAAGAATGGTGCACCATAGTTATCAATTCCTGCCGTGTAAACTAATAAAACAATAAAACCAGCAATTAAACCGTAAAGTCCTAAAAAACCACCAATCAAACAAAAGATAAAACGTAAAACACTGATTTGTGCAATCATGTTAGGCATAATGTAGGAAGTGATTCCGGAAATTGCTACGACCAAAACGGTGGGTGCGGATAGCAAGCCCACTGAAGCGGCAACTTCACCAACAACGAAAACAGCAATAATGCTGGTTGCAGAACCTAAATGTTTGGGCATCACTAAAGTTGCTTCGTAAATAATTTCAAACAGTAGTATGACAATAATCATCTCAATAATGGGTGGAAATAAATCATTGTCTGTGGCGTTGGCAATTGAAGCTAGGGTATTTAAAGGAATAATTGATAAGTGATATAAAGTGACGGCCAGAAAAAAACCGGGTAGTAAAATTGCGATTAAAGCTCCTATTAATCGAATGGTACGCTTTAAAGTTACGCCAGCATTGCCCGCGTAATAGTCGTTACTGTTTTGTACGCTTTCCAAAAAAATATGTGGTATGGTTAAAACCACGGGACTGCCGTCGACTAAAATGGCGATGCGCCCTTCCAATAAACGGGCAACAACCACGTCGGGTTTTTCTTCGGAGCCAGCCGCATTATACAGGGTTATGCGGTTAGGATTTAAGCATTCACTGATATAGGATGTATCAATAATGCCGTCGCAATTAATTTTTTTTAGTTGTGATAAAACCGTTTTGACAATTGTGGGGTCGGCGATGCTACTGACGTAACCGAGTAAAACTTTGGTTTGGGTATATTTACCAATGGTGAGTTCAATCCATTTTAAATCTTGGCTTTTAATCCGTTTGGTAATTAATTCGCGATTAGTATTAATACTTTCAACAAATCCTTCACGCGGACCAAGTAAGACCTGTCCCGTGGGTGGTTCACTGAGACTGCGTTCGGGTGTTGTGGTTGAATTGGACTGAGCCATATAATGATATTATTTGCATTTTGTTAAAAAAAATTATATATTGTTTTCATGCATTGGAGTTATGAATTAGCACAAGAAATTTTAAAGAAATATCCTGACCGTGAAGAGTATGTGGTCGCTAGTGGTATTTCACCGTCAGGTAGTGTTCATATTGGAAACTATCGTGAATTTGTTACGCAATATTATGTAGCGAAAGCGTTAAAAAGCATGGGTAAAAAAGTCCGTGAAATTTTCTCTTGGGACGAATTTGACCGTTTCCGTAAAGTACCAAAAAACTTTCCAGCCGAATATGCGGTACATGTTGGAAAGCCATATGTAGAAATTCCATCACCATTTAGTCAAGGCGAAAGCAGTGCTAAATATTTTGAACATGAATTTGAAAGTGCTTTACAAAAATTAGGTATGAACGAAATTCCCGTTCAAATGATTTATCAAGCAGATGAATACCGCAGTGGTCGTTATGGTAAAGCGATTGCGGAAGCAATTAGAAAACGTAAACAAATTTATGACATTATCATGTCATTCAAGACCCAAGATGGGGATGAAGGTGAACGTGAAAATTATTATCCAATTAATGTGTATTGTCCAGTTTGCGGTAAAGACGACACCACAGTAGTTAGCTTTGATGAAAAAACCGATGTATTAACTTATAAGTGCCGTTGTGGTCATGAAGCAAGCACGGATGTTAAAACCGCTAACAATATTAAATTAGTTTGGAAAGTGGATTGGCCAATGCGTTGGAAAGCGGAGAACATTTGCTTTGAAGCGGCGGGTATTGATCATCATAGTGAAGGTGGCAGTTACGATGTAAGTTCGCGCATTGCACGTGAAATATTTGGTATTGAACCACCAGTTTCAACTTGTTATGCTTGGGTTGGTATCCGCGGTATTGGTAACATGCATAGTAGTACGGGAATTAATATTACGCCAAATCAATTATTACAGGTTTATGAACCAGAAATTTTACGTTACTTGTATGCTAAATATCCAGTTGGTGATGCTTTTGATTTTGGCTATGACGATACAATTATTCGTCACTATATGGAATTTGATCGTAACTTAGAAAAATATTTAGCACATGATGAAAGCTTAGCAGAATATGATAAGTCAGTTTACGATTTGTGTTTGATGCCAGGTAGCAAAGGTGGACGTGTTAATTTCAGTACTTTGGCAACAGTAGCGCCATTGACTGGTTTTAATGAAGAATTAACTTTAAAGATGTTACAACAAGCCGGTGTTACGACTTTGGGTAATTTCAAAGAACGTTTTGCCAATGTTAAATTTTGGTTGGAAAATTATCAACCTGACCGTATTTACAAATTGTTACCTGCTTTTAACCGTGAATATTATCAAACTTTGGACGATAGCCAAAAAGCAGTTTTGAAGCAGTTGGCAGAATTTTTAGCAACTAACCATACTGAAACAGAAATTCAAAATTTCTTGTACCAAATTATTAATGATTCGAATTTAAGCAAGAAAGAAAACCAACAACGCCAACAAGCATACTTTAAAATTTTCTATAACATGTTATTTGGTCGTGATGCGGGTCCGCGCTTGTACTTGTATTTAGCTGTTGCGAATAAACAAGACTATTTGAAACTCTTGCAAGAAAAGTAATTTTTGTTTATAATAAAATATTATGAACAATAAAGATATTCGCAAATATGATTTGGTAGTACAAATCGGTAACCAAGGTGGTGCTGCCGCGATTAAGGAATTGGCAAGCATTGATTTCAACGTAGCTGTTGATTTATGGGAATACAAAATGTTGAAAGATATCAACACTTTTGCTGGTGAAGATATTTTTCAAATTTTAGAAAGTGTTTCAGAAAGTAAATTGCGCGCTGCGGTTTTGGGCAGTCCTGCTTTGCAAAAATTGATTTATGGTGTCAGTCAAGAAAGTTGTAGCGGTGCTAACTTGCAATTTTTGGCAAGTTTGATTGTTGCTTCTAAAATCAACGAAGCAGAAGACATTTTGAAGATGGTAAAAAACAACGCTTCTGGCGATTTTGCGGAACGCATGCATGCTGTCGTTGATGCTGTTTTCGCTTTGTCAATGGGTAAGACTGGTACTAAGAAGGCAACATTGAACCACAAACAAACGATTTTGTTGTTCGATTTCGTTTCTAAAATGAAAGCCGGCACAACTAAGAATTTATTAACACAACGCTTGAAAGAACTTTAATTTAAAGGAGTTTAACCAATGAAATTTTGTAGTGAATGTGGTAAGGAATTGCCCGATGGGGCAGAACTTTGTCCAAGTTGTGGATTTACCATCAATACAAATCAGGTTAATTCCGGGAATCCTAATTTTAAAAGAAACTTACAAATTGCAGCCAAAGTTTTTATGGTGCTTGCATGTGTTAGGACTGCCATGTTTGTTGGGTATGCGTTACTATGCGCTTTTGCAATTCCTCAAGTGTTTGATGTTTGGCAGATTTTTACCTTATTAGGTATTGATAATATTACCGAAATCATTAAGTTATTCAAAATTAATTATTCTTTTGTTTTTATAACATCGGCAATTATTGAAGCAATCTTATTTTTGTTGATACTTATAATGACAATACATTACTTTAAAGTTACTGCCAAACAACAGCAGGTCGGAATCGTTTTTATAATCTTTTCATTATTTATTAGTCCAGTGGCTGGTATCTTAATGTTAATTTCTCGTAAATATGATTCTAAACTTAATTTTTAATTATTATTATATAATGAGTATATATTCATAAAAAAATGACCCGCGCGAACTGGTCATTTTTTTTGATTTTCCATTAATAAATGATATTATGAATTTTAATTCCCTTGTTTGCGTAAATGAATTAGTAAAACTGTGATGTCGGCGGGGGTAACACCTGAGATGCGGGCGGCTTGTCCAATACTTAATGGTTTGATTTGGTTTAATTTGATTTGTGATTCGCGGCGCAAGCCTGTTACTTCATCGTAGTTCATGTCTGGTGAAAGGCGAGTGGCTTCTTGGCGACGGATTTCGGCAATGGCTGATTGTTCGCGCGCAATGTATCCAGCGTATTTAATTTCAGTAGTAATTTGGTCTAATAAATCGGCGGGCTCGTTTGGAATAAAGTCAGCCAACTTATTTTCTTGTTTGGCAACTTCTTGACGAATTTTGGGTGTAATCATGTTACGGATTTTTTCCAAGTGTTTTTGTTTTTTAGTGAATGTCTCAAAGCGGTAATCATCAACTAAACCTATTTCACGACCAATTGGTGTTAAACGTTCATCAGCATTATCTTGCCGCAATGAAAGACGGTATTCAGCGCGGGCAGTAAACATACGGTATGGTTCCAAGGTACCTTCCGTGGTTAGGTCATCAATCAAAACTCCGATGTATGAATTGGTACGGGATAAAATTAAAGGTGATAAATTATCAATTTCGCGTGCAGCGTTAATACCGGCAACTAAACCTTGCGCAGCGGCCTCTTCATAACCGCTGGTGCCGTTGATTTGCCCAGCACAGTAAAGTCCTTTGTATTTTTTGTGGCGTAAAGTAGCCAATAATTCTAATGGATTAATGCAGGTATATTCAATCGCATAACCCGAACGAATAATGTCGCAATGTTCTAGACCTTTAATGCTGTGAATGAATTGACTTTGAACTTCGGCTGGTAATGATGAAGACAGTCCTTGTAAATAGATTTCGTTGCTTGACATGCTTTCAGGTTCCAAAAATGTTTGGTGACGAGTGCGGTCAGCAAAACGGGTGATTTTATCCTCAATACTGGGGCAGTAGCGAGGACCGACACCTTTAATTAAACCGCTGTACATCGCAGATTCTTTAATATGTTCCCGAATGATTTGATGAGTAGTTTCATTGGTGTATGTTAAATAACATGGACAAATGTTTTTAATGGGGTGCGTAGCCAAGAAGGAAAATGCACGAATGTTGTCGTCGCCGTTTTGAATTTCAGTTTGACTGTAGTCAATTGACTTAACATCAACACGTGCCGGTGTTCCTGTTTTGAAACGGCGGATTTCAATACCCATATCAATCAATGATTGTTCCAATGTTGTCGAGTTGGGTAATCCGGTTGGGCCCTCGAATTTTACTACGCTACCAACAAAGGTTTTACTTTGTAGGTAAGTACCAGTGGCAACAACTACCGCACGGCAATTAATTTTTTCACCATTGAAAATTACACCAACGATTTGTTGGTCTTGCCACAAGATGGCATTTACTTCGCCGATGGCTAAGGTTAAATTGGGGGTATGGTTTAGTAAATCTAACATGGCTTCATGGTAAGTGGCTTTATCAATTTGAGCACGTAAACTGCGTACAGCCGGCCCTTTGGCGCTGTTTAGCATACGAATCTGGATGGCGGCTTTATCAGCCAAAATTCCCATAATGCCACCCAAGGCATCAATTTCGCAAACCAAATGACCTTTAGCAGTGCCGCCGATGGATGGATTGCAAGGAAGCATGCCAATACTACGTTCATGTAGTGTGGTTAACAAAACCTTTTTGCCAAGTTTGGCGGCAGCTACGGCTGCTTCGCATCCAGCGTGTCCCGCTCCAATTACAACAACGTCAAAATCTTTTGTCATTTTATTTATCTCCTGATTTTATATCTTAATTATTTACCTAAGCAGAATTTGGAAAAAATCTCGTCTAAGGTGCGTTCATCGACATCAGTTCCGGTAATCTTACCAATATAACTTAACGCCAGAGTAATATTTGCGGAAATCTTGTCGAGTGGTTCTTGTGGATTGATTTCATTCAGTAAATCCTGTGCTTGTCGTAATAGATTGGTTTGCCGTTCGTTAGTTAAGTTAATCATGTTGCCTGCTGGGGCAGTCGTTGTGACCATCTTTAAAATGGTGGCTAAAACAAGATTAATATTTTTGCCGGTCTTGGCTGAAACCGCAATTCCGTCTGGCGGAGTGTTGGGGCAAAGGTCACTTTTGTTATAAATAATTAGATGTTTTTTCTCGCGTGGAAAATCAACAAACTCACGGGTTGTGGCATCGACTACGACCAATAAAATATCGGCAGTTTGTAAGATTGCTTTAGCACGGGCAATACCTTGTGCTTCAATGGCACTGGAAGCGTTTTCACGGATTCCAGCAGTATCAATCAAATTTATTTTGACGCCTTGGTAAGTAATTTTTTCTGAAATGACATCGGTAGTTGTTCCTGCAATGTCAGTAACGATACTGCGGTTATCACCGATTAAGGCGTTAAAGAGACTGCTTTTACCAGCGTTAGGACAACCAATAATACAGACGTTAATGCCGTTTTTAATCATTTGTCCATGGTTGGCTGTGGATAATAAGCGTGTAATGGTTGCCTTGGCTTGATTAATTGGTTGCATCGGTACAACGGGAGAATCCAAGTCTTCTGGATAATCCAGGTAGGCATCAATTTGTGCACGGGCATCAATTAAACTTGCTTCAACATCACTTAAAAGTTTTTGCAGTTCACCCGACATTAAGCGTGAAGCATTTTGCAATTCGGCATCACTTTCGGCGTTGATTAAATCCAAGGTGCTTTCGGCTTGGCTGAGTGTCATTTTGTTGTTCATAACCGCGATGCGGGTAAATTCTCCTGGTTCGGCAGGAACGGCACCGTGTTTGATGGTTGTTTGCATAATACGATTAACCAAGTGCCAACCACCATGTGCTTGAATTTCAACAACGTCTTCGCCGGTAAAACTGTGTGGACCTGGAAAATAAATTACCAAAGCAGTATCAGTAAAGTTTTCACCTACGATTGTTCCTAGAGTAGCGTGGCGCGGCTTTAACGGACGATTAAACATTTTAGATGTAATGGCAAGTGCGTTTTGACCTGATAGTCGCACAATACCAATTCCACCAAAACCAATAGGTGTTGCAATTCCGACAATAGTTTTCATTTCTCAATAATAGCATTAAACTCCAAAATATCAAAGGGGATACTTTCGATAAAGTCACGTTGCTTTAATTTTAATAGATTAAATTCTAAAAAATGGTCAATTTGGGTTTGGGTAATGATTGGTGTGGGAATTTTTAATGCGGCTGCAATTTGCGTGACGCCATCATAAAAATTTTCGGGATCAACCGGTACAATCACACTTTGTTTGACTTTGTGGTCAATGACAATTTTTGCCCAAACGTTAATCATAAAACCCATTATAATACTTTAGTTTTGGTTCGGCAAGGTATTACCAAGTGAAAAATAATTTGCTTAAAAATCTGCTTACGGGTATCATATAGGTATGGGGAAAATTTCGTTAGTACTACCGATTTACAACGAACAATTAGTATTACGTGAAGTTTTAGCAAAGTATATTGCCGATTTAGAAAATATCCGTTCAAAGCATAATTACCAATGGGAGATTATTGCTGTTGATGATTGCAGTAGAGATGAATCGCGCTTGATTATGTTGGAATACGCGCGTCAGCATCAAAATTTTCGTATCGTAACCTTGGCAGAACGTTCGGGAGAACATGCGGCCGTTACGGCTGGTTTAAGTGTTGCAGCGGGCGATATTGTTTTGGTTGCTGAAATTGACATTCAAAACCCAATCGGTTTGTTAGAAAACATGGTACAAGAACATCTAAACAGTGGTGTGCCAATTATTTATGGTTATCGTCAATTTACTGGCTGGCGCCGTCGTAAGGCTTTAATTACGGATCGTTTGACGCGCTTGGCTTGTAAATTGTTTGTCTTAGATGGTTACTTTAATGGAATTGTTAATACTGAATTATATACCGCCGATGTCGTGGCAATCTTGCGTGATAACCCAGCGAAAACTAAGTATATGCGTACCATGAATAACTGGGTTGGTTGGGAAACTAAAGAATTCTGGTATGCCAGTGAGTATACCGAAACTGAGGCCAAAGCAAAGTTGGAACAAATGCGCCGTCAAAGTCGTGGTAATACACAATACAAGAAAACTGGTCATGTTAGTTCGGTTTCGACCTGGTGGGGTGTTTTGTATTTGATATTGGCAATGGTGGCCTTGACTTTGGGTTGTGCTTTTGTTCGTGTGGCGCACCCAATTTTGATTTGGATTCTGTTTACTGGTGGTTTCGCTAGTATTGTTTTGGCTCTGATGTCATTTATGCGGACTTTGCTGTTAGCCAGAATCGGTAAAGTTAAATACTACGAAGGTGAAGTTGTTTACGAGATTAAATCAATTTTAAATCGTTAATCATATAGAAAGGAGAAAAATAAAATGAGAATTGGAATTAATGGTTTTGGACGTATCGGACGTTTAATTTTAAGGAATACTTTGCAACGTAAAGATGCAACTGTGGTTGCGGTTAATGACCCGTTCGTGACTTTGGATTATGCAGCCTATATGTTGACGTATGATACCGTGCATGGCAAATTAAATGCTGACATTAAAGTTGATGTCGACCAAAATGCTTTGGTTATCAATGGACAGATTGTTAAATTTTACACCGAAAAAGACCCAATCAACATTCCATGGGGTAAGAATCGTGTTGATGTTGTTTGTGAAGCAACGGGTGTATTTACCAGTTCGGAAAAGTGTCAGGCACATTTAAATGCAGGTGCGGGTAAAGTAATTATTACAGCTCCTGCGAAAGATAAAGAAACTCCAACTTATGTGATGGGAGTTAATGAAAAAAGCTATCAACCCAGTCAAAGGATTATTTCAAATGCGTCATGTACGACCAACTGTTTAGCGCCATTGTGCAAGGTTATCAACGACCGTTTTGGTATCGAAAATGGTTTGATGACTACTGTACACGCAGTAACCGCAACTCAAAATACGGTTGACGGGGCTAGTGCGAAAAACTGGCGTTTAGGCCGTGCTGCTTATGATAACATGATTCCATCAACTACGGGTGCTGCTAAAGCCGTCGCTTTGGTAATTCCAGAACTTGAAGGTAAATTAACCGGTACCAGTTTGCGTGTACCAGTTGCCAATGTTTCTTTGGTTGATTTGACCTGTACTTTGAAACAGGGAGCCAGCCAGTCCGAAATTTGTGCTGCCATTAAAGATGCTAGTGAACACGAATTAAAAGGCGTTTTGGAATATACTGATGTGCCAGTGGTGTCCAGTGATTTGAATGGTAATCCACATACTTGTATTTTTGATGCCAAAGCAAGTATTTTCTTAAACGACCATTTCGTTAAGTTGTTTGCTTGGTACGATAATGAATGGGGTTATAGTGTTAAAACCGTTGATTTGGCGGTGCATATTTGTAAATAAAATTAATCTATATAAAAAACCGCCAAGTGGCGGTTTTTTGTTTTAGCGGGAATAGGTTTTTTCGTCATCAATCATGCGTCGGTTGATTTGAGGAATGTCGACTTCTTGATCAATACCAAGGGCTTGAGTTTTGATGTTACTTAAAACGGTTTTAAGATAAGCGGTATCAATCCAAACGGTTTTACCTGTAGCGGTTTTTTGTTTTATCACCAAGTCTGGTGTGTGTAAATCAGCGACAGTCAAGTAAGGATTTTGCTTAACAGATTCGTGCAGAACTTCGTTAGTAATGTAGTTGGTTGTGTTGTCAAAGCTTTCTTGCATTAAGCGTGTAGCTCGGATTTGGCGTTCGGCCTTGTTAAGATTTTTACCTCTGACTTTATTCATCAAAACACTGGCTGCATGAATGTGCCAAAATGCATCACCTTCAAGTAGTTGTTTTTCAATATTATCCAATTTCTTTTGTTCAAGATTGAATTGGATTTTTTTGCCTAAGGTAAAACGTTGATTGTCAATATGTCTGAGTTTTTGGTTGTGTTCTTTTTCAGTTTTTTCAAAGTCAGTGAATTTAATACCATAATTCCAGAAATCGCGTTCAGAATAATGGTTTAAATTGAAGGTTCTGATTTTTTGCGGATTGTTGAAATGTTCATGCAACAAATTCCATGCCCAATTTTTTTCGCAACGCGCTGCGATTTCAGAATAAATTTCGCCTAATTTTGCTGTTAAAATTTTGTCCGTGTTGGCTTTATCTTTTGGATTTAAATTACTATAAATGCTAAAAGCTTCTTTGATTTTAGCATAGTCTTGTTGAGTTAATCTTTTCATGTTTTCCTCCAAATTTTTATTTTCCTAGTATAGGGTAGGACCTGGTTAAAAGTCAATATACGGTGTCAAATTAATATGAAATTTCTTCGGTATTTTCGGTCGTCATGTTTAAGGCGGCTTGTTTAAATTGCTTTAGTGTGTCGTAAAGGATTTCGGCACAGGGATATTTTTCGGTGAAAAGTCCTCCGCACATTTTTTGGTCGAGTTCTTTTTGGTGAAAATCAAGCATGCGAATCATTTCAGGACGATTTTTTAAAACTTCAATGATTACTTCGTTGGCGTGTTTTTCGGAAATACGTTCCAGTCTTTTCATGTTATCTGAGTAGTTAAAATAATCGTTGGTCTTTTTATATTGTTCCGAAATGTTTTGTTTTTCTAACAATTCGGAGTAATCGTTTGCAATAGTTTCCAGTTGTTGTAATTCATTTTTTAAATGATTAATTCGTGTCTTTTTGCCGATGGCAAACCGTTTACTGTCGAGTTGTTTTATTTTTGCATTAATGTCTTGGCTGTATTCGTCAAAGTGTTCATATGTATTTTGATATTTTTGGTGTTGCTCTTTGAGATAGGTTTGTTCGGTAAAATACTTGGTTAGTTCTTGATTATCAAGACCAACATCAATCCATTTTTGGAGTTGAATGGCGTTTTCATTTCTGGTTTGCATTACCGAATGTGAATTTTCTAATTGTCTAATTTGAAACCGGTTGGTGATGTGAGTGTTGCCGATAATGGCGGTGCGAAGTTTATGGTTAATAACAAAATACTTTTCCATGTCAAAGTTAGCCAGATTTTGGTATTCTCTAACCAAATCACGAAGTTTGGACCATTCAGGGTCGTTGTTGCAAAGTTCAATGTATTTTTTGCAAGCATTTTCCCAGACACCATCAGCTGGTAAATCTTTTTTTCTTAAAAAGAATTTATTTTGGTAGGCGTCAATAGTGGCTTTGATCTTTAAATAATCTTGTTGTGTTAATTCTTGCATCGTTCCTCCGTGGCTTGTAAATGTTTTTAGCGTGATAAGTCGTTAGTGTTGTCTGCCGTGGTATCCAGTATTTTGTGTCTAAAATCGTTGATAACACCGTTGAGATTTTTGCTATTAACTTCGTAAGTTGAGCCGTTAATTTCACATTCACGGCTTAGAACAAAATCTATGTCGCGGTAAGCCAAAATTGATTTGTGTTTTAAGGCATCAATTGCTAATTCGCGCGCAATAATGTTTTCAATTTGATTGAGTTGGTTTCTCTTCTCAACATATTCTTCAGTTTTATTTTCTAAATAATCATTCTTTAAGGTATCTTTTTGTTTCCAGTAAGCGTACAAGTTGGCTTCGTTTTCAAGCGTGTGAAGTTTGTTCTTTAAATAATTGATACGGATTTTTTTACCAACAACGAAACGTTTTTTATCTAATTTGCCAATTTTTTCGTTGTATTTCTTCTTATAGCCTTCAATGTGTTCGTAGGCATCAACATATTCACGATGGATGTTTTCGTTAAAAACTTTGTATTTAAATTCGCTGTCACCCAATGTGATTTCAAAATTAGAATCCATGTTAAATTTTGTGACTTTTTTATAATCACTCATGAAGTCGTAGGCTTCGCGCCAATCGGTATTGTCTAGGCATCGTTCAGTAAATTGCTGAAAAATGTCACCATAAGCTTTACCAAATTTTTCTTCAATTCCTGGTTCCCAAGTGATACCTAACTTATGATATTTGTTAATGGTTTTTTGAATTCTTGCGTAATCTTTTTCGTTTAATTTTTGCATGTGTTCCTCTTTTCTGTTTTAGATGATTAAATCATCGTTGCCTTTTGATTCGTGTTTAGCTTCATGGGCTGTAACAATCATGTTCATAGCTTGGTGGCGAATGTTGTTACAAACTTCATTCAAAATGCTACTGTCGGCATAATAACCATTGTTGGAAATGTAAGCATCATGTTCATAGCAGGCAATTCCAGGACTGTTTTTCAACTCTTTGGTAATTACCGTGTTGGCATATTGTTCACTGAGCTTTTGAATTTCGGCTTTATATGTTTCGTAAGTTTGCGTGCGATTAAGTAAATAGTCATCCTTTAAGGCTTCTTGATTTTTTAATTTAGCGTAATTTTCTGCGAGTTCTTCTTGATCACGTAATTGGTTTCTTAAATTTCTTAATTTGGCACCTTTGTTGAAAACCAATTTTTTGTGGCTTAGTTTGTTGATTTTCTCGTCCATGTTTTGTTTGTATGTGTTAATGCCCTTGTAGGCACGAATGCTTTGCATGTGTAACTCTGGGTCATACTCAAAAATCTGATTTTTAAATTCGGGGTCTTCAAAATTGAACGAACCAGCATATTTGCGGAAATGTTCTTTCATGTTGAAATTTGTCACCAGTTCATAATCTTTAATGTAGTCATACATTTTAATCCAGATAGAATCTTTTTTGCAAAGGGTAGCGTATTCATTATAAAGTTTCCACCAAATATCATCAATCTGTGTTTTCAGTATGACTTGTTCTGGTTCATCAAGACTATTAAAGTCGATGATAGCTTTTTTGATGGTAGCAAAATCTTGTTTGGTTAATTTTTGCATGTTCGCCTCCGAATTAAAATAATGAATTGAATAAATGATAATATAGAATAAATTTGTAACAAAATCAAGATGGAACGATAAAATCGTTCCATCTGTTTTAATAAAAATTGAAATAAAGTCAACGCATTTTGAAACTAGCGGAAAGTGCGTGCGCTTGTTTACAAGCACGCACTTTTTTGTGCTTGGCTTTGGCGGAGCGAAGCGACGCCATTTGTATATAGACAAGTACACGTTTAACTGCCAAATTATTGTTTTGAAAAATTTTTTATTTTTTTTTGTTGGTAAGTATTGCATTCGCTTTTTCAATATGTTATTTGGGTTTTAATTAATGGGGGGAAAATTATTATGAAACAAAACAGATTAAATAAGTTTATTGCTAAACTTACTGGCAAAAAACAACAAAAATATGTGGACTTAAGGAGTTTTATTAAATCTTCGGAACTTGTAGAGGAAGAACATCCTTTGAACAGTAGTACTTATCAACGTTTATATTTGGAATTAGATGCTTGGGATGTCATTGAGGCACGTAAACATTCCGAGGGTTTTGCCAAGACTTATGTACTAGAAGCCAATGAATTTTACCATCAACGTCGTGTTATGGAATTTGGTTTCTATCCGCAACGCGTTGAAATCGATAGTTGGGAAGTTGAAGAATTGATGGAGCCAAAAGCTACTGGTAGAAGTTATTATCGTTATAACCAATCCTGCTATATGCATACTATTCAGCCGGAATTTAGATTATCGAACGGGAAACGTGTAGTGCGTGAAAGAAATTATCATCTTAAAGAAAAAAATAATGTTACTACTTATATTGGGGATAAAGAAAACAAATACAGGTATTACGAGAATACGCCAGTTAAATGGGAAGTAGTAAATTATGACCATTTGTCGCCACTACTTAATCCTAAAGGTGATGGTACAGAAAGTAGCATTAGACTTAGATGTACTAATCTCTATGATAGCAAAAGTAAGTTTGAACAAGAAGCATTTGTAGTTGCACCTGAATTGTTAAAATTAAGTGGCGTTAAAAATATTGATAACTTAATTCGTATGTCCAAACAAGAAGAATGTGAAAAAGTATTATAACTCCAAAAGAGCCTTAAAAATGACCCGTAGAAACGGGTCATTTTTTTTGCTAGTTTTAAAATTAATAACTCTAAAGGATTAATTATTATTTGGTGTACCATAGAGGTATTTGATGGGGTTGCGGGAAAGTTCTAGAATCGCATCAAAATCATCGTCTGGTGCTGCTTTGTTATTATGGTACTCACCGCAAGTGTCGCAGTGATAATTAATGACAGTACCTTTTTTGCTGTTTTGTGTGATGCCAATTGGAACTAATAAACCGTGACAGGGATTAGCGCGATCGCCGGGGTTAATATCCACATGCAATGAATAGAGACAGAAAGTACAGTGGTCGCGAGAGGAAGAGAGTAGTGGCGGAACATAGCGACCACAATGCTGGCAGGTGAAGCCAGCATCATTTTTGGTAAAACGTTTATTCATGAGTGGGTACTTGTGGGTGTGACGTAGTTTTTTTGTCGCTTCCGTTTCCATTATCAGTTTCCTTTGTTGTTTTCTTGGCGGTTGCTTTTTTTACTGTTGTCGTCTTTTTGGTCGTTACTTTTTTAACCGTGGCTGAATTGTTCTTTGAAGTTTCGTCAACTGCTGGTTTGGTTGCAGTATCTTTTTTGGTGTCAGCGGTGGTTTTTTCTACCACAACTAAACTTGGATATTTTTCTAGCGATTCTAAATCAATGGTCGGGATTGGTGGAATCTTACCAGTTTGACGGACATAATCACGAGCCAATTCACAGTTTTGACGTAATTTTTGCATGTGTTCTTCAGTAACTAGATTTTCGGCTAAATGTAAAGTAGCGATTTCAAGTGAGCGTTGTAACATGGGTTCAATTTGATTCAATAATCCGTTGGTACGTTCGTCATTGGCAGTTTTAGTTTGTTGTTCACGACGCTCATTCATGATTTTGTTAATGAATTCAGTTGATTTACCTTCAATTACTAAATTAATGTCATCATGATAAATGGTTTCGTTGGCTAACAGTAATTCAGCCATGACTTTAACTTTAGCAGCATTGTCTTTTAGGATCTTTTGACAACGGGTTTGTGCTTCGGTAATTAAATCTCTTACTTCGGAGTCAATTGTTGCTTGAACGGATTCACTTAAATTCTTTTGGTTGTAAAGGCGTAATGCGACTTCGTTTTCTTTGCCGTAATACAGTGGTCCCAGTTTGCTACTCATACCCCATTTGGTAACCATGTTTTCGGCTAATTCGGTAGCAACCTTAATATCGTTAGAAGCACCAGTGCAAATATCACCGATGAAAATTTCTTCTGCAGTGCGTCCACCAAGTAACATTGCTAAACGATTTTTTAACATGGTTAAACTTTGATGATTTTCTTCGTTTTTATTATTGGTTAAAGTGTAGCCAGCAGCCATACCTCTCGGGATGATAGATACTTCTTGAACAGTTTGTTCTGGCATTAAAATTTTGGAAATAATTGCGTGGCCAGATTCGTGATAAGCGGTAATGCGTTTATCTTCGTCAGTAATGATACGAGATTTCTTTTGAGGTCCGATTAAAACTTTATTAATTCCCTCAGTAATATCTTGCATTGAAATTGTTTTGCGGTTGTCTTTCGCAGCGATAATGGCACTTTCGTTTAATAAATTTTCCAAGTCGGCACCAGTAAAACCGCTGGTAATTTGTGCGACACGTTTCAAATCAACTTCACCCATCGGTTTATTACGCGCGTGTACCTTTAAGATTTTTTCACGACCTTCAACGTCTGGAACTTGTACAATAATTTGACGGTCAAAACGACCTGGACGTAAGATGGCTGGGTCTAAGACGTCAGGGCGGTTGGTTGCTGCCAAGACAATGACGCCTTCAGATTTAGAAAAACCGTCCATTTGAACCAATAATTGGTTTAAGGTTTGTTCGTTTTCTTCAGCAACCCCAGAAGCCCCGACGCCACGCATACGGGCGATTGAATCTAATTCATCTAAGAAGATAATGGCTGGAGCATGTGCTTTGGCTTGTTCGAATAAATCGCGCATACGGGCAGGACCTACACCAACCAACATTTCAGAAAAGTCACTGCCAGAAAGAGAGAAGAAGGGGACACCAGCTTCTCCGGCAATAGCTTTAGCTAATAAAGTTTTACCAGTACCCGGTTGACCAACTAGCAAAACGCCTTTGGGAATACGAGCGCCCATTTCGATGTATTTTTTTGGATTACGTAAAAAGTCAACAATTTCGGCAACCTGTTCTTTTTCTTCGTCAATACCAGCAACATCGCTGAAACGGGTTGGTCCATTGAAAACGACGGTCGCACGGTTTTGTGTCATGTTCATTAAGCCACTACGTCCCGCAGTTCCACGCCATAAGAACCAAATAACACCCAAGAACATGGCAATGTAAATGACTGGGATAATCCATTCGGTCCAACTGCTTGGTGCTGCACCAGAGTCAACAACAATATTAGGGTTGGTTAATAAGATGCGCATAGCTGTACCGGTTGTATCGTAAACAACGGCGTTGGCGTAGTTTTTTATGTTGGCAGGATTGTCAATAATTGATTTCTTTTCGTTATTGTTTAAGGCGTTGGCATTTTCAAGATAAAGTAGATAATAAGTACTATCAACCTTGTAAGCACCATAAATTTTGTTCTCCAATGTTGTATCAATGACATATTCGCCATTAGCTTGGTCGTATTTGACCGCAGCGTCATCACGTAATTGTGTTAGACTGACTGATTGTAAATTTTTAGATGGCATGGTTAAGTTAACCAGTAAGAAGATTGCGATTAACCCGATGACCAGCCACCACCAATTGAATTTCTTTTTTTTAGGTTGTTGGTTATTCATAGATTATAGGATATACTATTTATAGCCAAATGACAATGATAAATATTAAGGAAAAGTTAAAAACCTTGCCGAAAGACCCCGGCGTTTACGTCATGAAAGATGTAAGCGGAACTATTATTTACATTGGCAAAGCTAAGAATTTAAAAAATCGTGTGTCTTCATATTTTATCGGTGCACACGATGCCAAAGTAACCGCTATGGTGGCGCATATCGCCGATTTAGAATGGTTTACTGTTAATACGGAAAACGATGCGCTTTTTTTGGAGGCAAATTTAATCCATAAACATCAGCCAAAATACAACATACTTTTAAAAGATGACAAAAAATTTCCTTATATTCAAATCACACCGGATGGAAAAATTCAAGTTGTCCGTACGAACCGTGGGGAAGGTCAAATCTATGGACCATATTTTAATGGGATTTATGTTAAATATCTAATGGATATTATTCGTAGTATTTATCACGATGATCCAGTAAAAGCGGCGGAATTTCTATCGGGTAAGTGTTATGATGAAGTGGTCGAAGTAATGACTAACCGAATGCAACAGGCTAGCGCGATGCAACAATTTGAATTAGCCATTGCTTATCGTAACGTTTTACAAATGGTAGCCAGGTTACGCAATCGTACTCGTATCCAAACCACGGCTGAAGATGCTAATGCTTTTACTTTAGGTGCTTGCCGCGAGTTGGGGGAAATTCTAAAAATGAAAAAAACGCCACGCCGCATTGAATGTTACGATATATCACACACGGCTGGGGAATATGTCGTCGCTTCAATGGTGGTTTTTATAGATGGTGCAGCGGATAAAAGTCAGTACCGTCGTTTCCGTATCAAACACGGATTAGGTAACAATGATTTTTTATCCATGCATGAAACCTTAACACGCCGGTTGAAACATAAAGAGTGGACGTATCCAGATATTATTGTAATTGATGGTGGTAAAGGGCAATTAGGAGCAGTGCCGAAACTTGAAGGAATTACATATATATCTTTGGCTAAACGTTTTGAATTAGTCTTTACAACGACACAAGATGAGCCCATCGTTTTGTCGCACCATAACTATGCCTTACGTCTGTTGCAACGTATTCGGGATGAGGCTCATCGTTTTGCGATTACTTATCATAAGCATTTACGCGACCAAATCAGATTGTAAATTTTTTTTGTATAAAAACAGGTAAAGCGGAGCAATCTAGATTTAGGGGTGAAAATATGAATAAAGTCATGAAAGTTGTGGATGTCGTAGCATTTGTAATCTTGTTGGTTGGAGGTATGAATTATCTAATCGCAGGGTTATTTGGTGTCGATGTCATGCAATTAATCTTTGGCACCAACATCAGTGTGGTTGGACGCGTCGTTTATACTTTGGTTGGTTTGTCCGCTTTGCTGTTGGTAATTACGGTAATTGCGCGTGCAGTTATGAAAAATAAAAAAACTAAAGTGGCTTAATTATTAGTATGTAAAATTTTGACACACGGAAAGCCTTGCCAAGTGCAGGCTTTTTTTGTTAGTATATTTATGTTTGCGTCGTTAGCTCAACTGGATAGAGTATTTGGCTTCGAACCAAACGGTTGGGGGTTCGACTCCCTCACGACGCACCAGATTGTCTTTACTTTTTTGTGAAAATTTGTTATTTTAAAACAAATGTTTAAGGATGTTCAAAAATTAAGGTTGGCGGAAGCTGAGGCAAAGTTACAGGCTTTGTATGCAGAAAAAGACGCTATGTACGAAGAAGTCCATACCTTAAAAAGGCAAATGGAAGAATTTGAAAGTAAATTTTTGAATTACGAATGGCAAGAAAAAAATGGTATGAAGGCTTTTCGTGGTAAAAACATTTCGACATTTAAACGTTTGATTAGTCCGAAAGCTCGTGCTGAATATAAAAAATACCAAACAGCTTTAAGTGAAATGCGCAGTCTGCAAAACAAATTGGCGGTTTTACCAACACAAATTGAGTTGGCAGAAATGCAGGCTAGTTATGCGGTTGCTGATAGTGGAATTGGTCAAAAAATTGCTTTTGCTGAAAGTATTAATGGTGAAATTTATCAGATTCAAGGATCAATGACTTTGGCGGAGCTTGGCATGGCGCCTGATGTTGCAATGGAATATTTGGAAGCGCATGATGTTAATCCGGTATTGGATGAAAGTGATAATGTGATTTTTGAACGACCACGTGAGTATGAAACCAAAGGTAAAGCCGCTTTATGTGCGGTGCATAAAATGGACATTATGCCGGAAAATAGTCGTTTAAGTACAATTCAAGAAGCTGGTGTGGAACGTACGGAAAAAATTGAACTTGATGGTAATGAGTATGAGTATCGTTATTTATTGGAACGTAATACGGTTCATCTATCGATGAATGATGAAGTATCTTCGCATATGTTCGGTAATTGGGAGAATTGTCATTATTGTATTTTGCAACCATGTGACGAAATTCCAAATGAAAAGATTGGTGCTATGGAGCCGAACGATACTTATACGCGAGGCGGAATCGATTTGACGTCAAATGCTTGGATTTTATGTCCAGCAAATGAGGTTGATACTGTTAAAGAATTAAATCCACAT
Source organism: uncultured Clostridia bacterium (assembly GCA_946630785.1). Lineage (GTDB taxonomy): Bacteria > Bacillota > Clostridia > Christensenellales > UBA1242 > RGIG8050. The sequence goes on along the minus strand of CAMOZC010000005.1, from coordinate 14,883 downwards.
GTTCATGTTTTGGGTTATACAAATGAAAATGCCAAGGGCTTGGCGGCACCGTTTTTGTCGCAACTCGGTTATCGTGCGGAAAAGGTTGGTTCATGGGGCTGGGATGACCATGAAAGTGAACAGCAGTTTTACCGGCTTGCCGAACGTGAAAATTTGCCAATTTTACAGCATAGCAATTCAACGGATTTAGAAGATGAAGAATTTAAGATTGGTGTTAACAGGATGATTGGCGTTTTGAAAATGCTAACTGAAAATAATTTGATTCAATCAACTGCTGATGTTGAACGTTTGCGTCCGCAGTTAAATATTATCAGTTGCGATTTTGATAACCTTCTAAATGGTTTGTTTAAACAAAGTGAATTATTTAACCAACCTCATTTGATTAATCAGAATGCAATTATAGCTAATCATCGTCAAGTTGAGGTTTTAGTGGAAAAATTAGCCAAGGCAGGCATGCCTTTATCTAATGAAGAAGTGATGAGGTTAAAGAATGTTGCGCAGGCTGATGGTGCGGAATTTAGACAAAAAAACGGTATTTCCATTTATGAATTTGCGGAACAAATGGTAATCAATAGTGCCTTACGGGCGCGTACAATGCAAGCCGATAGAACAATGTAATCTATTTACAAAGAAAATTCCGTGTGTTATAATCACTGCTATTATGATTGAAGAAGCCCGGTGCTTAAAAGTTAAAGAATTAGAACGCGAACTGGAAAAATTAGAAATTGAATATGCAGCAATGTACGATTTACGTGACACAATTTATGGACAATTGCATTTGTTACGTTACGTAAAACGTAAGGTGGAAGAATATCAAAGTCAGGAACACTCGTTTTTTGACCGCTTTACTAAACGTAAAGAATACTTGGCATATAAAGCTAATTTGGAAACCTTGAAGGACTATCCAGAAAAAGAGTCTGTATTAGAGAGTCGTTTGGTTCACGCTGAAGATGAAACTTATGCGATGGTAACTTCCAGTGGAATTGAGAAGAAAATTGAAGACAAGAAGAGGGAAATTGAACAGGTTAAAGCCGCTACAACTTTGGAGCAGTTGGGCATGAACGCAATGGAAGTAGTCGAAATTTTGCAAAATCATGGTGTTACTCCAACCTGGGGTGATGGTGATTATCAACTTTATAGCCAAATGCATGATTCGGAAAATCAACAAGAAGTTGCGATGGCTAAATCAATTGATGAAGTACGTTATCAGAACACGCATAAAAGACGTTTACATAAATGCACTGTTGGCACCTATGCAGCGAAGTTATATAATGCAGAGCAAGAAAATATTTAATTAACGATGCTTTAGAATGTAATTAGTAATATTTTCAACGGTGAAACCATTTTGTTTTAAGAAAGTGTTTGGTTTAAAGTCTGCGGTTAGGCTGGTTGTAAAACCAAAGTTATGAACTTTAATGTTTTGATCGCCATAGAACGATGCAATTTTTTCTCCAAAGCCACCGGCAAGGGCACCTTCTTCCAACGTGATTATTAAACTATGATTTTTGGCAATCTTGGTTAAGAGTTTTTCATCTAGTTCTGAAATACAAATTGGGTCAATCAGTGTTGGTTGGATGCCTTTCTTATTAAGAGTGTCGACAACCTGTTGAGCTAGTGGAAATGCAGAGCCAACGGCAATAATTGCAATTTCGTTACCATTAATGACGATGCGGGAATTGGCTGTAAATTTGTTATTTAGGGACAGTGGGTCATTAATAACTTGGTCAGGAACGCGGATGGCAACACTACGTTCGGTTTGGTTGATTGCCCAGTCTAACATTTGCAAGTAACTTTGTTTACTGATGGGGGCTAAATATAATAAATTGGGAATACTACCCAATTGAACGATGTCATAAAAGCCATTGTGGGTTGAACCACCCATGCCGTGAATGTGGTCGCCAAAGACTAATAAAGTCGCCGGATTGCTGTCTAAGGCTAAATCCTGGTGAAGTTGGTCAAAACTGCGTTGCAAGAAGGAACCTTGGACGCCATAAATTGGATGTGCGCCACCTTTAGCTAACCCAGCGGCATAGGCGACGGCATGTTCTTCGGCAATACCGACGTCAACAAATTGTAAACCTGCTTTTTGGCGGCGATTAAGTTCGAAACCGGTTGGGTTCGGTGTACCAGAAGTAATTGTAACCAGTTTTGGGTCGGATTGCATTTGTTTCTCAATAAACTGGTAAGTAATATCAGTATAGTTTTCTGTTTGATTAATAAACTTGTGTTTTCCAGTGGCGGGGTCAAAAGGAGCAGTGTAATGAAATTTTTCCGGATTTTTCATGGCTGGGGCGTAGCCACATCCTTTAATGGTATGAATGTGAATAACTGTCGGGGTGGTGCAGTTTTTAACCTTTTCTAAGACTTTAATTAAAGCGTGAACGTCGTTACCGTTGGGTTCGTAAATATAGTCCAAACCCAAAGCACGGAAAAAGTTATCTTCGGCTTTGCCGTTAGTGGCACGCAGTTTTTCTAAGTTTTTGTAGTAGCCACCATGGTTTTCGGCGATTGACATTTCGTTGTCATTAACGATGATGATAATGTTACCACCTTGTTCGGCGATGTTATTCAATCCTTCGTAGGCTTGACCTCCTGATAGTGAACCATCACCGATAATGGCAACCACATGATGCTTTTGTTTTTGAAGGTCACGGGCTTTGGCTAAACCACAGGCGAGTGATAAAGAGGTGGAAGTATGACCCATGGTAAATAAATCGTAAGGACTTTCTTTAGGATTAGAAAAGCCGTTGACATCTAAATAATGTTTGGGGTCGGTGAAAGCCTGTGCACGTCCCGTTAACATTTTATGAACGTAAGTTTGGTGCGAAACATCAAAGACAATTTTATCTGTTGGTGCATTAAAAACATAGTGTAGTGCCGTGGTTAATTCAACAACCCCTAAGTTCGGGGCAAGATGTCCGCCATTGGTACTGATTTTCTGTATAAGAACTTGACGAATTTCTTCACATAAGTCCGGTAAATTCTTCGCAGGAATTTTCTTAAGATTTTCTGGATTTTTTATTTGGTTTAACATAATAAAGCATATTGTTTTTTTGTAGAAAAAGTCAAATTAATATTGCTAATTATATTGCTAATTTACTGGATACAAGTTATAATTTAAATATGGAAAACGTAGTATTATCAGCAAATGTAAAAAGATATTTGGTTAATGCTTTAAAGGGACTAGGTATTCGTGAGCCCAAATTGAACGAAGAGGGTCGTCATCCTGAGTTGACTGAAACAGCAATTGTTAATTTGCTGGATGATTCTCATACGACATTCGCTGATATTTATGAACGTATTAAGTTGGCGGTTTTACATCAATTACAAAATGATGCTTCGGCGACAGAAGAAGAGGTAGCCCCGAATCTTATAAAAGATGAAACCGCTGTTGATCGTCAAACCATTAAAAAAATATTACCGGATTCTACCGCTTCGCAAAATGGTAAAAAAGTTTTAGTATTTAGTGACGGTTTGAGTAACCAGTTATTGCGTAATTTGACGGCATCTGGTGTTGGTCCAGGCGGAAAATTACCAACTGGCAAGGTTTCCGGAAATATTGACTTGGTAATTGAAGAAACCATAAAGACGGTAATGGCTGGATTGTCCGATAAGAAACTATCCGTTGAGGAAAAAAGAGCGGTAAGTTTGTTTTTGAATGAAATTCGCTATTCTAAATTTAAACAATGGTTAAAGGATGAAACTAACCAATATTCCGATAAGAATTTTGATCTTTTAGTACAGGGACGCGTTAATGAAAGTAAGTATGGTTCTTTGTATAATCAATATAATGCGGAAAATTTGCGTGGTGAAGTATATGATCAGGTTATGGCGTGTTTCCATCAAAATAAACGCATGACAGAAACATTTCTGAATGGTCCGATAGACGAAAAATCCGAAGTTATGAATGTTTTATCTGTTAATAGTAGTTTAATGGAGCGTGCCAAACAATTTAAAGAAAAACGTTCTGCGGCTGGTATTATACCTGTTGATGAAAAAACCAAGAAACCAGTTGATGAATTAATTATGTGGGATGTTTTGGTGGCGCTTGGCAATGATAAAACCCAATTACAAGCGTTTATTCAAACTCGTGCAGTAGAACAAACATGTACGGCGAATGAACCGAGTGCCGAGGTTAAGAAAGAAAACAAAATTGGTACCATTCTTGGTGAGCAAGGTTTAAAACATTTAAAGTCGCAAGGTGTTACAGTAAATGTCGAGCATGATATTGCTACCATCAAATCAGGAAAGAAAGGCCCATGGCGTGGTTATAAAGCCTTGTTTGATCGTTGCTATAATTATTATCAAAGTGAGATCTATGGACCAATTCCGTCAATTGGGTTGATTCAAGGCATCATGTCGGAAAAAGGAACTTATAAAGATTCAGAGAAACAAAATACCGTAAAAAAGATGGAAGAACCATGGAAAACTGATTACGGGGAAATGCCTGCAGATTATAAAGATGAAAATGGTGTGTTGAATTTGGCAGGTGAATTTTACAACAAAACCAAGGCCCGTATTTTATTGGATAAAAGCCGTATTAGTCATTGGAAGTATCTTGATGCGAAAACAAGACCGGCAGGGGAAGAAGAAATATCCAGCGATAAGCGTTTGTCGTATTTACGAAACCGAGTTAAAGTTGCTGAAGATATTTTAGCAAATAAAATGCCAAAAAAAGACACGGCAGATTTTAATCAAAAAGAAACTTATGCAAAATTTGAAGCGCAAATTATTGACAAGGAACATAACCAAGATGATTTGATTCAGGATTTGGTCGATGATGAAGTTGATGGACGACCATTTAACCCCAATGCGGCGTGGTGTGCTGTTTATAGAAACCTAAACGAAGTAGTGGATGACAAAACTCCGGCTGGACGCAAGGCAACATGTGAAATGGCAAATGATATTTTTGATTTGCATGCTCAATACGCTAAAGATATGGTTAATAACAATGATTTAGAAGTTTTAGCAAAGGATTTTGTTTATGGTAATGATGTTGGTCGTAAAATGTATGATTTAGTAAACGATAATAAAATAGAAGTGGCTGTGGCAATGACAAAAACTAACAATATGGCGGTTAATGCTTTACAGAAAAAACACTGGCATGATGCTGAATATCAACAATACCGCAGGGAAGAATATCGTCAAGAAATTATTGACGCCGTGGAAAGAGAACTTTAATAATTAACGATTAAGTTGAGTTAAAAAATTTCATTGTAACTTTTGATTGATTTGGTTTATAATTATAAATGTTTATGCGTAAGATTTGGACAAGATTAGCAACATTGGCTTTGATTTTGGTGGTAACAATCAGTTTTTCCGCCTGTTCTTTGTTTGCAACGGATTTAGATAAAAAATATAGTGATAAGGTAAAAGTGTTGACGGCCGCGAATGACGACATTTCGGTTTCACGTCAGGAATTGTATAATGCCTATTTGCAATGGGGTTATCAATATGCTAGTTACTATTCTTCACAAGAAGATTTGTTAAAATACATTGCAAATTCATTGATGAATAGTAAAATTTTGGAAAAACATTCAATTGAATTGTTTGGCGATTTGCGTGATTCTGAAAAAGCGTTAGCTTTGCAATCTGCTTATAAAACATTAGACAACACCATCCGTTCTTATGTTTATGATGCCTTAGGAAAGGAAGATAAAGATAAAAAAGACGACGAAGAAAAAGACGATGAGGTTGATAAACCTTATGAGCCAAGTATTTTAATTGGTTATGAAAATGGTGAACGTGTCTTCACTTTGGATTTGTCCAGTTATGTTGATGAAGATGGTACAGGTACCTTAGCATTAAGTGATTATGAATATTATGCACCTGCCGAAATTGGCGGGGCTTCAGCAAAAAACATTAAACAAGCTGTTTCTAAAATTTTACGTAACTTGCAATCTTTAGAAAAAGGTTTCACTCAATTAAAAACTCCGGAACGTGATTATTTAATGCCAGGCAATGAATATTTTAAATATTTAACCAAAGCTGAACGTGCTGTTATTAATCGCGAAATTGAACGGATGTATGAATCAAATAAAACTTCGATTTTGACGGAACGTATTAGTGTGGCTTATAATTTGGGATTAACCAATTTATCTGGTAATGAAGCAGTTCAAGCATGGGATGCTTATTTGAACCGCAGCCGTAATTTTGCAGCATGGTGTGATTCGATTAATCAAGACGCTGGTGAAAAATCACCAGGTCGTGTTGTAGCTACCAATATCGCAAATAAAGCTATTGAATATTATCAACAAAAAGTTACGGATGCCATTAACAATCAAAAGAATTTCCCAAAATCAGATTTAGAAGAAAGTTTGATGAAGTCTGGCTTGGCGGATGTTTACTACATCCCACAAGATGTTGCGAATAAATTATTCAACGTAAGCCATATTTTGATTGGCTTTACTGAAGAGCAAAAAGCCGAATATAAACGTATTCAAAACGATAAGGACCCATCGGCTGACACAGACAGTGCTTTGAACGACTTATATGCTGAAACCAAAAGTGATGGTGTAACGGCATATGACATCTTGTTGGAATTACAAACCGCACTGGGTAAAGCCGATTCGTTGGAAGAAAAATATCACATTTTCCGTGAATATATCAATCAATACAATTCTGACCCTGGTATGCAGAATTTAGATCAATTGAGTTCTGAATCTAAACCACAATATGAATATTTAATGAGTAGCACAAAAGAAAATAATACCATGGTTGAATCTTTCACCAACGCTAGTTTGGAATTATTTGAAAATGGTCATAAGGGTGAGATTTCTGGTTTGGTTTGGTCAGAGTACGGTGCCCACATTATTATGTACACCCGCGATATCAGTGAATTTATCTATACGGGTATTGCTGAATCATTAAGTTCTAATTATGCTGATACCTTGTTTGCAAGTTTGACTTCTTATGGCAAACGTACCAAGTTTGATACTTTGGTTGATAGTTATTTCACGCGTGATTATTCTAATTATCGTACTCTTAAATTAAAAGAATATAAAAACGAACACAAAATAACGATTGTGGACAGTGAGTTTAAAAAGTTTCTTTAATTAATTACATTTTTTCGACGGTATCAATTGCTAACGTATGCAGCCCGATTTCAAGGGCTGTTTTTGTTAACTGAGCGATTGATAGGTATAATTCTTTTTTAGACTGGTCGGTTTCGTGAATAATGTTATGTTCAGTATAGAAGGCAGTGAAACTGTTTGCCAAGTTGTAAATAGCATCGGCGATTGAATTTAATGATAATGTGTTTAAGGCAACGTTATAGGCTTCAGCCAGCTTAATAACATTGATAATGACTTTGCGTACTGAATCTGACATGTATTTAGGCAAGTTGGTGAAGTTACAATTAAACTTACCAGCTTTATTGAAAATGGCGTTGATTCTGACAATAGTATATAAAATGTAGGGTCCGGTCTTGCCTTCAAAAGAAATACATTTTTGTAAGTCAAAAACATAGTCTTTATGTACTTGGTTAATTAAGTCGGCAAATTTAATTGCGGAAAGACCAACTGCGAATTCGGTTGTCGCGTTAGCAACCGTGTCCATGATATCTTCTAATTTAATCGTGCCACCTGCACGAGTTTTGAACGGTTTGCCATCTGTGCCGTTAATGGTGCCATAACCGACGTGGGTCAGTGTAGTGGTTTCAGGAACTAAATTACCCATGCGCGCAACACGGAAGATTTGTTCAAAGTGTAGTTTTTGACGTGCGTCAGTAATATAAACGAATTGGTCGGGATGGTATTGTTGCGTGCGTGTATAAATTGCAGCAATATCCGAAGTGGCATATAAGTCACCTCCGTTTTGCTTTTGTACAATGACAGGTGGCATGGGCTTTTGGTCTTCTGGTTTAGCTACGTTAACAATTAAAGCCCCTTGGGATTTTTCTAATAAGTTTTGTTTTTGCAGTAGTTCAAGTACTTTTTTTACGTTTGGTTGATAAGTACTTTCACCATCGTAGATGTCAAAAGTACAATTTAACTTTTGGTAGTTTTTTTGAATTTGGTTAACCGATAAAGCACGTAAAACTTTCCACATGCCATAATATGGTTCTTCTAAGTTTTGTAATTTTGTGGTTACCGTGGCGGCACGTTCATAAAATTCTTTGTCAACATCTTTACGTTTGGATGCTGCTGGGTAAATTTCACCAAGCATTGATAATGTTACGTCATTGACGTCAATTCCTTGTTCCATAATCGAAGCAATAACTAGTCCCATTTGTAAGCCCCAATCGCCTAAATAGACACCGGCAATGGTATGGTGTCCAAAGGCTTGAAAAACGCGCTTTAACGCTTCGCCGATAATTGGGGAGCGTAAATGTCCAATGTGTAACTCTTTAGCAATGTTGGCGCCACCGTAATCAAAGAAAACGGTACGTGGTTTTTGTTGGGCTAATGGTAACAGTTTTTTGTTGATAACAAATTGAGCAATTTCACTTAGTTGTTGGTCGGTTACTTTGAAATTAATAAACCCGCCGATGGTGGAGGCGTCTGCGATATCAGCATATTGTTGATTCCATGATGTCGCAATATGGTTGGCGATTTCGGCGGGGTTTTTATGTTCTTGTTTTGCCAGGGCAAAAGCGGTGTTACATTGAAAATCCGCTTTTTCACTAACCGAAATCGTTGCGGTCGGTTCAATTGTCTGTAAGTTTGTTTCAATAATCTGTTTTAAATTCATTGCTATATTATAACTCATATCCTACAAAAATTAAAGTGCTATTCGCATATTTTGATTTCGAAAATGGTGTTCCGTTTAATGTATGGATAGTTTCTCCGTTGTCGTTTTGCTTTTCTTGGTAGTTTAAAGTGAAAGTTGGAATTTCGTATTCATTGTTTTTATCTTCATGTAGGCAATATGTATCAGTAAATGAAATGGAATTCTCGTTAACAGTGTATGTTCCTTTAAAAGGCTGTTGCTTGTTTTTGGTAATCGTATCATCTTCGTTAATTGTAATTCTATAAGAGATATAAGTCCCGGTTTTATCGGTCGGATTGTATGATTCGAAATAAATCGTCAAATTTTTTTCTAAATACCAATAAGAGTAAGCCAGGTCATTTAATGGTGATTTAATTAATAATTTTTTGCAATATTCGCAACGGTTAGTTTGTGGGTCAATTTCGTGTTCAAGGGTAGGAATAGTTTCAGTGTAAGTGGCATCGCCATGTTTACATTTGTATTGATGGTAACCTTCGTGTTCGCAGGTCGGTAACATGGTCTCAATAATTTCATATTCATGTTCACCTGCAGCAGGAATGATTTGGGTATAAGTATGCTGACAATATTTGCAGGTGAATATTTCTTCACCATCAGAACAACAAGTTGCGGGTTTGGAAATTGTTCCAATGTAATGATGTGGAATTAAAGCAATATCGCGCGTGTCGATGTGCTCACCACATGTGATACAGACATAGGCTTCTAGGCCAGGTTCGGAACATGTTGCCGATTTTATTATACGCCATTCGCAGTGGTGTTGGTGTACATTGGTAAGAGTGGGGATTTCGTCATTTTCTTCATGACAAATTTCTTCTGACTGTTCGGAATCTTCAAAATTTTGATGATTTGTTTCAGCCACAGGTTCGTCAATTTCAGGCTGTGAATCATTAATGTCTGAAATGACAGTATTGTCCTGGATTTTATGATTAGATGCCAGATTATCAGCATTAGAGGCGGAGATATTTGGTCCGCAAGAAATGAAAATAACAGTGGTAATAAGACAGAAAAAAGATAGTGTTAAGATTTTAAGCCAGTGTTTCATTCGTAATTATTTTCCCCCAAAAAATAATATGAAAATACCCTTAGTTTTCCATAAAGTTATTGCTTCGTCAATCAATTTATGATAAGTTGTAATAACACGGGGTGTAGCGAATCGGTATCGCGCTTGTTTCGGGTGCAAGAGGCAGTGGGTTCAATTCCCGCCACCCCGACCAAAAAGAAAATTGATAAATTCCCGACAGAAAAAGACAAGGAAACGTAAATAAAAGGATTGGTACAAATGATTGAAAAAGTTAATCCGGCTCATCCGGACAAAGTGGCAGATTGTATCGCTGGTGCGATTGTTGATTTAGCGTATCAACAAACAGCAGACCCGCGTATCGCAGTTGAGGTTTTAGCGGGGCACGGTATTTGTACCATCATTATTGAAACCAGTGTTAAGTTACGTCGTAAAGCGATTGTAGCAATTGTTCGTCGTATCGCTGGTGATTTGAAAGTGCGTTTGAAGGTTGTTCCGCAGGATATGTATTTGGCCAAAAATCAAAGTGAGGGATTACGTTGTGGCGATAATGGAATTTTCAAAGGTGTTCCTTTGAGTAAGGAAGAAAAGGACCTTTCAAAAATCGCGCATGAAATTTATGAAAAATATCCATATGATGGCAAATATGTTTTAAATGGCAAACAATTAGTTATCTGTCAAAGTAATGCTGATAGTGATGATTTAAAAAAATATTATAACGAAGCTGGTTACCAGACGGTGGTTAATCCTTTAGGTGATTGGACCGGTGGAACTGATGTTGATACAGGTGCTACAAACCGTAAATTAGGTAGTGACCTGGGACATAGTGTCACTGGCGGTGGTATCCACGGTAAAGATTTGTCTAAGGCTGATGTAAGTATTAATATTTATGCTTTCTTGCTGGCACAAAAAACTGGCAAAACAGTGGAATTATCTTGTGCGATTGGTGATGCGGTCGTTGATGGAAAACCATATGCAGAGATTGTGGAAGTTGCACGTGAATATGTACAAAAAGTTGGCGGCTTTGAAAAATTAGCCGAATGGGGTTTGTATTAAAAACTCTTGATATGATTGTTGTCTTGGGCTAAAATTGAATTAGTGATTTCTCGTACAACGATTAATAATAAAATTATTCCTGCTTGTGTTTTAACAGTGGTGCTTATTTTTAATGTTATTTTGGTTACATTATTAATTGACTATAAAGAGGTTCGTGTTGATGCACGTGGTAATGAATATTTTGTTAAAATCGGAGAATTATATAATCATCCTGAAAATGTGCAATTGTTGTATGATATATTATTGGGGGAAGAAAACACTGAGTATCAAAATATTTATGAGGCTGCAAAAACTTTGAAAGGTGGAAATTTTTTTCGTGAAAAGAATTATAAAAAAAATGTAGGGCAAAATATTATTATTACATTTGGTGGCTTAGAATGGCAGGTGTGTTGTCTGTCATTAACTGGTGAAGAAGATGATGTAAGCCGTACTCCGATTTTAACTATAATGTTGTCTGATGCATTAATACTTTCTAAGTTTCAAACTTGGGCTGCATATGATCTTTCAGATTTGGTTCATCCGGCCAATATGTATGGTACTAGTTATATGCGGGCGGTGACTTTGAATAATGGTGGTCAATATGCATCTGATTTTAATACGTTGATCAATGTACAACAAGATAGAAAAAACCAATTTGCGGTTTTTACTATGCGTAACATTGAAAATTCGGTAACTGATGCAATTGTAAAACCTAGTGAGGTCAAATGGCAAGAAACACAATCAGCACTGGCAATGTGGACATATGATTGTAATTTGTTCAATGAGGCTTGGGGTATTCCGGCTGGTGGAAATATTTTAGAGTGGAATGCAGTAAGTGATTATGTTGAACGAATTGGTAATGACATGTGGAAGTATGATTGCATTTGGTTGCCAAGTTACACTGAGTTAGTACTTTGGCAATTTGAATCTGAACAGAGGTGTTGTGGATATAGATATTGGTTGCGTTCGGCTTTGCAGAATAGCGATTGTTCAACGGGAATTATGCAAATTGATGAAGATGGTGAAATGGATTATCGGGCAGTGCATGATGGTGGCTGTTATGTTTTACCAGCTTTGCACTTGAATTTGGATGCGGATTCTCTGCGTACTACGCGTTGTTAAACTGTGAATAAAAAAAATTGGCAAAAAAGTGTTGACATTGCTAAAAATTGCATATAATATTAGCAGTACAAGGAGGTGAATGCTAGCAAATGGCGAAATTGTCAAGTAGGTTAGAGAACTTGTTAATGGTTAGTGTGGAAGAGTACATTCGCAATGCGACCCCAATTGCTTCGGGAACGTTAGCGAGTCGTGGCGACTTTGCAAAATCATCAGCGACAATTCGTAACGACTTGAAGACTTTGGAACAAATGGGCTATTTGCGTCAGGTACATACCAGTGGTGGCCGTGTGCCAACTACGATGGGTTATCGCGCCTATGTAAATAAAATCTTAGGCGAGATGGACATTAAGGCTGGTGAATTATCGTTTGCCGCTAATACTGTATCTGAACGTGTGCAAAGCTTGCCAAATATCGTACAAGATTTGACAGAAAAGATTTCGGCGGCTTTTAATTTCCCTGTAGTTGTAAAAACTAAATTTGCAACATTACATGTGGTAAATGTTACATTGGTTCCTTTGGTTGAAGGCGATACGATGATTCTAATCAAAACCAACGCTGGAAGTTTAAATGGTACTTTGCACACAAATACGCCGTTGTCGGATAAACAAGCGGAAGATGCAAGTGCTGCATTAAACACTAAAGTTCGTGGTTTAACTTTGCGTGAGATGTTGGAAAACTTATCAAGCATCGCGAAAAAGATTAGTGAAGATTTGTCGTTCTTTGATGAATTGTGCCAAGGTATTAGCAAACAACTGGAAAAGTTTATTAATACCAACATTAATCGTAATTTGAACACCATTAAATTGTTAGAGATTCCCGAATACAATGACATTGAACGTGTGCGTCAAATTAGCAAAGCGGTAAGTGATGATGCTACAATGAGTAAAGCTTTGGACGCAGATGATACAGTGATTATTGGTGCGGAAATTGATGATGAATTGTTGGCGGATAGTTCAATTATCAAGTTTAACTATAATATTTGCGGTGAAAACGTTGCTAGTATTGGCTTGGTCGGTCCAGACCGCATTGATTATAAACAGTTAATCATTGCCTTGTATGCGTTGTTATCTCAAACCAAAGAACAACGTTTATTGGTAAATCAAACAGGAGGTAAGAAAGATGAAGGAAAAAAATAACGTTGCTTCACAAAAAGAGAAAACTGAATCGCAATCGGCAACCGAAAACAAAACAGCTGATACTTTGTCGGAAACAGAAAAGTTAATTGCTGATTTGGAAGCAAAAGCAAAAGCAAATTTGGATTTGGCTAAATACCAAAAAGCGGAATTTGAAAACTACAAACGTCGCAATCAAAATGCTGTAACTGCTGCTTTCCAAGATGGTCAAACTTATGTCATCAATTTGTTATTGCCAATTTATGACGGAGTTGTGGAAGCCGGTAAAAAAATTGCCGATCCGGCCGATTTGGCAGGGTTTGAAATTATTCGCAAAAAAATGGACGACCTATTCCAAAAATTGGGAATTGAACCAATTGTCACCAAAGACCAACCCTTTGATCCTAAATTGCACAATGCAGTGGCGGTGGAAAAAGTGGATGGTGTGGCTCCAGATCAAATTTTGGAGGAATGGCAAAAGGGATTTACCTTCCATGGTCACGTCTTAAGACCCGCGATGGTAAAAGTTTCTGGAGCGCAATAGATAATAGATAAAAAGAAAATTATCTAAAAGCACATATATAAAACATAAAAATAAAAGGGAGTAAAAAAATGCAAACAACAAATAAAATTATTGGTATTGACTTGGGAACAACAAACAGTTGTGTCTCAGTAATTGAAGGCAGTGAACCTGTCGTTATCGCCAACAGTGAGGGTGGTCGTACAACTCCATCAGTAGTTGGTGTCACCAAAGCCGGTGAACGTATCGTTGGTCAAGTTGCGAAACGTCAAGCCGTTTCTAACGCTGAAGATACAATCATTTCAATTAAACGTAAAATGGGTACTGCAGAAAAAGTTTCGATGGGTGGTAAAAAATACACTCCACAGGAAATTTCTGCGATGATTTTAACCAAATTAAAAAATGATGCCGAAGCATATTTGGGTGCAAAAGTAACCAAGGCAGTTATTACTGTTCCGGCTTACTTTAACGATAGCCAACGTCAAGCAACTAAGGATGCTGGTAAGATTGCTGGCTTGGAAGTTATGCGTATCATTAACGAACCAACCGCAGCCGCTTTGGCATATGGTTTGGATAAAGATGGTAGCAAGAACGAAAAAGTTTTGGTTTATGACTTGGGTGGTGGTACCTTCGATGTTTCAATTTTGGATTTAGCCGACGGTGTCTTTGAAGTTTTGGCAACCAATGGTGATACCCACTTGGGTGGTGATGATTTTGATCAACGTATTATTAATTTATTGGTTGACGATTTCAAAGCTAAGAATGGCATTGATTTAAGTAAAGATAAAATGGCAATGCAACGTTTGAAACAAGCTGCCGAAAAAGCTAAGATTGATTTAAGTGGTATGACTAAAACTACGATTAGCGAAGCTTACATTACCGCTGATGCAAATGGTCCAAAACACTTAGAATTTGATTTGACTCGTGCTAAATTTGATGACATGACAAAAGACTTGATTGACCGTTCAATGAAATGTGTTGATGCTTGTATGAAAGATGCTAAATTAACATTTAACGATATCGCTAAAGTTATCTTGGTTGGTGGTTCAACCCGTATTCCAGCCGTTGTTGAAGCTTTGAAACAAAAGACCGGTAAAGAACCATTTAAAGGTGTTAACCCAGATGAATGCGTTGCGATTGGTGCTGCCATTCAAGGTGGTGTTTTAACTGGTAACGTTAAGGATGTTTTGTTGTTGGATGTAACACCATTGTCTTTGGGTATTGAAACTTTGGGTGGTGTATGTACTAAATTGATTGAACGTAATACGACAATTCCTACCAAGAAGAGTCAAGTCTTCTCAACTGCAGCGGATAACCAACCTGGTGTTGATATTCATGTTTTACAAGGT
>CAMOZC010000004.1 GCA_946630785.1 uncultured Clostridia bacterium | reverse complement strand
ACGTGGTGTTGCTGATGTACCAGAAGAACTGACCAGGATAAATAATGATGGAATATCATTTGTGCAGTTATCTTCAAATAATAAATATAGAGATGTTTGTTTTAATAATTATAAAATAATCAAAAAATTTAGGGACTTTATTAAAACTATAAAATAGTGTATAGTGAAGTGAGGCGGTATGAAGAACTTTATTTCGGAAGATGATATTGAGCAAAGAATGCTTGCGATGCTGAAATCGGAAGATTTCGGATATGATGTTTTGGTTTGCCCAAGTTCTCCTGATATGAAAGAAGATTTGAACGATGGAACACATCGTCAATCAAAGAAAGAATGTATTTTACCAAATGTATTAAAAGAATCTTTGTATCGAATCAATCCTAGTATTCCTCACGAGATGATTGATAGCGAAATTAGAAAATTAACACTTGATTTTTCCGATGCTGATTTAGTGGATACGAATTATAAACTTTATAAAAAACTCCGTGAAAATATTAAAATAAATGTTAAACGAAATGGTAAGGATGACTTTGATTTTATCAAGCTAATTGATTTTGATAATCCTAATAACAACACTTTTACCGCTGTATCACAAATGTGGATTCAAGGTCGATATAATTATCGTCGTCCAGATGTTTTGATTTTTGTTAACGGCTTGCCACTCGTTTTTATTGAATTAAAAAATAGCATTGTTAAAGTTGAAGAAGCTTATAATAAAAATTTAAAATCATATATACAAGATATTCCCAATCTTTTTGCTTTTAACCAAATTTGTGTTTTATCAAATGGTTTAGAAACACGAATGGGAGCATTTAATGCTGGTTATGAAAATTATTTTGAATGGTTAAAAGAAAGTGAAAATGAAAAGATTGATCGCAAACAAATTGAAGAAGAGGGAATTTCAATTAAATATTTAATTAACGGTTTATTTAAGAAGGATAAGCTGATTGATTACATTGAGAACTTTATCATCTTTGAAAACAAGCGAATTAAAATTATTGCTAAAAATCACCAGTTTATTGGTGTTAATAATTTAATGAATTCTTTTAACAACCGCGAAAAGTTGCAAGGAAAGCTTGGTGTGTTTTGGCATACACAGGGTAGTGGAAAATCCTATTCAATGGTTATGTTTGCAAGAAAGGTTAAGAGAAAGACTCACGGTAACTTTACATTCTTGATTGTTACAGATCGAGAGGATTTGGATACACAAATTCATAAGAATTTTGCAAGAACAGAAGTTATTTTAAATGAAGATGAATCTCAACCAAAAGACAGTGAACAATTAAGGACATTCCTAGGGCAAAACAAAGAATTTATTTTTACATTAATTCACAAGTTTAGATATGATAAAACAAAGAAATATCCAGTACTTTCGACAAGAAACGACATTATTGTTTTGGTTGATGAAGCACATCGTACTCAATATAAAGATTTAGCAGAAAATATGAGAACTGGTTTGCCTAATGCTAATTTTGTCGCATTTACAGGTACGCCACTTTTAGGTTCAAAGCGTTTAACCAATCAATGGTTTGGTGATTATGTTTCTGAATATAATTTTGCTCAATCAGTTGCCGATGGTTCAACAGTGCCACTTTTTTATTCGAGAAGGGTTCCTGAAGTAGGTCTTGAGAATAATTTCTTGGATGATGATATTGTTGATATAATTGAACAAGAGAACTTAAATGAAGCCGAATCACGACTTTTAGAAAATTCGCAATCTAAAATTCTAGAAGTTATTAAGCGTGAAAGTAGGTTGGATAAAATTGCGAAAGATATTGCTCATCATTTCCCGCGTAGGGGATTCCTTGGTAAAGGACTTGTTGTTTCTGTTGATAAATTTACTACTGTTAAAATGTACGACAAAGTCCAATATTATTGGGCTAAGGAAAAACAGAATTTTATTCAGCAAAGAAACAATGCGCAAACAAAAGAAGAGCGTGATAACATTACAAAAATTATTGACTATATGAATTCTGTCGAAATGGCGGTTGTAATTTCAGATGATGGAAATGACGATAAATTTACTAAATTAGGATTAGATATTCAGAAGCATAGAGAACGAATGAATTTTATTGATCAAGATGGTAAAGATATTGAGGACCAATTTAAAGACCCCAATAATCATTTACAGCTAGTCTTCGTTTGTTCAATGTGGTTAACCGGGTTTGATGTTAAAAACCTTTCAACACTTTATTTAGATAAACCAATGAAATCTCATACTCTTATGCAAGCGATTGCAAGAGCAAATAGGGTTTATCCAAATAAACCTTGTGGTATTATTGTTGACTATGTCAATGTGTTTAAATATATGCGAGAGGCATTGAAAGATTATGCTTTACCGGAAAATGAAAAAGACCAAATGCCAATTAAAGACATTGATAATTTAATTGGTAATTTAGATTCAGTTATTGATGAAACATCTAATTTCTTATCTAATTTAAACATCGATTTAAATAAGATTCTTGAAGAGAATGATACTTTCGATCAACTTGAAATGTTGCGTAAAGCTTATGATACGATAATTGAAAAAGATGCCGATAAAGATAAATTTAAAGTTCTTTCTAATACAATGATAAATTTGTATGAAGCATCTAAACCAGAAATTTTTGAGAAGGGTTGGGAGAATGAAAAATTTGCACCAATTAATTATATTAATGGTTTATTCTACAACTTAATTGATGATGAGAAAATAGATAGAGCTAGATGTAAAATGCAACAAATTCTTGATAGCTCAGTTACAGCCCAGGATGCAGTTGATGAACAAGAATATGTTATTAAAGGTTCAAAGGTAATTGATTTAACAAAACTTGATGTAAGTGATATTAAAAAGAGAATTAAAGAAGCTCCTTATAAGGCAATTGAAGTAAATGCTTTAAAAGAATATATTGATTCTGTCCTGCAACAAATGATTAATAAAAATCAAACCAGAATTAGATTTGCTGAAAGATATAAGGGTATTATTGATAGATACAATGCGGGCGGAACTGAAAACGAAGATTACTATGAACAATTGTTAAAACTAGTTGAGGAACTTCAAAAAGAACAAGAGAGACCTTCATTGGAAGGTTTGACCGAAAGCGAATTGGAAATATACGATTTGCTTGTAAAAGGAAAGAAACTTACTTTAGCGGAAGAGCAGAAGGTTAAACTGGCAGCTAAGAACTTATTTAATAAATTGGTAACCGAAAGAAAATCATTATTAGTTGTGGATTGGTACAAAGACGATAGAACTGTATCAATGGTTAAATCAGCCATTGAAAATTCATTAGATAGTGATTTACCTGAATCTTATGATAGGGAAATGTTTATTGCTAAAACAAATTTAATACTTTCGTTACTTGTAGATAAATATGTTCAAGGAATAAGTATTGCGGCTTAAAAAATCACAAAGGAGAAGAAATGAAAGAAGTATGTGAATTTTTAAAGAAATGCGGAGTTTATTATTTAGCAACAGTTGACGGAAATCAACCAAGGGTTCGTCCATTCGGAACTGCACATATATTTGAGAATAAACTTTACATCCAAACAGGGAAAAGTAAAGATGTTTTCAAACAAATCATGGCAAATCCAAATGTAGAGATTTCTGGTTTTATCAATGGAGAGTGGATTAGACTTTCTGGAAAACTTGTTCACGATGATAGAAGAGAAGTAAGAAAGTCGATGTTGGATGCTTATTCAAATCTTCGTGGAATGTATAACGAAGACGATGGCAATACTGCTGTTTTGTATTTTGAAAACGCAACAGCAACTTTTTATTCATTCTCGGCGACTCCAAGAGTAGTGAGGTTTTAATAACGCTTTATTCACAAAATATTTGTTTGAATATTAGGTTAAATGTTATAGTTTAACAACTATGAAGAAGAAAAATACAATCAAGGAAGAAGAAAAGCCAAAGCAAAAGTTTAATTTTTTTGAAAAATTAAATCAGTCATCTGATAAAATTTATTTATATTTTATAATTCCATCTTTGGTTTTAATGTTTTTAACATTTTTAGAAGAAAACTTTAAATATACTGGATTTAATTTTGCGCTAAAAATAACAATAGCAATTTTATTTACAGTTTGGGTTGCGTTTGTCTTGTTCACTTCATTTAAAAAAATAATTAAAGTCGAAATTGTTTGGCCATTAGTTGTATCGTTCGTATTTTTTATTTATGCTTATTTTTTGTATTATAACGATAATTCATCTTATGGAAATATAGTTTATTGCATTGGAATTTTCTTTTTAGAAGTATATATTTTGTATACTACATTTTATAGCGTGTTTTGTTTAAAAAATAAGTTGAATGTTGTAATTCTATTATGTATAGCTTTTGTTGTTATTGGTTATGTAACAATTGTATTTGCAAGTTATGGTACTGATAATAATACAATTTTTAATTCACTCATTACTATTTTTTCTGCAATTGTTGGTGGTGGATTAACACTTGGGGGTGTTGCTTGGACTATCAAAAGCGCAAAACAAGAAGAAGAAAAAAAAGAAATCAAAAAGGCAAAACCTATTTTCGATTATAGTTTAATTTTAGAAGAACCTAAAATTTTGTCAGGGATGAAAACTTGTTTTTCAGATGAGGAATATAATGATATTTATAAATTAAAAACCAGATTTTTAATTGATAATTCTGATTGTTCAGTATTTAAATTAAATAAAATTTTCCATGATAATAAATGGTTTAATTTAACGGGAAACACAATAGTATTGCCAAAAAGAGTTGTTGTTTTTGAATTCCTTTTTAATAATCCTGAAAAAATTTATTTGGAAGCTGAAGATAGCTTAGGTAATTTTTATTATTATAAAATAGCTGTTTTATCGTTGGCCTCGCTGAAAAAAGGAAAATTAGAAGATCACACAATAAGAACGATGAATGAATTATCAAAAGAAGAATTAGAAAATGAAATATCAAATCGAATGTAAAATAAATTTTTATTAGTGTTGCCTATGAAAAGGTTTTGGTTTATTCAGTACTGGTTGTGTGTATTTGAATGAGAATAGCTGGCTTAAATGTGATAAAAGGTAGTGTCGGATTTTAATGGATAAAATGGGTGACACGTCACACTGCGACCTGTCCCATATGAGACTGAGACGAACCCTGACTATTGTCGGGGTTTGTTTTTTTTGTTGGGCTAAGTTTTGCGACCCTATTGGTTTGGTTTTGTATGATGAGCAAAACTAAAATGAAGATGTTGACGTGAAGGATGTTTTTAGTAGACATTGTTGTGAATATGTGATAAAAGAAATATGCAGTTTAGGAAACTGACAGCTTTCTTTTGAAAGTTTGACCAATTAATCTTCTGTAATGCTATTAAGAGGATTACCCATTGAGGTTTATAGCGATAGGTCGCCCTATGATTGGTCACATGATTTCCGACACTGACTTTAATCATAGGAGGTTAAATATCTTTTTTTCGTGTAAAAGAAGATGAAAGAAAAATTTATGGATTTAAATAGGGAAACCGCTATGCGACTCTGGAATAAGTCCTTTGGCAATGAAACGAAAGTAAAAGATTTTGCTGGACGAATTATTGCAAAAGGTGCTTACGACGATCGTAATAGTGAATTTGGTTGGAATGTGGATCACATCTTGCCGCGAAGCAGGGGAGGTAAAACAGCAGATTATAACTTGGTTTGTTGTCATATTCTTACAAATGATGAGAAAGCTGATCGATTTCCGGTGTTTAGAGCTAATGATAAAAAATTTGAAATCATTAAAGTTGAAAATCATTATGAAATCGAGTTAGTTGATGGTGATGTAAAAGAAAGACAAAAACCAATAAAACCCAATATAGTTAATTTCATGGATTCGGCTTCAGGTGTTCGCTTTTTTAAACAGCTGAAAGGAATTCAAAATAAATCAAGGTTTGTTGGTTCGGTTCTGATCAGGTTAAAAAATGTAACCAATACTGCTGTTATTGATTTTATCGAAAGGTTTTTCAATGAGGAAAATATTTCATATTCAATGTCGAGTAATTATCGTCAAAGTGAAACTCGGATTATTGCGACGAACTATAATATGCCGTATCAAGACGATGTTTCAAATCTTTTGGATAAATGTATTCTTTTAAATACTTACTTAAAATTTTATTTTTATCCATTAGGGTATGTGTCTAAATATGATATTTGTTATCAAGCGATGAATTTTGATGATAAACAGGATATGTATTTAGAAGCTCAAGAGATAAATTTTGATGATTTTAACGAAAGACTTGATAATGCGTTGTTTATTAATGAGTTGGTTTATATTAATACTGAAGCTCAAAAACGCGAACCTAATTTCGTTTTTAAAAATTATGAATATCGTGAATACGATTATACGTTCACGAACTTAGCAAAAAATTTAGAAAAGGAGGTAAACGGAAACTAAGATAAAATATTTCCTATTGATTAAAGTATATAATATAAAAAGCGGTGGGCGACAGTCGCTCTTTTATATTAAGCCAATCTTTGACTTAATTGTAGAAAACAATAATTAAAAATTATAATGTTGTTAGTTGATTTGACTTTTGTTTATCTGTTTAATCTGAATCTAAATAGTAAAAATGTAAGTTATCTCCAAAAAAATGGCAGAAATTGCCCCGGGTATCTCCAAAAAAGTGGCATAAAACACTTGATTTTTCCATTATTTAGGATATAATTGGTTTCAGGAGTTAATTATGGAAGTAATTAAAAGGAAAATTTATCAATTTTTATTAGAATGGAAAGCATCCCCAGAACGTAAACCATTGATTTTACAGGGTGCGAGACAGGTAGGTAAAACTTATATTGTTAATTTATTCGGGAAGCATGAATATAACAATTTCGTGTATTGCAACTTTGAAGAGGAAAAAGAATTAAAAAGTTTATTTGATACTTTGGAACCAAAAACAATTTTGCAGCGAATTGGTTATTATAAGAAAAAAGAAATTATTCCTGGACATACTTTAATTATTTTTGATGAGGTTCAAGCTTGTCCTGAAGCGTTAACTTCGTTAAAATATTTTAACGAACGTGCTAATGAGTATCATATTATCGCTACGGGGTCATTGTTAGGCATAGCAGTTAATCGCAATCAATATTCTTTCCCTGTGGGTAAGGTTCAATTCAAAACCATGTTACCACTTGATTTTGAAGAATTCTTATTAGCTCAACATGATAACTATAGTGTTTTAGTTAATGAGATAAAAAGCAGTTACCAAACAAATAAGCCATTACCAAAATTGTTTCATGAAGATGCTTTAAACTTATATCGTCAATATTTATTTGTAGGGGGTATGCCTGAAGTAGTGGACGTCTTTGTGCGTACTGGTAACTATGAATTAGTTAGAATTAAACAGCGCGCGATTTTGGAATCGTATTTTGACGATATGAGTAAATACAATAGTGCTACAGAAGTTCCGAAGACAAAATTAGTGTTTGAAAATATTTCTACGCAATTAGCTAAGGAAAATAAAAAATTTAAATACTCAGATGTGAAAAAAGGTGGACGTTCTCGCGATTTCGAACAAAGCATTAAATGGATTTGTACGGTCGGTATAGCTAGTCAATTGTATCGTTTAGAGCAGGTTAAATTACCGTTGGAAGCTTATCGGGCTTTGGATGACTTTAAGTTTTACATGAATGATGTTGGTTTATGTTGCGCTATTCAAAAAATTTTACCTGAAGATGTTTTAAATCCAAATAGTGATTTTAACGATTTTAAAGGTGGTTTAACGGAAAATTATGTGAACAATCAGTTAATCGCTAATGAATTTGATTTATATTACTGGACGAGTAAATCTGACGCCGAAATTGATTTTATTACCCGTATTGGTGTTGATATTATTCCGATTGAGGTTAAAGCTAATGATAACACTCGTTCCAAAAGTTTGAATGTGTACATATCGACAATGAAACCTAAGTATGCAATTCGTATTTCTGGCAAAAACTTTGGTTTTGAAAATAATATTAAATCTGTACCTTTGTATGCTGTATTTTGTATTTGTAAATAAATTTATAGTTTGATCTAAAATGTGTTTATCATTTTATGATATAATCAAAAGAGGAGAAATATAAATGTTGGATATTAATGAATTAAAAAAAATATATTGAAAAAACAATACAAGATATTGTGAATGGTTTTGATTCAAGTTTGCAAGTGTCTGTGTATGCTTTTGCAAGTAAATATGATAAAAAAGAAAATAAGTTTAACTTTCCCAGTTATCGAATAAACGTAAAAACGGAAGATGCTAAACTTTATACAAAAACGCTTCTGTCAAATGCTAATTCTAATCTTAGTAAATGCAATGAAATAAAACCTTTTAATTTTAGCAATAATAAAACAACAATTGATTATGTGGATTTGAATCAAGATTCATCTTATTCTTCCAAAATAAACGATTGTGTTTGTAAAATTACAAAAGCAAATGTTCAAAAATTTTCTGAAATAAAGAAAGTGGCAAACTGTATAGTTGTGCATATTAAATATAATAGTCAGGATGTCTTTTTATTCGCGAAAGGGATTCCTTATGTTAAAACTCCAAAGTTTATTTTTATGATAAATGATAGTGATGAACAAACTTCTTCGTTAGTGTATAATTTGAAATTTCCAATGTCTTTGTCTGCATGTCTTTTTAATAAAGAAGTTTACCTTTTTGGTAATTCAATTACATCTATATTTGGTTTTGAAAACAGTTTGAGAGAGCAAATGAATGAAGCAATGAGTGAAATTTCAAAATCAGGAATATTTACAAAAGATTCATTTGAAAGTCTTAAAGAATATTCTTCTTTTGGTAAGAATTATTACTGCTATAATAATTTTGATAAAACTAAATTAAATTCATTAAAGAATAACAATGCTAATGTTGTTAATTTTTTAAAGAAGTATAATATCGAAAAAGATAGTACCGGTTTATTGATACTTGATAATAATGAAAAGCGAAAAATTATTAATAAATTTTTATGTAATGATTATAAAAGAGATTTTGTTAATACGGAGCAAGTTTATGATGCGCCTGGGAATGCAATTATTGACTAGAAGCATATATCATCTTCAAAATCTTTAATTTTTATTGTTGAGTTTATTGGTACAACGATATTCGTAATATATGTTTTTGAAAAAATATTATTGCTATTGTTATCATCATTTTTTTCTAATTTTATATTATATAATTTCCAATTAAATAGTTCTATAAATGGATTATATAGATATAAATTATTTCTAATAAATAGAATTGCAATAATAAAAATCATTATTATTGTAAAAACTATAAGTCCTGTGTTATTAAAATCGAATGCTATTAGCGGGAAAATGTTTGTAACAAAAAAATTTAACGGAGAAGTCCTATCTCGTGAAATTCTAATAATTCTATATTCAGAATCACTATAGGAGTAATGTTTTATTACATTTTTAATGCTTATTGTTAGTGTAAAAGCTAAAATTATTTGAATAATTACAACAATAGATAAGATGATTCTTAAAACAAAAATGTTAGTTTCTGTAAAACTTAGAATCAACATATATATTCCAAAAGGTAAAAAATTACTTAGTAGGGATGAAAACTTAATCCAAAACATTTTAACTCCTTTTGTATTAATCATGGACCTATAGTATTACAACATATAATATGATATATTTAAATTTGTACGTTTCTTTATGAAATGTTTTAGAAGTATTAGATGGCTCAAAATATATTTGTATTAATGAAAACCCAATTCTTGGTAAATATATATGAAAAGTTTTTTCCCATGTGTTATAATGTTTTGTATAGTTAATGGAGAATTTCACTAATGGATGACGTTATCTTTTTTGACACGGAAACAACAAGTGATGGTTCCAAATTGCTTGATATTGGGGCAATTAAAGCAGGAAGTGTTTTCCACGAAAATTCATTGTCTAAATTTAGAGAATTTATTGGCAACAAAAAATATCTTTGTGGACACAACATTATTGAACACGATTTGAAATATGTGCAAGACGCAATTAAATATCAAAATGACAGTTTTATATTTATAGATACTTTATATGTTTCACCATTATTATTTCCAACTAGACCATATCATAAATTATTAAAAGATGAGCAGTTAACAAAAGATGAATTAAATAATCCTGTTGCCGACTCTAAAAAGGCTAGTGAATTATTTTATGATGAAATTAGTAATTTTTTTAAACTTGATTATCAATTGAAAGGTATCTATGGGTACTTGTTAAGTAAGGATCCACATTTTACAGGTTTTCTTAGTTATGTTAATACTCCAAAATCAAATAATATTTGTTACGATATTAAAACTTTTTTCCATGGGTTAATTTGCGAGAATATTGATATTCAATCTTTAGTAAATACTTATCCAATTGAATTAGCATATGCTTTGGCAATTATTAATGCAAAAGATAAAAAATCATTAACTCCGTCGTGGGTATATTTCCAATATCCACAAATTGTACACGTGATAAATGTTTTAAGAAATACGCCTTGTTATTTATGTGAATATTGTCGGAATGCTTTTAATTTACAAAGTTATTTAAAAAAATATTTTAAGTATGACAATTTCCGTAAATACAATGGTGAGCCACTGCAAGAGAAAACAGTTAAAGCGGCGGTTGAAGGAAAGTCTTTATTAGCAGTGTTCCCTACGGGTGGTGGTAAATCATTAACCTTTCAATTACCAGCTTTAATTGCAGCGGAAACAACAAAAGCATTAACTGTGGTAATTTCACCACTTCAATCTTTAATGAAAGACCAGGTTGATAATTTAGAAAGAAAAGGAATTGCCGAAGCTGTTACAATTAATGGATTATTAAGTCCATTAGAAAGAAGCCGTGCAATTGAGCGTGTTTTAAGTGGTGATGCTAGTATTTTATACATTTCTCCTGAATCTTTACGCTCAAGAACAATCGAAAAACTTTTATTATCAAGAGATATCGCTAGGTTTGTAATTGATGAAGCGCATTGTTTTTCTTCTTGGGGACAGGACTTCCGTGTTGACTATTTGTTTATTGGAGATTTTATTAAACGCTTATGTCAAAAGAAAAAATCTATTCAAACCATTCCAGTTTCTTGTTTTACTGCGACCGCTAAGCAAAAAGTTATTAATGATATTGTTAGTTACTTTAAGGGTAAATTAAATTTAGAATTAGAGTTGTTTACAACAAACACATCAAGAAAAAATTTACATTATTCTGTGATTCACAAAGCAACTGAGGATGAAAAATATCAAAGTTTACGAATGCTAATTGAATCTCGTAATTGTCCAACGATTGTTTATGTATCAAGAACAAAACGTGCGGTTGAATTGGCTAAAAGGTTAAAAAATGATGGGTTCGCAGCTTTACCATTTCATGGCCGAATGGAACCAAATGTCAAGATTGAAACTCAAAATGCATTCATAGAAAACGAAATTCAAGTTATTGTTGCGACTTCAGCTTTCGGAATGGGGGTTGATAAAAGTGATGTAAAATTAGTTGTACACTATGATATTTCAAGTTCATTGGAGGATTATGTACAAGAAGCTGGAAGGGCTGGAAGAAATGAAAAAGATGAAGCTGAATGTTTTGTCTTATTTAATAATAATGATTTGGATAAACATTTTACACTTTTAAATCAAACTCGGCTAACTATTGATGAAGTTCGTGAAATTTGGCGTGCAATTAAATTTTTAACAAAAGATAAGAAAACTATTTCAAAGACAGCATTAGAAATCGCTAGACAGGCTGGATGGAGCGAAGATGGAAAAGAACTTGAAACACGCGTCAGAACAGCTTTGGCTACTTTAGAGTATGCTGGATATATCGAAAGAGGTTTTAACGTTCCACGAGTTTATGCTACGAGTATTATTCGTAAAAGTATGATTGATTCATATCAAATTATCCAAAATTCACCATTACTCAATGAAGCAGATAAGATTTCATCAAGAAGGATCTTAAGTAAGCTATTTACACAGAAAAACATTAATAAGCCAGTAAATCAAGATGATTCATCAATATCAACGGAAACTCGTGTTGATTATATTGCCGATTTGCTTTCAATGAAAGTTAAAGATGTAATTAAATATGTTAATATTTTAAGAGAACTTAATATATTAGCTGATGATAAAGATTTGTCAGCAAGAATTAAAAGTTCAGATTCAGAAAATAAATCGTTAAATATTTTGGATCGTTATATCAAAATTGAAAATTTCTTATTAGCCGAATTGTTTGCTGAGCAAAGCATAGTTAGTTCAATTAATTATAAAGAAATCAATGATAAGGCAATTAAATCAGGTATTGAATATTCAACGATAAAAATTTTAAAGACAATTATCTACTATTGGACAATTAACGGATTGATTGAAAAAGAAATTGATAACCAAGAAAATCGTTGGATAAAACTAAAAGTTCCATATACCGAATTTGAAAGTCAAATAAAAAAACGTAATGATATTGCTAAAAATGTGATTAGATATTTATTCCTTTTATCTCACGAAAACCAAAAGAAACAAATTGTAAATTGGGCATTACGCCAAGATCAGAAATCTACGCAAACAGGGGGAATGGAGTATTCGTCGGATGAAACCCCTGTAATGTTTTCGGTCTTGGAATTAAAGAAAAATTATAACAACGAAATTTCGTTATTTCACGAAGATGCAGATTATCGTGAAATTGAGAATGCATTATTATACTTATTAAAAATTGATTCACTTAAATTAGATGGTGGTTTCTTGGTTACTTATGCTGGTATGACTATTAAACGATTAGTGCAAGATAATAAAATACAATTCAAGCAAAATGATTATCAAATGTTAAAAACATTCTACCAACACAAAATTCAACAGATTCATATTGTTGGTGAATATGCAAATTTAATGATAAAAAATCCAAACCATGCACTTCAATTCGTTAATGATTATTTTGAATTAGATTATCAAGCATTCATCGAAAAATACTTTAAGGGTCGTTGGGAACAAATAAATCGTAGTATAACTCAAGAGAAATATGATGAAATTTATAATAAACTTTCTGATGAACAGTCGGCAATTATTTCTGATAAAGATTCTAAATTTATTGTTGTTGCCGCTGGTCCTGGTAGTGGTAAAACGCGTATCCTTGTAAATAAATTAGCTTCATTAGTGCAGTTAGAAGATGTGAAATATGAGCAATTATTGATGTTAACATTTTCACGAACGGCAGCACTCGAATTTAAAAAGAGATTGCGTGAGTTAATTGGTGGAGCAATCAATTTCATCGATATTAAAACTTTCCATTCATATTGTTTTGATTTATTAGGTAAGGTTGGTAATTTGGAAGACATCGACGATGTAGTTGGTAAAGTAACTGAAATGATTGTTAATGATGAAATTGAAATTGAAAGTATTACAAAAAAAGTGCTTGTAATTGATGAAGCGCAAGATATGGATGAAAAAGATTTTAATCTTGTAAAAACTATTATTGATAAGAATGAGGATATTAGAGTAATTCTTGTTGGTGATGATGACCAAAATATTTATGAATTCCGAGGGTCAGATTCAAAATATTTCGAATCATTTATTAATTGCGAAAATGCTAAAAAATACGAACTTTTACAAAACTATCGAAGTTCACAAAATATTGTTAAATTTGCTAATGGTTTTTTACCATCAATTAGCAATCGTTTAAAAACAAATCCGATTTTTTCCACCAAGGCTAACAACGGTTTTGTTCGCTTGGTAAAGTATGACCATGGCTCAATTGAAATACCTTTAATTAAAGATGTAGTTAACTCTGGTTTAAAAAAAGATATTGCGATTTTGTCGGGTACAAACGAAGAAGCTTTAAGAATTTTAGGTTTACTAATTAAACAAGGAATTAAAGCACGATTAGTTCAAAGTAATGAGGGATTTAGATTAGTGAATTTATTAGAATTTAGATATTTGATTAATTATATTAAATGTTGTATTAGTTCACCGGTAATCGATGATGATTTATGGAATCGTGCTATTAATGTTCTAAAAAATAATTTTGCTCAAAGTGATATTTTGCAGAATTGTTTATTACTATTGCAAAATTACGCTGCGGCAGGAACTAAATATTTTTCGGATTTAAAAGAATTTATTTTGGAGTCTAACTTGTCTGATTATGTTGATAGCGATAAAGAAGCAATTATTGTTTCAACTTTACATCGTTCAAAAGGCAAGGAATTTGATAATGTGTTTATCTTGTTGGATAATTATAAACTAGATACTGATGCTGGACGTCGAGCAGTTTATGTTGGTATGACAAGAGCTAAAAACAATTTAGTAATTCATTATACAGGTACTAAATTAGACAATTATAAAGACAATGCGGATCAATTCAATATTGACAATCATGAATATGAAATACCAAATGAAATTACTTTGCAGTTTGGTTTTAAGGATGTTTATTTAAACTATTTTAAAGGCAAAGTGGCCTTATATCAGAAATTACGAGCAGGTAATTTACTTGAAGTTGACGATAATTGTTTATTTGCTGACATCAGTGGAAAAAGAACAAAGGTCGCAATGTTTTCAAAAAAAGCAATTGATGATATTTTAAAATTAAAAGAAAAAGGCTATGTTGTTAAAGATGCAAAAATTCGTTTCTTGGTCTATTGGCAAGGTCAAGATGATGAACAAGAAAGTTTAGTACTCTTACCAGATATAAACTTTATAAAAAAGTAAAAATGTTAAAAACAGATTAATGGTGGTCACTGAAAATTGATGTGAGTGTAAATAGGTCAGACAAGGGTTCAGAAGAAGTCTTGTGTGGGGCCTGATGGCGAGCGAAGCGAGACATCTGACGCGAACGCGACAGATAGAAATTGTCGCAATTGTGGCAGACAGATTAGTGAAGAATGAAGTGAGTGAAGAGTGAAGGTAGAAGCTTATTTGTACAAAAATTCGATTTTGAAAATGTTGGATTTTAAGTCGTCAATTAACATATTCAATTCGGCTTTGTAATTGGTGTTTTTGTGATGAATTAAATAAGTCAATGCGGAAACAAAACCACCGTAAATAAAGGACGCTGTGACCGGAATAGAATATTTCAGCGGTTTAATTTTGTTAATCTCGGTCAACAAATCATTGATACCCGATTCACAAACGAAAGTAATAATGTTAATCAATTTCATGCTGGAGTTTTGTTCTAGAGCGTAAATAAAGTCAAGGTTATCTTCAATGTATTTGACGACCGCTTCCAGCAAATGCACAAAATATGTCGAGGCTTCGTCAATTGAAGTGAATTTCGCGTTCCGAGAAACGCTGTTCAGTAAAGTATCTTTAATTTCATTCAAGGCGTCATCAAGCAGTAAATATTTATCTTCGTAATATTTATAAAAAGTAATCCGGTTGACCATGGCGCGGTCGCAGATTTCTTTGACGGAAATTTTTTCCAGCGGGTTTTGTTTTAATAATTCCAAAATTGCTTTGCGTAAATCGCGACGCGTTTTTTGAATTCTTAAGTCCTCTTTAAATTCCATAATGATACACTTCCTTCTTTTTGTATAATTATGCCAACAAATTCAAACTTTGGTGTGAATTAAATCGGTTGACTTATTTCTATAATAGACTAAAATTATCAACTAATCAATAGAAAATTTAACAGTTGTATAATTATTTCTATTGCTGTAGTAAAAAAAATAAGGAGCGGTAAGAAAATGAAAAAACTTAGTTCGTTGATTGTGAAAGGTCGTTACTTCTTGTTGGCGGTTTTTGTTTTGTCGGTGGTGGCGTCCTGCTTCATGATGCAACACGTAAACATCAATTACAACTTGATGCAATATTTGGATAAAAATTCTTCGTCGACCGAAGCGTTGGAAGTAATGGAAAACGAATTCGGCAGCGTGGGTCAATGTCAGGCCATGGTCAGCGAAGTGAAATCAGCTGAACAAGTGGCTGAAATTAAAGCCAAACTGGAAAAAGTTGACGGCGTAGCTTCGGTTATTGAGTATTACCACCAAGACACGGGAAAAGCGTTGTACAAAGTGTTCTTGACGACCGGTAACTTTGATACGGCTTCATATAACACTTTGGATCAAATTCGTGAAGCGTTGAGCGGGTATGAATTTTCGTTAAATGGTGGCTCGGTAGAATCCGAATTCTTAACCAATTCTTTGGAACGCGATATGGTCATCATTATTGCCATCGTAGTTGCGGTTGTGTTCTTGATTTTGATGTTGACCTCGTCTTCGTTTATTGAACCGGTGTTGTTCTTGTTAATTGCGGGTGGTGCAATTTTAATCAATATGGGTACCAACCTGTTGTTGAACGCCATTCCTTATATCGGCAACGCAATGTCATTTATCACCAAGAGCATTGCGGCGGTCATGCAGTTGGCTTTGTCAATGGACTACGCTATTGTGTTGTTACACGCTTACAAGGAAGCAAAAGAAAGTTACAGCGATAAAAAAGAAGCCATGATGGTGGCTTTACAAAAAGCGTTCGCGCCGGTTTCTGCTTCGTCCATTACTACGATTGCGGGCTTAGTAGCGTTAATGTTCATGAGTTTTTCAATCGGCTTTGATGTCGGTTTGGTCTTGGCCAAAGGTATTTTGATTAGTTTGTTATGTGTGTTCTTGTTTATGCCAGGAATGTTGTTATTGTGCGACAAATTATTGGTTAAAACGGCGCACCGTCCGATTGACCGAATCATCTTGGCTAAAATGAAAGCCCACGACGACAAACGCAAAGCCGCCGGCAAGAAAGTTTATACTATGGCGGGCTTCCAAAATAAGACCAAAATTATTGTGCCAATTTTGGCGGCGATTATCTTCGTGGTTGGGGCAGTCTATGACTTTAACAGCGATTACAGTTTCACTTTGCAAGCTTCGACCGACGCTAATTCGACCATCAATGTCGACGACGAAAAGATTACGGACGAATTTGGCACACAAAATACTTTGATAGTATTGATTGACAAGGACGGTAAAAACCGCAACAAATTTAAAGCCGAAGAACAAGCCATTGTGGAGTACTTAAACAACTACGAATACAACGGCAAGAAAGTGATTAACTCCACGCAAGGTTACAGCACCTACGGGGTTTACAATGATTTGACCGCGGAGCAATTTGCTAACGCATATTTGGACCAAGACAGTAAGAACGCGAACATTCGTGGTATTAAAGTTTTGTATACTTACATGGGCGCAACCGACCAAGCGAAGAACGTGTATGACGTCATCAAGTACGCGGCGGAAAACCAAGGTGCGGACAAAATTACGCAAGCGTCCCAAAAGTTGATTGACCAAGCGTATCAAGCTTACACGGTTCCGTTGACCGCAGAACAATTCGCTTATGCGAACCAAATGGATTTACCTACCGTGCAAGGCATTTATACTTACATGGGAAAAGGTGCCGCAGGAGACACTGCAACCACTTACGAAGTTTTGAAATTCGTGGTGGAACATAATATGACTTCTGACGTAGCCATCAAAACTAAGTACGCAGAATTGAGTGCGGAACTGACCAAAAAAGATGCCAAATTGAATTATGGTGTCGATGACGCTACTTTGAATTTGATTTATGACGCAAACGAAAAAGTTAGCAGCAAGACTTTGATTACAGTGTTAAGTACCAAACAATATTATGTACAACCGGCTTACCAAAAAGCCATGCAAGCCCAATTCGATACCAACTATCAAGCGTTAGGCAACTTTGAATCTGAAAACTACATTCGCGTGATTTTTAACTTCGATATGCCGAGTTCGGGCGAAGATTCGTTCAAAGCCATCAACGAAATTAGCGACTACCTTTATGGCGAATACGATAACACAAAATTGGTTTCCGAAACGTTTGTTTACTCTCAAATTAAAAATGTGTTCAACCAAGATATTGTGACCGTCAATATTATTTCGTTCGTCGCCATCTTGTTGATTATCGCAATTACGTTCAAGTCCGTATTTACGCCAGCTTTGTTGACTTTGTTAATTCAAGGTGCGATTTGGGTTACGATGGGTATTTCGACCATGATGGGCAACGAAATCTTCTTCATTTGCTACATGGTGGTCATGTGCGTACAAATGGGCGCGACTATCGATTATGGTATTTTGTTGACCAACAACTACATCAATAACAGAAAACAACAAGACATGAAAACTGCAATGTCGCAGGCGATGTCGTCATCAATTTCCACGATTTTAACTTCGGGCTCAATTTTGGTTTTGGCGACTTTGATTATCGGTTTGGTTTCTAAGGTTTCCATTGTCGCGGATTTGGGTTTGTTGTTGTCGCGTGGCTGTTTAATTTCCATCTTGATGATTTTGGGAGTTTTACCGCAATGCTTAATGATTTGCGATCGGGTCATCGAAAAGACTTCAATTAAAACTAAATTTTACCACGAAGAGAAAGCGCAGAAATAATCGTCCGCGTCAAAAAAAAAGTCCGTAAATCGCGGACTTTTTTTATTGTGGCATCTTGAAAAGTGGTTTGTCCGCGTTTCATTTATCAAGGTGTCGATTATGTGCGTAAAAATTTTGTGTGCGCTAAAACCGTGCGTCGCCCCGATTGTTACGGCGACTATAAATTGACAAATGGTCAGTTTATGGGCGGTACGACCGCGAAACTGGGTAAACCGTATTGGTTCAAATATGAACCCTGACAATTGTCAGGGTTCTTCTTTCTGGTAAATGAACTAAAAATTTTGTGAGATGCCAAGAGTGATTATGACATGAAAAAATTTCTGGAGAGATGTATGGAGTTTGTGTATTGTATTAGTTATTTATCTTTGACCAATTCCAGATTTATATTGATTATTTCTGTAGAAAATATTATATTAACAATAGATTACCATAAAAGGAGAAACAAATATGGAATTAAATAAATTACCAATTGAACAAACTAATCAGGCATTGTTTGATTACATTATGAATGGAATTAAAACAGGCGAAATTAGACCAACCATTTGTGCGAAAAGTGTAGCAGTGGATGCTCACAAAGTTTCACCAGAAGAAGTTGGTAAAAAACATACTGTTTATAGTCACGGTAAAGTTGAAAAAGAAATTACTTTAGCTGAAGATACCGTTTTGTTGACCACTTTGGATACCCAAGGTAACCCAGTGATAGATGAAAAAGGTAATACAAATACCTATGACATGAAGTTAGCTAAATTCTTAAAAACTTATCCAAAACAAGTCAAAGGTGGTCATTTCGTGAAAGACCCATATGCACCAGGCTCAGTTATGGCAGCGGTTAAAGTCCCAGATAATTTGATTAAAGATGGTATTACTATGTTGCCTCCGGGATGGGGAGGATATGAGGGTACCTTAATAGCAGGTGGCATTATGATGTTCCCGTTTGATGCAAAATTAAATTTGAAAGACCAGGTTAAAGCTTGGGAAGAACAAGGTGCTAACAAACTTGATTGGTATCCAAACAATGAAGCGAATACTTATTCCCGTTGTGATAAAAATGGAACATTTGAGGATGAAAACCTCCGCAAATTATTTGAACAAGATAAAGTATTTGAAAAAAACGCCTATACATACCAAGATAATACGCAAGAACTTGACGGCGGAATAACAATGTAATTACAAAAATTTTTTGAAAAGCCAGTCGAAATCCACTGGCTTTTTGTATTATTTATTTACTTTTAGAGTTTGATTTGTTAAAATTTAAAAGATGGTGTTTTATGTACACATTTTACTTAAACAGTGATAATTCTTTAATCGGAGAAATTAGTGATGAAGGAAAGTTATTAATTTGTTCAACTCATTCAAATGCTAAAAACCAGTAAAAATAAGAATACAAAAACTGAAAATAATGTTATCTTATATCAATTGAGGGTTTAAGAAAAATGAGGAAAAAGTTTTTTACGATTATTTTGATTCTGTGTTTGGTTGTGCCTGGTTTGGCGGCTTGTTTTGGTGGTGAAATTAGTTCAAAGAATGGTAATTCAAATATGCCGGCACTGATTTTAAAAACTGACAATTTTTTAACAACTTCTGACAATAAAAACTATGAATTAACATTAGCATTAACTCAACCATATACCTTAAATGTTTCTTTAGGTGATTATACTGGTAAAGATTATTACATCGTTTATGATAAACTCGAAAGTTCTGCAGATTACTTTACGATTGACGAAAATAATGTAGTTACGGCTAGTAATCAGGCTACTGTTGGCAAAATTGCCTATTTATATCTTAAATTACAGAAACAGGGTAGTTCTAAAGTTTATGAGAGAAAGACAATTAAGATTACTTTCTCTGCAAGAGTGATTGATAACCCGCAAGTTACTGCTAAATTTACTGTGTTAGATGAAAATGTAAATGTAACGACCAGTCAATCTGCTTATTACGGATATGATTATGTCTTCTACATTCCAATGGCTGGTAAATTATACCAAATGCCACAAGTTGAAATTGAAAACTGGGATGGGGAATATGAACTGGAATTTAACGTCGATACAGACGAGAATTCATTGATTTTGCAATATGAACGTGATGCCATATATTTTATGGCTAACCCAGAAAAAAATCAGTATGTCAAAAAATACATATATATTGATGTTAAGGATAAGGATACTCATGAATTAGTTCGTAGTTTGATTTGTTACGTATCATATACTTTTGATGATGAGGATGTGTTCCAAATTTTCTATGGTAATCATAATGAACAAATTCGCAATGGCGAAACTTTATATGTTGAAAAAACGCAAAATCAAATTCAGTTTGTAGCTTATTATAATCATGACCGTATTAATGCATTAAGCAGTGCTTTAAAGGTTTCTATTGATAATGGGGAGGTTGTTTCAATCGACACGGCAGCATTTAATAGTAAACTTGAACGTGTTTTCAAATTTAAAAAAGTTGGTAGTGCGTCTATAATTTTAACTTATGGTCAGGATACTTCGCAAGAAAAATCAATTACAATCACAATTGTAGTCATTGACCAAAAAACATTAACTGAGATTAATGTACCATTAGGGGCTGATGCGTTTACCGTTGTGGGTAATAGTGTTTATGTTAGTGGTAAAATCTATGCTGTATATGCGGTTGGTGCTCCCGAAGCAATTAATGGCAGTGATGATTTGTTGGTTGAGGTTACGGATATAGACAGTAATACCAAACAAGTTACTTTGACCTATACTTATCGTGGCGTAACCCAAACAGCCGAATTTAATGTTCCAGTGGTTAAAACAGGTTTGCAAAAAACTGATTTAACCCAAAATTACCAAACGTATTGGAATGCTAATGGGGTGATTGCAACACCTACTGAAGGGGATGTTAGAATTTTAGCGGTTCCGGTTTGGTTTACAGATTCAAACGAATTCATTAATGATGAGAAAAACCAAAAACAGCAAATCATTAACGACTTGAATATTAGTTTGTTTGGCAATCAAGATGAAATTGCTTGGCGTAGTTTGAAAACTTATTATTTGGAAGAATCGCTCGGACAAATGCGTATTAGCGGTGTCGTTGCACCTTGGTATGAATGTGGACAAGTATCAACCAGTTATGGTGACAAAGATACTGCTATTACAACTTTAGCGGTCGATGCGGTTAACTGGTATTTGAACACAAGTGGTAAGACAGTCGCGGATTATGATGGTAACAGTGATGGTAAAATTGACCACGTGATTTTGTATTACGGGGCTAATTATCACTGTTTCCGTAATGGATATACGGTATCCAGTGCTTGGTGTCGTCGTACTAAACAAAGTAACTTTTCAAATTACAGTTGGATTTCGGTAATGGATATGTATGGTCGTGCAGGTTTGAACGCGGG
This sequence comes from uncultured Clostridia bacterium, assembly GCA_946630785.1. Classification (GTDB taxonomy): domain Bacteria; phylum Bacillota; class Clostridia; order Christensenellales; family UBA1242; genus RGIG8050. The sequence goes on along the minus strand of CAMOZC010000004.1, from coordinate 15,402 downwards.
TGCAAATCAATTGAACGAAGCTGATTTGGCGGGACGTTATGGTTTAGATTGTCGTACTACGATTCACGAATTTGGACACGCTTTAGGCTTGTACGATGTGTATGATACTAATAAGTTAGCTACGGTTCCGACTAGCTTTACAATGCAATCCAATGATAATGGTGGACACGACCCCTACAATATGATGGCACTTGGCTGGGCGAAACCATATGTTTTTGACAGCAGTGATACTACTTTGGCTGATGAAATTGACATCACAATTAATGATTTTCAAGCTAGTGGTGATGTGATTTTATTAACATCTAACTGGGATGATGATAAACAGATTTTTGATGAATACATTTTATTGGAATTGTATACACCGACTGGCTTGAATACCTATGATGCTATTCGAACGGGTTATGCAGATTGTGTTGGTATTCGTGTTTGGCATGTGAATGCAGTGGTCGATAGTTCAACAAAAAAACATGCTTACACTAATAACAGTGCGGAAACTAATTTTGATTTATTACATTTTATTCGAAATAATGCTGAATGCGCTTATCATGCAACTGATACTTTAAGCCAAAATAATTTATTTGTGACAGGTGATACGTTTGATATGAATACGTATAAATCACAATTTTATCGTGCTGACGGTAAATTAGATAATGGTAGTGATCTTGGTTGGAGTGTTGAAGTTATCAGTATTAATCAAAACACAAGTAATAATGCAACAGCTCAAATTAAATTAATAAAAAATATTTAAGGAGAGAGTTCGGAAGAAGTGAGAGGCAGTGGGTAGGAACAATAGTTACATATAAAATATTGTGCCCTATTATAGTAGAAATAATAGTTGAAGGACTGTCTTTCAAATTGTATCCCGTGCTATATCGGATGTATTCGCATGTGAAAATACTGTTATTGTACTTTTAATGTGGAATTGAATGTGATTCCTCACTTAAAAGTCATAAAAATACCTTTAAAGTTAAAATAGTGTTTTATCTTTGTTGAGTTTATGTTACTATATATAAAGTCTGTGTAAACAGATAAATTAAAAGGTGAACTAATGAAGCAAAATTATGTTTTATTTACGGACACGGATACGGATATTACTCCAGTGATAGCGGGAGAATATGGGTACAATTTAATCGCAATGCCGTATACGATAGACGGAAAAGATGTATTTCCGTATCGTGATTTTAAAGAATTTGAGTGTCATGCTTTTTATGACAGTTTGCGTAATGGTGTCATGCCAACAACTAGTGCGTTAAATGCAAAAGCATATAAAGAATATTTTGAGCCATTCTTCCGTGATGGTAAGGATATTTTATATGTCCACTTTTCCCGTGCAATGAGTGGAAGTTTTGCACAAATGGATATCGCGGTAAAAGAATTGCAAGCGGTATATCCAGACAGAAAATTTTATGCAATTGATACGAAAGGTATCACGATTTGTTCGTACAATATCGTGCGTGAAGTTGGCGATATGTATTTACAAGGAAAAAGTGCGGAAGAAATTATGGCATGGAGTAAAAACGAAGTTGATAAGTTCCCGACCTATTTCTTTGTCAATGATTTGAAATTCTTCAAACGTAGTGGGCGCGTTAAAGCAATGGCGGCAATTATGGGAAACTTGTTAGGAATCAGACCAATTTTATGCATGGATTCCGATGGCTTAATGGGTCCACAAGGGAAAGCCCGTGGCTTGAAAGGTGCCTTGGACAAAGTAATGGAAATTATTGATGAATTACAAGAAGATATTACTAAGCACCGCATCATTATTGGGCACACTGATGACTTGAAAACGGCGCAAATGTTACGTGAACGCATTGAAGCCAAATATGGTAGTGGTTTGCAAATTGAAATGGTAGTAGTTAATCCGACGGCGGGTAGCCACTGTGGACCGGACGGTGTAGGTGTTTGTTTCCATGGAAAGCATAGGTAGGATTTAAGATGATAAATATTTTAGTTGATACTTTGGGTGGCGATCACAGCCCTGATGTAAATATTCAAGGTGCGGTCATGGCCTTGAAAGAAAACCTAGATATAAAAATTATTTTCTTGGGTGATGAGGCAGTAATTAGTGAGAAATTAAGTCAATTAAATTGTCCGATGGAGCGGGTGGAAATTGTACACGCACCAGATGAAATTTCATGTAATGATAAACCGACGGATGCAATCCGTCATAAAACACAAAGTTCCTTATATAAAGCTTTTGAAATGATGCGTGGTAATGACGAATTGAATGCACTGGTTTCCAATGGCTCTACAGGCGCAATTATTGCGGGTAGTGTGTTGCGTTTGGGTCGTATTCATGGAATAAAAAGACCAGCGTTTTGTCCTGTGATGCCAACGATGAATCAAGGTATGGTGGCAATTTGCGACAGTGGTGCAAATGTTGAATGCGATGATTATATGTTGCACCAATTCGCGATTATGGCAAATTTGTATTTACAAAAGACCTATAACATCGAAAAACCGCGTGTTGCTTTGTTAAATGTGGGAGTGGAACCAGAAAAGGGCGACACGGTACGTAAAAATACTTACCAATTATTAGCGGCCGATAAGACATTAAATTTTGTTGGCAATATGGAAAGTCGCGACGCGATTAGCGGAAAATACGATTTGATTGTGTGCGACGGTTTTGCTGGTAATGTTTTGTGTAAAGCCGTGGAAGGTTCGTGTTTGGAAATGTTGAAATTATTGAAAGCAACATTTACGAAAAATCTGAAAACCAAGATGGGTGCTTTATTCTTAAAAAAAGATATTATGCGCTTAAAAGATTTTATGGATTACAACAACTATGGTGGTGGCGTTCTATTAGGCTGTGCTAAAACTATTATTAAAGGTCATGGTTCTTGTAAGGCGATTACCATTAAACATTGTATTGAACAAGCTTACAATATTGAAAAAAATCATTTACGCGGTTTGATTGATGAGGCTATTAGCCACATGCCGGCGTTGGCTTAGGAGAAAAGATGGAACAGGTTATCATTGATGGAAATATCTTAAATGATTTGATGCAGTATGGTCTGAGTTCTTTGTTGCAAAATAAAAAGATTGTTAATGACTTGAATGTATTCCCAATTCCAGATGGTGATACAGGCGAAAACATGTATTTAACTTTGCAAGGCGGTGTGCGAGCAATCAAAGACTTAAAAGAGAGCAGTGTGGCTACCGTGGCACGGATTGCTTCGGACGGAATGTTGAATGCAGCGCGTGGCAATTCGGGAGTAATTTTATCGCAGTTGTTTGATGGGTTTGCTAACGGCATCACGAATAAAGATACAATTGTTTTAGCGGATTTAGTGATTGCATTTGAGAGTGCTACCAAACAAGGATATAGTGCAGTAGACCAACCGACCGAAGGTACAATCTTGACGGTAGCGCGTGAAACGACTGAAAGTTTAAAGGCGTTAGATTTATCTAAAATGTCGGCGTTGGATTTTGTAGACCAGTTGTTGCAAATTGTTAAAAAATCAGTAGAAGCTACGCCAGACAAATTGCAAAAATTAAAGGATAACGGCGTGGTGGATTCAGGCGGCGCCGGTTTGTATTACATTTTTGAAGGTTGCGCTAAGTACTTGCGCGGCGAAAATGTTGAAATCACAAGTAGTAAAACTGTGGACACCTCCGAAGTTGATTACCATAAATTTAACGAAAATAGTGTTTTAGAATTTGGTTATTGCTCAGAAGTATTGTTGCAATTAACTAAACACAAATGCGATATTGACAAGTTTGATTTAAACGCTTTAAAAGACTTCTTGAATTCTATCGGCGATTCGTTGGTAGTGGTACAAAATGGCTATACGATTAAAGTGCATGTGCATACTTTTGAACCGTACAAATTGTTAGAGTATTGTGGACGTTTTGGTGAGTTTTTAAAAGTTAAAGTTGAAAATATGACTTTACAACATAGCGAAACTCAAATCCAAAACAACTTTGCTCCAAAGGTTGTGGAAAACAAACAACGCAAGAAATACGGAGTGGTGGCGGTGGCTAACGGTGCTGGTGTGAAGTCTGTCTTTAAAGAATTTGGCGCGGATGTCGTGATTGATGGTGGACAAACCAACAATCCAGCTAGTAGCGATTTTATCCAAGCATACACGGAAGCTAATGCAGAAATTATTTTTGTCTTCGCAAATAACAGTAATGTGATTTTGGCTGCTAAACAAGCTGCCGATAAGTATAAAGCTGCTAAGATTCATATTATCAAAACACGCAATATTGGTGAAGGATATGCGGGTTTGTCGATGTTGGATTTTACCGTGGAAGATGATTCTGCTATCGTGGAAAACATTGAAAGTGAAATTAAAAATGCAAGGACTGGTGCCATAACCGTGGCAAGTCGTACAACTGTATGTAACGGCTTGTCGATTAAAGAAGGTGATTTTGTTGGCTTGGTTGATGAAAATATTGTAACAGTGCATGCGTTGAAACCACGTGTGGTTATTAACTTGTTAGACCAGATGCAGCCGGAACAAAAGGTATGTGCGACTTTGATTTATGGTAAAAATTTTAGTTCTAAAGAAAAAGAGTTTGCTAAAAACTATTTAGCTACCAAGTATCCTGATTTGGAAGTTTACGAAATTGACGGTGGACAAGAAATTTACGATTTGTACGTTGTGATGAATTAAATATTGATGATTAAAAAAAATTAGTGCGCGTCCGGTTGTTCGGGCGCGTTTTGGTTTTCATCAGAGGTCTGCGTCGCAGTGTTATTGGTCGAAACTGTTTTCTTGGGCTTAAATACCCAATAAATCATTTTGTCTTGAAAAACAAATGACAGTACGACCAAAGCAAGCATGCCAATTAAAATCATGAAACTCCAAACAGGAGAACCAGCACTGATTAATTGATTACCTAGTAACAAGGTTACCAAAATTTCCGGTACTGGTCCCAGAGAAGTAAATAGGGTATATTTCCACCATTTCATATTGCTACGCAAAGCAACTGACGCAATAATTAAAAACGGGATACATGGAATGATGTAAAGCCAAAACATTACGCCGTAAATGTTACGACTGCTGTTTTGAATTCGGGCTTCAATGTCAGCTTGCTTCTTGCGTTGCTTAGCGGTATACATAAAGGCTTTGAAATTATGTTGGAATAAGTAGAGTAATTGACTGCCAAAAGTAAAGGAAAGTGCAATTAACAAGGTACCACCCCAAAGCCCATAAGTAACTAAAGCGATAATTTGCAAGGGTAGGGAAGAAATAATCGGGAAAAAGAAACAAAAAACAATCAGTAAGGAGATAGCAATTACACCCCAAATGCCAAACGATAAAATGTATTCTCGCAAAATGTTTTTACCCTTGATTAAGTAATCAAAAAGACTGACGATTAAAGACCATTTGAAAATGCAAAATGTTACGATGGCGACAACTAAGACGCACAAGACGCCCAATAAGATATAATCACTAACTTTTTTTTTGGATTTAATAGTCATAAACATCCTCACAAACTTTGCGCCACGCTGGATCGATGCGGTTGTGTAGTTCTTCAACCATTAAGGTTAACTGCACGCATGCTAATGGATTAGCCGTGGGTATAAAACAATAGTATTGGTTATTATAAATCATGTCAACATTATGTAAAACGGGGTCAAAGGGTAATGATGGAATCAAGTGTAAATCAAACGTTAGTGTGGTGTTTTGGTTGCGATAGGTGCCTTGGTAAATTAAACATTCGTGTGTTAAAGTTAAAGTGCCGGTACCAATGATGTCGGGGCGTGCAACTAAAGTTCGTAAGTTAATGTCGCCAATTTGAACTGGTAGCGTGTAGGTAAAGTCGTTTTGGTTGACAGAATGGTGAACAATTTGACGTTGCCATTGATACCATTGATCGATGTTAGTAAACTTGAATGATGCTTTATTTGCGTGTAACTGGTAATAAGCGTCCATAGTTACCGCTAAGCCACAGTGTGTGCAAGTCATAGTGTCATGTTCAATTTGGAAACCAAAATCCTGTCCGCAAACCGGGCAACGGAAAATAATATTATTCAGCCCTGTGATGTTAGGAACTTTGCCGCGGTAAGCGATGTGAAATTTTTGGTTGAAATCGAAATCGTTGTAACGAAAGTTGTTTAATAATTTGTCGTAGATTTGATCTTCGGAAAGTTCAGCCAGTTCTTGTGGAGTAAATAACAGTTGATATTGATAATTGATTTGACCGCGACGAATGATAGGTGAGTAGCGTGGACGAGTCAGATAAGCACCTTGTGAACTGCATAAAACTACAGGCAAGCCACATTTTTTTAACAACTTGATGGTGGCGGGGTTGATGGGTTGAGTACGGCCACTGGTCGATTGAATACCTTCAGGATATAATAATAAACTTTCTCCGCGTTGAATGACACGTAGCATTTTACGTACAGATAATGTATCTTGGCTGTATAGGTATTTGGGAATGGCACCAATTGCTGGCAAAAACCAAATGCGATTTTTGCGCAAAAAATTTTGGTAGCCTACCACGATATGTAAATCTTTTTTCGGAAAACCAGCCAGCGTATAAAAGAATTCTTCCCGGGAACAATGTTGTGCCAGCATGATGATTTGCTGATTAGCATATTGTTTAACATCGCCGTGGTAAGTAAACTTAACATGATGCTTTTTGGCTTGATGTTTGCAGACAAAACTTAGCAAGCGCCACCAAAATGGATTCGGGCTTGAAACCTCATGATGTAATAATTTCTGTTGGCAGTTTATTAATTTACTCAATAATTAAGTTTATGTTTTATCGTGTTGATTGTCAAATTGTGATTGACGGTCAGTTAAAAACTAAACATAATACAGTATATGATTATGTTTGATGCAATTAAACCAATCGGCAATTTATGCGTTGGTTTGGCAAATGAACCAGAAGAGTTGACAGCTGCTCAGGAATTGCGTTACCAATTATTGGTTTTAGCATTTAATCAATCTTCCGAGGCAACGAACGATAAAAGTGAATATGATGCGATTTGTGATCATTTAATTGTGAAGGACATGGAAACAAATCAAGTGATTGGTACCTATCGTTTGTTATCTAACATTAAAAATCCTAATCAGGAATTTTTGTGCGAAAGTGAATTTGATATCAGCAATTTAAGAAAACCAGGGATTCGCTTGTTGGAATTAGGACGTGCGGTGGTGCATAGTGATTACCGCAATGGACCGGCTATTAAATTATTGCTACACGCAATCTTTGAGTATGCTAGTTTGCAAGATTGTCGTTATGTTTTTGGTACATCCAGTTTACATGGTGTAGACCCAGAAGCACTTAAACATGCTTTGTCCTATTGCCACTATCATTATTTGTTGGAAGATAAAACAATGATGTGTTATGCCAAAGAACCTTGCACGAAGTTGGATTTGTTACCCGAAAATGAAATTAATATGGACTTGGTAAAACAACAATTACCACCATTGATTCGTATGTATTGCATGTTAGGTTGCCGTTTAGGCGAAGGTGCTTATTTCGATTATGAATTTAATAGTACCGATGTTTTAACCGTGATGGATTCTAAAAACGTGAATACGCATTTTGCGGAAAAAATGTTTGGCAAAAGTTATTCAGCGTAAAATATGTTTTTGATTCCCAATATCGTTAATTATTTCATTGGATGATTTTATATGAATTTCGGTCTTGTAATTTTGCGCGCGGTGGAGTAAGATATGTCAATGGGGAAATTGAAAAGTACCACAATCACGGAAAATGATAAAACTTTACTAAAAGCAGGTGAAGCTAAACATACGGCTGCCGAAAAGAAAGCAATCAGTGAAGCATCGGTAGGGGAAGTCATTTTAGATAAAAAAGGTTGTCCGATGACTAAAGAACAAGTTGAAGAAAAACTTTGGTGGTTGGTTGGTAATTTCCGTTTGGATTTTCGTGTGCTAGATGAAGATGAGGTATACGGGGATGAAGATGATACTTATGACGATTTTGTTGATCTCGCTTCTAACATTGACGATGAGTTATTAAAAGATTACGAAAAAGATTTTTTCAAACTTGGGAAACGTGGAAAAATTCAATTCTACAAAGAGTGCTATTCCTTTTATACAGAATCGCTTCCGATACTGAAACGTCGCTTAAATAAATATGCAAAAAAACATGTTATCAGCGAAGAAGATAAAAAACGCATGAAAAAAAGATTCATTGAAAAAAGTGAGCAAGAACGTAATGAGCACATTGAAATAAATTTCAAATGGCATCATGAATTAGAATTAAGAATTGAAGATTGTCAAAATAAATTATTATCTTTGGGTGTAGCTGTACCAGACGCCGACATGGTTGATATGAAGAAAACCGATAGCCAAAAACCAAAAAAAATGGATGGCATTGATAAAGTTCTTTACAGTTATGAACCTGAAACTGAAACCATTAAATAAAGTTTTTGCGGTTCGTTTATTGCCAGTGTATACTGGATTGATTTATGGATACTGTGAACGAAACTGAAACACCAATTCAGTCAGTTGCTAAAGATTTCCGCCCGTGGGTGGTTTATTTAGTTTGTTTATCTGTGTCGTTATTTTTTATGTTTTTCTATGGTCTGAATTCGCCAATCCATACTTTTAATCCGCATTGTGATTACCAATGGTTTACCACAATGGGTCATGGTATTCTTGCCGGTAAGGTCCCATACCGTGATTTGTTTGAGCAAAAGGGTCCGATTGTTTATGCGGTTTTTGCGGTGGCGTGCTTGTTCCCAAATTCGCAGTTTGTCGTATGGTGCTTGGAAATTTTAAGTGTCAGTTTGTTCTTGTTCTTTTGTTACCGTATTGCGCGTAAATTTTTATCGCCGTGGTTGAGTTTGGCGGTCGTGCCTTTGATGATGATGGTATTGAGTACAAATCTTGCACGTGGCTTAGAAGGTTCTTGCGTGGAAGAGTTTTGCTTCCCGATTTTTGCGTATGGATTATTGTGCTTCTTGGATTTTATCATGGACAACAAAGTTGTGACTTGGCAACGTGATTTAGCATTAGGCATTTGTATGGGAATTTTGTTTTGGGTTAAATTCACTATGCTAGAATTTTTTTTGGTACCGTTGATAATTTGGTTTGTGATTAACGCGAAGAACCGTGAACTGAAAGTCGTTTTGCGTGGCTGCGGGGTGATGTTGGGTGGTTTTGTTTTGGTTGCGATTCCAGTTATAATTTGTTTCGCAGCACTGGGCGCCCTGGATGATTTATTTAATGTTTATTTCCTTGTTAATATTGGCAACTACAATGGTAATACGCAAACTGATAATAGCGTATCTTACGTGAATCCGCTGAAGAATTTTGGTCAGTCATTTTTACTTGGTCCATATTATATCATCGTGTTGATTTGGGGTTTAATTTGTTTTGCCGTGCATAATTGGAAACGCCGAAGTGGTAAATTATTGTTAATTGCTGCGCTTTCAACCTGGTTTATGATTGGGTTCTTCTGCGGTTATTTTTATTATTATTTGCCAATGCATGCTTATGCGGTTTTGGGTGTGATTTACGCTCTGAAAGTTGTGTCAAGTATGTTGCAGGCTGTAGAAATCACGATACAACGCCGAACGCTTAAAATAGTAGGGACGGTAATTATCGTCGTAATCAGCTTTTTTGCTGCGTTACCGATGGTTACGAATCGGGTGGAGATTAATCGTCCGCGCGAAGCATATGCACAACTGGTGGTGGCAGATATGATTGGGGAGTATAACAAAACTGCAGAAAAGCCAGCAACTTTGTTCTGTTATTTGATGGCGGACTGTGGATTTTATAATGCTGCGGGCATAGTGCCGAATGTCCGTTATTATGCTGAAAACTGTTTTGCTAAGGAAGATTTTCCAGAGATGTTTGACGCCTTTGAACAAACCATCAGTAGCAAACTGTGTGATTTTGTAATTACCTATCGTCATAAATACGATCTGAATCGTAAATTCTTAGAACAATATTATCATCCTTATGTCGAAAACGATGTGAGATCTAGTACGTTACCATTCAACTTCTTTGAACCCAATGGTTATGGGAAATCGGACATCATCGTTTTGTTCCGTAATGAATAAACTGCAACTTTAACTGATTGGAAAAACGGGAAAGATGATTTATACTGTAGCGAATCATATGAAAGAAATTCAAACAACATTGTTATACTTATTCAAAGAAAACCAAATCTTGTTGGCAATGAAAAAACGCGGTTTTGGTGCGGGAAATTATAATGGCATTGGTGGCAAATTGGAACCCGGCGAAACTGTTGAGCAAGCAATGCTCCGTGAAACCATGGAGGAAATCAACGTGACGCCAACGAATTATCAGAAACATGGGGTTTTGCGTTTTGATATGTACGTTAAAGGCGAACATGTTTTGGAAGATGTACACGTCTTTACTGCGACCGAATTCGCGGGTGAACCTTGCGAAACCGAAGAGATGCGCCCGTCATGGTTTGATTTAAAACAGATACCATGGGAACAAATGTATCCAACGGATAAAATGTGGTTGCCTTGGCTGATTGAAAACCGTGGTTCGTTGAATGGCTTTTTTAAATTCAGTGGTGGACTGGAAGCAAAATTGGTGGACTATCATCTGGAAACCAAATGATTGTATGTTAAGTGTTAATTGACAGAGTATAAAAAAATGTGTTACTATAATTTGTGAGGGCCGCTAGCTCAGTTGGTAGAGCAAAAGACTCTTAATCTTTTGGTCCAGGGTTCGAGCCCCTGGCGGCTCACCAATTCTTAACAAATCCGAAACAAGTCTAGAACGAAAATTGCTGCTAAGGGCAATTTTTTTTGTATTATGAACGTCGCATAATTAGGATTTTTGTTGACTTTGTCGTATATATTGTTGTATTGTCAAAACAAAGGAGGGCACAACCAAAACACTTTCATCTACCAGGCTAGAAATAAAAGGAGGTAAACGAACAAACATTTTTCCAAGTTGCTAGAAAATAAAAATTTAATTTAATGGAGGAAAAATATTTATGAGTGAAACTACTAATGATGAAAGTAGTAAGTTAGTTGATGCTGATAAGGAAGTTAGTCAAGATAGTATTGAGTTTAGTGCTAGAAAAAAACGAGAAATAGAAAAATGGGCAGAAACTACTGCTTTGTTTAAGTGCCGCCGAGAAGAATCTATAATGCATAGGGATTATTTTAGCGTAGAAGCCTATGAAAAGGGAAGAGCTGATCGTGAGGCGGCGTTTCAGGCAAAAGTTTTGAAGAAAAAAGATGAATTAATTGGGATAAGAAATAATTTTGAAAAACAATTTAAATTGTTGACACCATACGAACGAAGGTTTGTACGTTTATATTTGGGATATGATGAAAAAACTGGTTATGAAATGCATTCTAACGCGGAGATTGCTCGTTTATTAAATATCACGGAAGAAAAATCAGAGAAAATCCTTAAAAATATTTCTCGTAAATTAAAAAAAGGGGATGATAAGAATGAGTCAAAACAATAAGCATTTAATTACCGAATTAGTGCGCGGTCGTTCGTATGGCGATAACGCACAAGAAATTTATTTAAGGTGTTGCGATGCGTTTGGTTGGGACACTGAAAAGGCAGAGGAGTTTACACGCGGGCATCGTTTATACGCCCCAGAATGTGATTTTGATGGACTTGGCGTTTGGTTTATTTGTTATTCTAACCGCAGTCAAACCGAAGTTGTAGCGGACAAGCATGTGCATAATTTTATTGAAAACAACGGTAACCGTATTACCGAAGAAATTGCCGATACAAAGAATAATAATGCTAAAGGTTCAGATTGCAAAAACCGCATTGTGTTTATTAAGAATTCAGACGGTCAATATTGTTTTGCTGGAGTGTTTGAATTAAAACAGTATGAAGCATTATATCGCGTTCACGAAATCGTGAGTGATAGATATCCGTATTAAAAACAAAAGAAAAGGAGAAATAAGAATGAATAAAGAAGAAATTAAAAATGCTCTGGAAAGATTGGAACAAAAATTTCATAACATTAACGGTTATGATACTACTGAAATTTTAACAGAAATGAAAATTGCCGTAAATGATAGCAATGGTAAACGTTTGCGCACATTATTGCGTGAAATGGTTTGTAAACGCCTATATCCAGATTTTAAGACTGGTGGAGAATGGGATATCGTTTATCCGCCGCATGGTAAAAATGCTGGGTTATATCGTTTGTCAAAATACCGTAAAACTAAAATGGAGATGTAACGTATGCTCGAGTTAGCTTTCTTTGTGATTGTTTTAATCGTTGGACTTTTGTTTTTTATTTCATATATAAAAAATGATAATAAAAATCAAGAGAAACAAAAGCAAGAGTTGTATGAACTCAGAGTGAAAAACGAACTTGAGCGAGAGAAATCAAAAGACGAAGAAAATCCTTTTTTTAATGTAATAAAGTTAGAAACTTTGATTTCATGGAAAGAAGATGGCTTATGGGGTGAGAAAACGCAAAAAATCCCTGATAAAGCGGCGGTTTATCGTGTGTTTGTCAACAAATTCGCCGAAATCCATTTTGGTAGCATTAGAACTATAAATGGAAAGACATTTTGTCCGAATAAGAATATAAGCCAACCAGATATAAATTCATTGCAAGAAAATTTTGTTGAACAATCAAAATTCGATAAAGACCATGTTGTTTTATATATTGGTTGCACTAGTCATTTAAATGAACGCTTGAATCAGTTAGCTGGTATGGCGTTAGGTGAAAGTGCTCATACAGGAGGAAAAAATCTTTGGACAATCCAAAACTATCAAGATTATTTATATGTAGCTTGGCAGTTTGTTTCTGCTGAGCGTGATGTCTATGAAGAAAAGGAAAAAGCAATTTTAATTTACAAACAGGAGCATGATGGGAGTTCACCAATTGCGAATAATTAAAAGGAGAATTGAATGAATAATAAAGAAATAAAATTTGGTGCTTTGATTGCGTGGTTGAATGGAAATCGAATTGGCACCAATCCGTTTAATATGATTCCAGATTGTCCGGGAATTTATAAGATTTTTGTAACAGATGAAGAGCAGAATGAAATCAAATTTGGCGTGGCAAAAACCGTGAATGGCAAACCATTTTGTCCAACATTTACAAGAAATGATGGGCGGGTGGTAAAAGTTACGGTTACAAACGCAGACGAATTACAAAAGCGTTTTACAGATTTGAATGATAATGTGATTTACATTGGTAAGGCAACATCATTGAAAAAGCGTTTGCGTCAATATGCACAAATGGCTGTGGGTGGACATTCACATCGTGGTGGTATTGATATTTTTGCAGTACAAGATTATGACGTCTATTTACACGTGGCATGGTATCCATTAACAAAAGAGTACGCTACGGCTGACGAATGGGAAACTGCCGAAATCGAAAAGTTCAAGCGTGAACATAACGGACAAAGACCACTGGCAAATCGGGCGAAGTAGGTCCTTGATTACAAAATAAAAAATAGTGCGCGTGAGTTTGATATATGGTAAAGTGTTTTTACACAAGTGATTGAAAAAAATTGCCTGACATAAAAATGGATAGTCGAAAATGAAGTCTTTATATGTGGTTTTAAGTAAAACAGGAACGATTACGTCACGCGCGATTAGTAAATTTACCGGTGATTGGTTCACTCATGTGTCAATTTCTGTGGATGATAATTTGCAAACAATGTACTCCTTTGGACGGATATGGAGTTATTGGCCGTGGCCAGGCGGTTTTGTTAAAGAGTCGGTTGAATATGGTTTAATGCGACGTTTTAAAAAGGCGGATATTCTAGTAATGCAAGTTGATGTCAGTGATGACAAATATGCGCAGATTGTAGAATTTATTACAACGATGTATGCGGAACGTAAAAAGTATAAATATAATTATTTAGGCGCGGTGTTGTCGCGTTGGAATGTATGCTTTCGCTCTAAAAATCCGCGCCGTTTATATTGTTCGGAATTTGTGATGGATTTCTTGGAACGATTTGGTATTATTCAACAGGAAGAATTTGGGAAAGTGGTGCGCCCGATGGAACTTTTAAAGTTGGAACAAAGTGGGAAGGGGAAAGTTATCTATCGGGGTGCACTTTGTCAGTTTCCGCAATTAAAAATATAACGCAATAAAACTCTTGCAAAATTTTTTAAAGGTGTATATAATATACTCTATGAATTTAGTAGAACTTATTGAGAAGGAAAATCAAACCAAGGAAATCACTCCATTTAAGGTTGGTGACACTGTTAAAGTGTATTTCAAAATTGTTGAAGGAAACAAGGAACGTATTCAGGTTTTTGAAGGCTTGGTTATCGCACGTAAGAACGGCGGTATCCGTGAAACTTTCACTGTTCGTAAAATCAGCTTCGGCGTTGGTGTAGAACGTACTTTCCCAGTATATTCACCACGTATTGATAAAATTGAAGTTGTTCGCGAAGGTAAAGTTCGTCGTGCTAAATTGTATTACATCCGCGACTTGAACGGTAAAGCAGGTGTTAAGGTTAAGGAAAAAATCAAAGTTAGCGACAAGAAAAAACAAGTCTTAACTGAAGATGAAAAAGTAGCTTTGATTGCCGCAAACAAGGCAAAACCAGCTGCTAAGAAAGCAACCAAAACAACTAAAACTGCAACAGCTAAAACCGCTGCTGCAAAAACTACAGCTACTAAAGCTGCAGAAACTAAGACTGAAGCTAAATAATTAAGTTTATGGACGTTTTAAGAAATTTTATTTTTCCGGCATTGGTCGTCGCAATTATTGCAGGCTTTTATGCCTGGTTTTTGCGTTACCGTCGTTTGAAACGTACTGAAGCAAAAATTAAAACGCCGAAAACAATGCCGAAAAGTGCGCCGGTAATTCCTTATTATGATTCCATCACTTTGAGTTTCTACGAAGCTTTGCGTAAGGCTTTGCCGGAAAAATATATTATTTACGTTAATGTGCCAATTGAAAAATTATTCGACCCATCGGTACGTGAAAGTTTGCACATGTCAGGGCAGTATGCTGATTTTGTTGTCTTCACACCGAATTTGATGCCGATATTGGTTGTTGATTTGTTCGATATGTCAATTATCAACCTTGATCGTGTCAATCGCATTAAAACTGTTTCTAAGGATATTTTACGTAACAGCGGAATTCCTGTTCTTGATTATCAATATACTGACAACTGTAACATTGATGAATTACGCCGTAAAATTGCCAATCTGTTAAATCCGTTGGGAGCTAAATAAGTCAGAATTATAAATAATAAAAGTTGACAGTGTAAATAGTTCTATGTTATGATGATAATCATGGTCCGCTAGCTCAGTTGGTAGAGCACATCACTTTTAATGATGTTGTCCCGAGTTCGAGCCTCGGGCGGATCACCACAAAAGCGAAATTCGCAGTGGTTTAGAAGAGACGGTGCAAACCGTCTTTTTTATTGCTTAACCGATGCGTAAAATGAATTTACAAAATCCATGTTGTATTGTTAGAATTTGATTATGAGAAAAACAAAATAAATGTTGATGATAATGAATATTAAAGAATTT
>CAMOZC010000003.1 GCA_946630785.1 uncultured Clostridia bacterium | reverse complement strand
ACTGGGTGACGAGCATTTTCCAATTTTAAAATTCCATCCGAATTAATTGCCGGACGTGTCCATTGATTTTTCAAAGCTAAATAAGCCAAGTTTGCCAAAACATCAATATTAGCAATGGATGCTGCATCTTGTTGAATCACAGGAATTTGTTGTTGCACGGTTGCCACAATTTCAGCAAACAAAGTTTGTTCTAACTTAATGGCATCGCTGGAAGCACTGAGTATCTTTCCTTCAATTTCACGCAACTCATCTGTTGTATAACGTTCCGTATTTAACGTACTACCCTTGCGAATAAAACGATAAGGTACTTGTTTCATTGCGTTCAATGGCATTTCAAAATAATAGCCTGCAACACGGTTATATGCCACCTTTAACTTTTCCACACCGGTTTCGGTACGTTCTTTATTTTCCAATGCCAACAGCCATTGTTTACTTAATGTGCCAGCATTGCGCAATTCATCCAATTTCTGGTTATAACCATCATTGATATAATTACCATCACTTAAAATTGTATTTGGTTCTTTTTTAATTGCTTTTAGCAATAAACAACGTAAATCAGTGAGCGAATTTAATTGTGAACTCCATGTTGACAACAAATTTGACTGATAATTTTTGGCAATAAAATCCTTCACTTGATCGATTAGCGACAAACTATCAGCAAAAGCAAGCATATCTTTCGGATTAACATTTCCATTTGCAATCTTACCGCAGAAACGTCCTAAGTCACCGAAATTACTCAGTATTTCCCTTAAAGTTTGACAGGTATCAGATTTATCAACCAGTTCTTGAATTGCATCTTGGCGTTCCGTAATCATGGATATATTTTTTAATGGCGCAGTAACCCATTCCGCTAACATACGTGCGCCCATCGGAGTTTTAGTTTTATCTAACACTGATAGCAAACTGCCAGCTTTGGTATTGTTGCGATAAGATAAGACGATTTCCAAAGTATCGCGGGCAATCTTATCCAATACCATGTGATTATCGTCACGAACTAAAGTAATTTTTGTGATATTTGATAATTTATTTTTGGCGGTCATTAATAAATATTCCAACAAAGCACCAGCCGCGTTAATCAAAGGAGAATTTTCTGGAAGATCAAAAACCTGTGTTGTATTAATGTTGAAATATTTCTTTACTGTTTGCACTGCTTGTTTCGTGGTAAAAGCGTAGGCAAAATGTTTTTTCGTAATTACTTCCTTTGGACGAATACGTGAAACGGCATTGTCATAACTATCAAATTGGGCAACATAAAACTCACCGGTCATAATATCCGCCCAAGCTCCATACACAATTGAATTGTTGTCTTCTTCGTAAATACTTGCAACAAAGTTATTACTGTCTGCCGATAACATTGCATCATCAATCACCGTACCACTAGTAATAACACGAATAACATCACGATTGATTAATGTTTTACCATTAGCTTCTTCTAATTGTTCGGCAATGGCAATTTTATATCCAAGTTCGACCAATTTTTTAATGTACAAATTCGCTGCATGGTATGGTACACCACACATAGGAGCTTTTTCTTCCAAGCCACAAGAGCGACCGGTCAAAGTTAAACCGATTGCGGCTGATACCGCTTTGGCATCGTCAAAGAATATTTCATAAAAATCCCCTAAACGATAAAACACTACGCAATCAGGATATTGCGCTTTTAATTCTAAATATTTTTTCATTGCTGGCGACAAAGCCATAATTATTATCTACTCCTTTATCAAAATTCATTTTACGACATTTTTCGCATTATTTCAACCAACTTTGTGGCACGTGCTTTACGGGTTTGAAACGGTACTTGATTAGGCATTTTATCAGCCGCGGTACCAGTACGATTGCTATAGGGAAAAATATAAGCAGCACTAAATTTAACTTTTTCCACAACGCTTACTGTTTCGTTGAAATCTTCTTCCGTTTCCCCAGGAAAACCACAAATGATATCAGTTGTAATGTGAATATCTGGAATGTATTCACGTAACAGTTTAACCTTTTCCAAATAATCTGCAACAGTATATTTGCGATTCATTAATTTTAAAATCTTATCACAACCACATTGCATTGGCAAATGCACATCATGAGCAATTTTCGGATACTGCGCCATAACTTTAATCGTTTCAACATCAAAATCTTTGGGGTGCGCGGACAAGAAATGCAAGGTAAAGTTTCCTGGCATTTGGGCTAACTCAGCCAACAATTGTGGAAAGTCAGGATAAGCATTAACATTTTGTCCTAATAAATAAATATCTTTTGCAGTATCTTTAACTTGATTGAATTCAGCGATAATTTCCTCGCGTGGACGAATTCTTAATTTACCACGGACAAACGGAACGATACAATAGCTGCAATAATTTTCACAGCCATAAGTAATATCAATATAAACGGTATCTTCTTTCATTGGTGGCAAAGGTTGCAACGCTACCCCTAGTTTTTCAACCACCTCCATGGCGTTATCCGTTCCCAATAAAATATCGACACCATTAATTTTGCGTTTGGCCGACAAACAACCAATTACAGCAATTTTTAAATTTGGATTATGACGCTTTAACTGTTTTGCTAAAGCGATGTGCGATAAAATTTTTTGTTCGGCGGTATTACGCACACAGCAAGTATTAAAAATAATGACATCTGCTTCTTCGTCCGTATCAGCAATCTCATGTCCATTTGCCAAAAGTTGCTGCGTGATTTTAGCTGCAGTATTCACATTCATTTGGCAACCATAATTCTTTAGTACAAATTTCATAGAATGATATATTCTAACACAAAATAACGTGTGGCAAAAACAAGAAAATTCATTCGTAAATTTTTAATCATAACGACAGTCTGTTGCTTGTTTTTAGTTTTGACGGGCACTATCGTCTTCGCTTTAATCTGGCACAGTGAAAAACTTGATACCGACCGTTTAACTACCATGACGCAAGCAACGACCTTTTACGACAGTTCACAACAAACACTTGATGCCCACAACAACATTCAGTACTGTTCATTGGAACAAATAAATCCAGATTGTGTTAAAGCTTTTATCGCCGTTGAAGATAAAAACTTTTATCAACACCACGGGCTATCCTTTCCCCGCATTGCTAAAGCCTTTACCAATAATCTTATCGCCGGGTATTCCAAAGAAGGCGCCAGTACGATTACCCAGCAACTAGTCAAAAACACTTATCTAACTAACGAAAAAACTATAAAACGAAAAATCCGTGAAGCAATTCTTGCTTTAAAAGTTGAACAAAATTTTACCAAAGACCAAATCCTTGAAATGTATTTAAACGCGATTTATTTTGGTAACAATGTTTATGGCATCGCTAATGCCAGTGAATTTTATTTCAAAAAAACACCTGCTGAATTATCTGTCGCAGAAAGCGCTGGCTTGGCTGGCATTATTAAGAATCCCAGTAAATACGAACCATTGACACATTACGAAAACTTTTGTCAACGCGCCCATTTAATTTTGCATTTAATGCATGACCAAAAATTAATTAATGAAGACACCTTCCAAGTTGCACTCAACGAACCTATCATAATCAACAGTTCCAAAAATTTATGGTTAGGCACCAATTATCAATCCATGGCTTTAAAAGAAGCTTCGCAAATTCTTAACTTAAGCGAAAACGATATTGTCAATTACGGATATCAAATTGACACTTATTATGAACCAGAAAAACAACAATTATTGTATGAAGCAATGAACCAAGCCGAATCTAATCTACTTGGCGAAAAATTTGCCATGCTATCTGCACCGAATGGACAAGTTCAAGCTTTATGGACATCAACACCGACATTACTAACAGCACGAAGAAATTTCGGCAGCGTCATGAAACCATTATTGGTTTATGCACCTGCGTTGGAACTCGGCATTATTCAACCAGCCAGTCTCATTGAAGATAGTCCACTCATCGACAGTGAATTTAATCCCAAAAATTTTGACAATCAATATCACGGCACCGTTTCAGCGCGCACCGCTCTAATGCACAGTTACAACATTCCAGCCGTAAAAATTTTAAACGCTACCAATATCGACAACGCTAAAACAGTTGCCAACAAAATGGGCTTACATTTAGAAAATGAAAACTTATCCATGGCGTTAGGTAATACTAATACTGGTACATCATTTCTGGAACTAGCCACGGGCTATCAAACCATCGCCAACCAGGGTAAATACTCACCAACCCGTTTCGTACGTGCCATTCGTGACCGCAAAGGAAATACTGTTTATTTTGATTTAACCAACAAATACAATTACGCTCCGCAAGCCATTGGGGCTGATACAGCTTTTTTATTGACCGACATGTTAGTTGATACAGCCCGCAAAGGTACAGCCCGTAAATTAGCAACCTTAAACCTAGCAATTGCCGCCAAAACTGGAACTACTGAACGCGAAAATTCTAACACTAATACTGACGCAACCTTGGTTTCTTATACACCCCAAAACGTTTTAATTACGTGGCACGGCAATGCTACCATGAAACCAGAAGATGACCTTCCGCACGGTACTAACGGCGGCGGCCGTCTAGCCAATGCTGCAAAAAAAATTTTTAGCAGTATTGGTGATGTTAACCAACATTTCATCCAGCCCACTAGCGTAAAAACATTTAACATGGATAGTTTTGACTATAAACATGGTTCAATTAAATTAGCCAACATTGCGACGCCTGAATACGAAATAACGCCCGAATTGTTTTCGGTACGCTATCAGCCTGATACCGTTTCAGAAAATTATTTGCTAACGACACCAACTATCATTGACGGACATTTAACTGACCAAAAGACCGCACAACTCACTTTTGATGTTTTACCGTACCAACGCTATGAAATATATAAAAACAACACGCTACAGTCTGTTATTCACAACCAAAATGGCACTTACACCTTCACCGACAAAAATCCACAGTCCGTCAATACTTATCACATTATAGCCAGTTTAAATGGCGAAAACCCACAACCAAGCAATCAAATTGAATTACGTCTGCCGAATTCAAACACTCAAACAGCAAAACATTCCAAAGCAGTTGAAAACAAAAAGATTCCATGGTATTTTTAAGCAATGGAATTTTTAAATGACGAAGGTTTACTGATTGAACAACCCAACAATTTATATAAACTTTCCAGTGATGCTGTAGCGCTTGGTAATTTTGTAACTTGTAAACCGACTGATACCGTCATTGACGTTGGTTGCGGAACCGGAGTACTAACTTTGTTAATTGCTGACCAACAACACCCACGTAAAATGATTAGTGTTGATATCAACGCTGAAGCTGTTAAGCAACTAAAAAAGAACCTTACAATTAATCAAGCCAAATTAAAAGCTACTGAATTTTTAACTTTAAATGCTGATGCACGCGAATTGCATACTTTAATTCCAGCCAACTGCGCCGATGTAATCGTATGCAATCCGCCTTATTTTACAACTGGCAAAAAATCACAAAACGAACACATCAGCCAAGCTCGTCATGACGATACATTATCATTAAATGACTTAGCTAGTTTATGTACAAAAAATATTAAGTATGGCGGAACAGTCTATTTTTGCTATCCCGCCAATCAAATTGCCAAAGCAATTACAATTTTTGAAAACAACAATTTTCGAATTAAAACTATTAAACTGGTTTCCAATCAAAAAGGTATTTACCTAGCCATCTTCCGTGCAAAAAAAGGTGGCGGACACCAAACTACTCTGCTTGTTTAAAGAAATATTCGCGATAAGGACATTTTTCACATTCACCATGTCCACTGGCATCAACGCTGCATATTTTCTTAATGGCACGGTCGACTTCTTGTATAGCTTGCTGACCTTTTAAGTGGTTAAGATTAATGGCACCACTTGCCAGTGAAACCATTTCCTTACCCGATTGTTTTACAATACAAGCAAAAATTTCGTAATCCAAATCAATTTGGGTTTGTAACTCATATTCAGTTAAATTCCCAGTGATTTTTAAAACCTTATTAACGCCATCAATCACTAATGATAACATTAATCCTTTTTCAGTTAAAGAATGCTTTAAACGTAAATGTGTTCCTTTTTCTAAAGAGCGAATTTCAACAAAACCAGCAACTGCCCCCGCTCGGTCATAAAGAATGATATTTTTAATAATTGCCATTAATGCAAGTATGGCAAAATTCTTTAACAAAATTTACGCGAAATTTCACATATTTTCGCATATTCTGTCGGAGTAATTTGTTCCGGACGTAAATTTACATCAATTTCGGCAATTGTTAGAATTTGACTTGCAACTGTCTTATCAACACATAAGGCACTTGACAAAGCGTTAAGCATCGTTTTGCGACGAGCGGCGAAAACTCCTTTTAAAAGCCTTTCCAGTTTTTTGTCATGCGGATAACCATTTTTTTTAAGACAAACAAAAGCACTGTCAACCTTTGGTTGGGGTGTAAACATGCTACGTGGAACCGAAGTTAAAATTTTACAATCTGCTTGCAATTGACAACTAACCGATAAAGCCCCGTACAAAGCATTACCGTGTCCAGCCACAATTCGCTCCGCCACTTCATCAGCCACCAAAACATTTAACTCAAGACAATTCGGCAAAGAAAGAAATAACATAATTAAAGGCGTTGTGATATAGTACGGAACGTTAGCAATTACACGAAATGGCGGCAGTTGACTGAAATCATATTGCAAAGCATCTGCCATGATTAATTCAACATTTGTATATGGTTTTAAACGTTCCTGCAAGATTGGTTTTAACCGTTGGTCAATTTCAACACTATGAACTTGACAGCCGGTTTCTGCCAATGATTGCGTCAAAGTACCGGCACCGGCACCAACTTCCACGACGACATCAGTCGCTTGAACATTTAATTTCTTGACTAATGCACGTAAAAAAACAACATCATAGATGAAGTTTTGACCTAAAGATTTCTTGTAAGCAAATTCCACTTGAACAGTGTAGCACAAACATGCTAGAATAAAATAGTTTATTTTGCAAAAGATAAACTCAAACCAAAGAAATACTTTTCACCAAAGAAAAACAAAAGCAGTCCGTTCATTGGACTGCTTTTATTTTATAAAACTGATATGCATTATTCCGGGTCATTAATTCAATTTCATCAACTGTTTTATTTAAAACTTGCGCCATGGTTTCCGCCGTATACTGGATATATTGTGGTCGATTAATTTCACCACGCTTAGGAACCGGAGCCAAATATGGTGCATCGGTTTCAATTAAAATTCGGTCCAAAGGAATCGCACGTAAAGTATCGTGTAGATATGCTTTATTTTTATAAGTGATGTGTCCACCAAATGCGAAATAAACCGGAACACCAGATAATTGCTCCATTAAAAACTTAGCCTGCTCCGCGGTGTAACTCATACAATGAATTAAAACACCGTGCTTTAATTTTGAACGATTCGCAATTAACACATTGGCAGTATCTTCCCATGCGTCACGGCTGTGTACGACCAAAGGTTTGTGATAACGGTCAGCCATAAAAATTTGATGCTCAAAAACTGTAATTTGTTGTTCACGCGATGGTAAATCGTCACGGTGATAATCAACGCCACATTCGCCGATTGCCACAAATTTAGGTTCATTTAAATTTGCAACAACAAAGTTTTCAAAGTCATTAGCCGAATATGTATCTGCATATTCAGGATGAACACCAGCCGTACAATAAATTCCTTCGTGTTCACGCGCGTACTCAAAAACAGCGGGCAGACTTTCAAAGTCCGCCCCGATTTCAACACCATGATTTTTTCCTTGCACGACTTCCGGTAAAGTAATTAAACGCGGGTCAGTCGTATGAAAATGAGAATCAAACACAATTACTCCGCACGAGAAATTTTTAAGATTTTTAATTCGATTTGGTTAACTGGAGTTTTAATAATTGCTACTTCACCAACCTTCTTACCCAACAAGGCTTTACCTTTGGGACTTTCGTTAGAAATATAGTTTTTCTCAATATCAAATTCCATGAAACCAGTAATAACATAAGTTTCTTGTTTTTTAGTACGCATATTTTCAACCAACACAGCAGATCCTAAACTTACTTCGCTGGTGTTAGCTGTTTTGTATGAAAAGACAGTTAAGTTTTGCAAAGTTGCTTCAACTTCTTTGACACGAATTTCCAAATTATTTTGTGCTTCACGGGCAGCAGCATATTCAGCATTTTCTTTCAAATCGCCGAATTCACGCGCTTCCTTAATTTGACGAGCAATATCACTACGTTTTGACATTAATTCGTTCAATTCTTCTTCTAATTTTTTCTTACCGAGTGTAGTTACATATCTTGTTTCCATCTATTTACTCTCCTCTTTTCAACCATTAAGGTTCTTTATAATATGCCGAAAATGGACAATTTGTCAAGAAAAAATACTTTTCTGCAATTTTACGGCATTAACAGTGTATCATATACACTACAATTTAAATAACGTAATTTACGTGCTAAAACATGCAATAATTGGGCATTTGTTGGTTCTTCAGAAAACAATTCTTTAAACCTTGGCTGCGGTGACCACTTTTCAACCAGCGTATGCAAATTACGTTCCACGCACAATCTAGTGATTTTGCGTTTATTAGCAACTTTCAAATAAATTGATTTCAAGTTCAATGCTAAATCAGTATAATTATCCAAAGCTGCACTTACTAAATCACACAAAATTGGAAAGCCAACATATTCCGCAGGACAATTATACGACATTAAGAATTCAACAATTCCAGTTTTGATTTTATCACGATGATTATGCATATTATCCATCAAAAAAATTTCACCCTTTATTAATATTTAGGAATTAAATGAATATGCGCATGCATAATTTCTTGACCTGCAGCCTTACCGCAATTCACTTTAATGTTGTAACCAACTGGTCGATATTTTTTCTCAATTTCTTGCTTGGCTACTTTAATTAAATCCCCTGCAGCTGCCCATTCTGCTGACGTCATTTCAAAAACAGTTTCCATGTGACGCTTAGGAATAATTAGCGAATGCCCATCACTCACGGGAAATTTATCGTACAACATGTAGCATAATTCGTTTTCCGCCACGCAATTTTTCGCTAAATCACAAAAAAGACACATATGATGCTCCTCCACAAGGCAAAACTAAATTTTCTGCCGTTGGTAATCCAATTTCATAAGTTTGGATTTGATAGTGTAACCCTTGTAAATTTTTTCGTAAAACATTTTCTATAACCGCTGGTTGAACTGAAGCTGTATAGTTATTAACCAAAATGAATAAAGGATTATCCGATAACAATCGGACACAGTTAGCAATTAAATCATCCAAGTTATCAGTCAATTTCCAGATTTCACCATTAGCACCACGCCCAAAATTCGGTGGGTCCATAATAATCGCATCATATTTGCGACCACGACGGATTTCACGTGCCACAAATTTTTGGCAATCATCAACGATATAACGCACACTTTCGTACGGAATTTGATTCAAAGCGACATTACGTTTAGCCACGTCGGTCATACCACGACTGGCATCAACATGTGTTACGGTAGCACCAGCCTTAGCACAGGCCACAGTAGCACCACCAGTATAGGCGAATAGATTTAAAACTTTCGCATTGGGACGTTTACTAAGGACTTCCATAACCATATCCCAATTTACCGCCTGTTCTGGGAATAAACCAGTATGTTTAAAATTCATCGGACTAATGATAAATTTCAAATTTTTATACTTAATCGTCCATTCTTCTGGTGTTGGTTTTAACCATTCCCAAGCACCACCACCAGTTGCCGAGCGATGATAATGTCCAGAAATTTTAGGATAGTTAGTATAGTCGACCGAAGCCTTCCAAATTGCTTGCGGGTCAGGACGCAACAAAATTATGTTGCCCCAACGCTCTAGTTTTTCACCATCTCCAGTAGCGATAATTTCAAAATCACGCCAATCGGATGTGTATTTCATTTTTTCCTTTTCCTTCCGTGATGTGCATCTCTGTTGCTAAAACTTCGCGCATTATGCGTGGTTGATGAGCACAAGCAGCAGCATACATTTTTTTATCACCGGTTTTCAATTCAACAACAATTCGGTCAGTAATATTCATTTTCTGATTCATACGTTCCAACTGAATACTGCGGATTAATTCACGAGCGATACCTTCTAACATTAAATCATCGGTAATTTGTGTATCCAAAACCACTGTTACATCGTTAGCAGTTGTAATCACAAATCCAGAACGTGGTGCTAATTTGCGTTCAAATAAATCGGCAGCTAATGGTTCAAAACCATTAATCATAATTTTTTCGCCAGCATCAAAAGCCGCAACATACTGTGCCATTTGTTTTTCATCTTTCTGCAAAGCATTTTTTAACTCTTGAACGCGGTTCTTCAAAATCGCACCAGCTTTTTTGAAATTAACAACCAAATAAGCCACATTGAATTTTTCATCATCCGTTACGATTTCAATTTGCTTTACATTTAATTGGTCTTGAATGATAGCAGCAAACATTGTAACAATATCAATTTTATTAGTCTTAATATAAAGTTTTGATAACGGTTGTTTAATTGCAATTTGATTTTCAGCACGCAAAGACAATCCTAAACTGATAACTTGTTTTACAAAATTAACTGGTTCCAATAAGTCGGTTTTGCCTTTAATTTTTAATGGCGTTGGATAATTAGTTAGCATTACAGGGGCCTCACCTTCACCAAAACAATTTTCCCATAGATATTGAGCATAACTTGGTACTAATGGTGTTAACACAATTACAACACTGCGCAAAGCGTTATAAAGACACCAATAAGCATTCATTTTGTCTTGGTCTTCCCCATTTTTCCAATAACGACGACGATTTACACGAATATAAAAATTAGAAATATCTTCGACAAAATCATCAGTTAATTTAACAACTTGATGAATTTTAAATTGGTCATAAGCTTCACGTGTTGCTTGGATGTATTGGTTGGTTAATTGAACTAACCACATGTCAATCGGTGCTAAATTTTCCGGTTGATAATGTTTTACATCTGGTTTATCGACCATTGCATAGGTAGTATAAAAGACGTAAGCATTCCAAAGCGCCAGCAAACGACGTTTCGCATCTTCGGCAATGCTATCACCAAAACGCATGTCCAAAGTTGGATTCGCGCTTGCGAAAGCGTAACGCAAAACATCAGTACCATAACGACGACACATATCTTCAATGTAAATTTTACGTGGACCAGTTTTGGAAAATTTCTTGCCATCCTCGTCAACAATTGTCGAGTGTCCAACAACGTTTTTGTATGGGGCTTCACCAGTCAACACAACCGACATAAACAATTGAGAATAGAACCACAAACGAATTTGTTCTTTCATTTCCAAAACCATGTCGGCTTTAAATTGTCCTTTGGGCTTGGTTGAGAATGGTGCAATACCAGCATCCAACCAACAATCACCAACGTCTGTCACACGTGTAACAGGTTCATGACATTTTTCACAGAAGATTTGAACTTCATCGATATAAGGACGGTGCAAATGCGGCAAAGCATCCACTTTTTCCGGATTAACTGCGCGTGCACGTAATTCCTCTTTACTTTCAATTACATTTAAATGACCACATTTTTTACAAGGATAGAACGGCAATGGTAAACCATAGAAACGACGACGGCTGATATTCCAATCACCCATATCAGTTAACCATTGGCGCATGGATTTACCCATGAAATCCGGAGTCCAATGCACTGTTTCGGCAGCCTTTAACAAATCTTTACGAATGCCATCAGTAGCAATATCATACCCTTCAACCAAGCGGAAAATAACGTCTGTCTTGCAACGCCAACAGAAAGGATAATTGTGGGTATAATTATGGTGATAATACAAAGTTTGGTTATTGGTTAAATGATCAAAGACTGCCTGTTCGCAATCAACAGTATTTAAACCAGCCAACCATTCGAAATCATCGTAGAAGGCACCATTTTCCCCAACAGGAATAATAAATGGTTCCATGTGTAATTTAGTACCCAATGCGAAGTCTTCCGCACCGCAACCAGGCGCGATATGAACAGCACCCGAACCATCAATTTCGTCTACTTGATCCCAAGCCACAATTTTGTGTTCAAATTGTTGTTTTTGCAAAGGCAAGAATGGTTCATAGACTAAGCCAACCAAATCTGCACCACTAACCTTTTCGACAACTTTTACTAAATCATCACGCAAAACTTTTAATTGTTTTTCACAGACAATCAATAAATTTTTATCACTCTTAACTTCACATTTACAATATGTAAATTCAGGATTAACCGCAATGGCCATATTTGCAGCTAAGGTCCACGGAGTTGTTGTCCATACCAAAATACGTTCGTTATGGTCAACCAGTTTGGCTTTAACGAACACAGCTTTATGAGTACGTTCTTTATAAGAACCACTCATTTCATGTTCACTTAAACTGGTACCACAACGCGGACACCACGGCATGGTTTTATAACTTTGTTTCAACATTTTTTTGTCATTACAAACTTTCAAGAAATGCCAAATAGAAGTGATATTTTTATCAGAATTAGTGATATAACTATTGTCCCAATCACCTAACTGTTCAAAGATTTTACTTTGTTCGGTTTGATGGTTTTTAAAGAAATTGACACGTTCAATACATTTTTCGGTAAACTTATCAACACCATATTGCGTAATTTCTTTTTTATTATTTAACCCTAATAATTTTTCAACTTCAACTTCAACCCACATACCTTGAGCATCAAAACCCCAGATGTAATCAACATCTTTACCAATCAATGAATTATAGCGGTTATATGCATCCTTTAAAGTACGGCCCCAACCATGGTGCAAACACAATGGCGCGTTCGCAGTTACAGGACCATCCAAAAAGTTAAACTTCGGTTTGCCTTTGTTTTTTTCTTTTATTTTGGCCAGGATATCGGCCGGTTCATAATTATGGTTAAAATCAAATACAGCAGTTTCTTTTTTCATATTTATTCCTTTTTTTAGTTGCAATTATAAATTAACATTATTTTTAATAACTTTCAATAATTTTTACTAAATCAATAATATCAGCATTGGTTAAAAAGCCTACCGGACGTTCCATGGCGGTGCCATTATCTGTCAAAAGTATGGCTGCAATCTTACGGTTATTATTAAAGATTGTTAACGCTTGTTCAATTGAAATGTCTTTTCTGACAATTGTAAAGTGTCCACTTTGTGGATACATACGCAAATAATTCTCTATTGAGGTTTTACGAATAAAATCATCTAAATCGGTTGTATCCAAAATTTTTGCCAAATCTTCAATCAATTTGCGCCAACGCACAATTCCAATCAAAGTGTTGCCTTTATAAGCTGGAATCATTCCGTGACCAGTAATACCTGTTTCTTTAATCAAATCATAAAGACTACGCGTAGCATCAATAACGGTTACTGGACGTTGATGCAAAACATTAATTACCAATGGTGGTGTCGTAATCAATGATGCAATTTTCTCCATTAATTCAACGACATCCAAATGCGGTTCCGCAATAACTTTGTTGTTATCACTACTATGCACGATTGCATTGCGTAAACGCGCAAAATTAATCAAATCGTTTTCGTGTCCACGAATTACCGAATTTAAATCAGCACAACGACGAATCAAATCCGAAAAAGAAATCGTTGTCTTATAATTGTATTGTGTACGTAAAGTCTTATCAATTGCGTTATACGCATCCAAAAAACGCGTACCCAAAGACTTTCCTGTTAAATTTGACATGTTTGACATATTGTTATTATACACTTATAATTTGCTGTGAGCAAAATAGAAAATCGGTTAACTGGAGAATTAACAATCACTTTGAAAGGTTATGGATTTGTCAACCTTCCAGACCAAGATAATGATATATTCATCGCAAAGGATAATTTGCACGGCGCAGTTGACGGCGATATCGTTGAAATTAGATTCAAAAAGAAAAAACACAACGATAAACCAGATGCTGAAGTTATCCGTGTTATCGCTCATCAAAACCAACCAGTTACGATTGACAGTATCATGAAAAAATACAAATTGGTACAAGAATTTCCTGCCGCTGTTTTACAAGAAGCCGAACGCGTATCAAAACTTAAAATTGAAAAAGCCATGTATAACCGCGTTGATTTACGTGGTTTGCCAATTATTACAGTTGACCCGGCTGACGCTCGCGACTTAGACGATGCCATCAGCTTAGTCGATAATCCAGACGGAACCATGACACTAGGTGTCCATATTGCCGATGTTTCAGAATATGTAACCGCTGATAGTTTACTAGACAAAGAAGCTTATCGCCGCGGTACCAGTGTTTACTTTCCTGACCGCGTATTACCAATGTTGCCAACACAACTTTCCAACGGTGTATGCTCTTTAAATCCAAATGAACCACGTTTGACATTATCAGTTTTAATGACATTAGACCAAAAATACAACTTGGTTAAACACGAAATCAAAAAATCTTTAATTCAATCAGTTACCCGTTTTTCTTATGACGAAGTACAGGCAATCCTTGATGGGCAACAAGATCACCAACACCGCACGATGCTGTTACGTATGGCTGAAATTACACAAAAATTTGAACACGACCGTCAAGCACGTGGCGAAATTACTTTTAACGTTCCTGAACCCAAAATTGTTTTGGATAGCAACGGACAAATTGCATCTGTGTATTCACAGCCACACAATTTAAGCCATCGCATCATTGAAACTTTCATGATTTTAGCCAATGAAGTTGTTGCTGAGCACTGTTATAAATTACACTTGCCATTCGTCTATCGTATCCACGAAAAACCAGACTCATTGAAAGTCATCCGATTTTTAAGTACACTAACGCCTTTCAACATACGACATCAAATTGATTTTGAAAATCCAACAGGCTTTCAATATCAAAACATGCTGGAACAAATAGCCGACGAAAATGTAAAAATCATTGTATCAAGTTTAGCTTTGCGATCTATGCAAAAGGCAAAATATGACCCACATTGCGTAGGACACTTCGCCCTGGGAGCAACTTACTATTGTCACTTTACTTCTCCCATCCGTCGTTACCCAGATTTAGTGATTCATCGTATTATCAAAATGTATCTTGATAACCAATTAACGCGTCAACAAGTTGACCGCTTAAACGCCTTTGTCGTTGCCGCCAGTCAACAATCATCACAGACTGAATTAGATGCAGTCGCTGCCGAACGCGAAGTTGACGACTTAAAATGTGCCGAATACATGCAAGCACATATTGGTGAAACCTTTAACGGAATTGTCAACGGCATTACTGATTTTGGTGTATTTGTTTATCTTCCTGAAAACACAGCCGAGGGCTTGGTCCGAATTGAAAATTTACCTGACGACCATTATCTTTACCACGATGGCACCATGCAAATGATTGGCAAAAAATCCAAAATTCGCATAGGTGACCCGCTACCCGTTAAAGTATTAAACGTCAACTTACATAAATCCCAGATTGAATTCACCGCTAGATAAAATTAAACGGACTTTATAGAAAAAACTTTTTAAAAGTTATTTTCTACCAAATCTCAAATGTTTACAGAAACATCACCAATATCTTCATACATATTATCGTTTGAAACAAACCGGTACACTAAACATCCGACGAAGTCAGGCAATACAGTCTCACTAGGAATGACTTCAACGTAATTACCATTATCTACATAATATATTTTCCATACTCCATGTGTAGTAGAAACTTCAGGGACTGCAGTTGATGAAATTTTTCTTTCACCATCTACAACAATATTGAACGTTGCGGTATAATGATTATCATTGTTTTTTTCAAAAGATGTACCATAAATTTCAGCAAGTTCTTCTTCTGTATAGGCTAATTTTTCAATGAAAATTTGAAGTGCATTATGAGAAGTATAATTTTCAGAAACAGAAGTTGCACCAACTAAGATATGAATCGTTACGTAAGACGAATCACTTTCGCATCCATCAAATTCAAAGATAAACTGACCATCAACCAAACCGTTTTCTTCATCGGGTAAAACGATGCGTTTACCAATCACACCTGGACAATTATCATCTTCAAACACATACTGCATACTAACATTTTCACCATTTTGTACGGCTGCAGTTTTTATGATCGTATATTTTTCACTTGAAACAGTGGCGATAATTTTGTTTTCAGCTCCCGGAACATAAGTAATATAACAATCGTTAATATTACCATACTCATTTTCAACAACAATGTTATTATATAAGTAACTTGTAGTGAATTCTTCATTAACATCATTCAAAGTAATCTTTCTAATTTCCCAATTAAATTCAACCTGATCAGATTCACAATCATCAATCTCATAGTTAACATTGTCCTTTAATTTATAAGTTAAAGTATAACTATTACCTACATTGGTGGCTAATCTATCACCAGAAATTGTGAAAAATTGTACTTCACTATTTTCATAACCAGCTTCAACTTCCAAATTTCGCATCTGCCCATTATATTCAAACGAATATTTTCCGTTTCTTTCAGATAAACCATCAATATATTTAATTGTTGGTTTACTTACACGACCTTTATGAAGCGTTACAATTACCGGATAAATGGTTTGGTCTTCATTGTAATAATCTTTTAAATCCGAATACTCGTCATCAAATTTGATTTTAGCTTGAAGCTTAATACTTCCATTTTCCATATCCGAACAATCAAGACCAACAACGGTAGTTCCATTAGTACTACCTTCAAGATACTTTTTACCAGTTAATTCAAGTTTATACCAACCAAAAGCACCACGACCACCAATGCAGACTGGACTACTATTCATATAATTTTGCCAAACATTCCTGCCATCCGGTTGATGTGGGTCGTCAATTTCAGGATAAGTCGAATTAATGTCAATCGTTAAAGTTTTCAATAAATCCATTGGAAGTGCTTTTTCAGTTCCAACTGTAAAAAGTGGATTCTCAATAGATGTGTTAAACCAATAATCAATATTAAATGTTAAACTTTTAATGAAATTTGTTGCTTCTGCCTCATTATAATCTTCACAATCTTTATGAATTGTATTCTTCCAAACAAAGTCGCCTTTTTTTACTTCCAATGTATTTGATGATTTGGGTGTTGTATAACCACCCGTATGATTTTCATCATGATATTCAGCAATCAAATAATAGCGTCCAGGTTTAAGACTTTCAGTATTAACAACCATGGTGCTATCATCGTACATTAAAGTACTTGACTCCGCATCGTTATAATTAGTAATGGTAATTTCCTGAACATAAGAACTTAAGAAATTTTGTTGCATTGATTTTTTTGAATAACTATTTTCACAATTAATTTCATCATATTTAATTATTAGATTATCACCGGCATGGATTTCCACATCAGATACCCCATCCCACCATGACTGAATTGTATTATCTTCCGGTGCGGTTTGCGGCAACGCATAAACCTTGGTTACTTTTGAACCTGAAACAATTTTATTGGTTTTATAATCATAAACCTGTACTTTATAATCCGAAGTGTAGGTTGCTGGATTAAATTGATAATTTTGATAGGTTGGACAACCGAATTTGTAATTAGAATTACTGTTATAACTACTACTACTATTCGGAACAACTGAAATACGTAAATTAGTTGTATCTTCCTCAGATTGCTGAATTGAGATTTGTAATTCCAAGCCACGTCCAGCAATCATATAAACAATTTTATACATACCAACATCTAGAACGATATTCTGACTAATTTCTTCAACTTCTGTCCAAATGGCATCTCCACCATTTTCTGGATAACTACCTAAATAATACTTTTCAGCTGGCTCTCCCAAACTTAAGATTTTTTCAATTTCAGCTTCAGTTAATTCATCTTTGTTCTTTTTCTTTCCATTACTGAATTCAAATACATACGACACTCTTTGAAGAATATCACTTAACCTAACCCCATATGTTTCATCAATATAAGCAGTCTGCGACAAAAAGTCTGGGTTATTATCAGTCATAATATAAATATTCATAAGCGAATCTGAATCGCCACTACTGTTTCCACCGCAAGCCGTTAAGAAGAAAGCTGGAATTGTGATATAAAAAATTGTAGCAATAATGAATAAAAATTGTTTGATTTTTGCTTTATGCATAATAAACTCCTTTTATTTTTAATATTTAACTGTACTATTAGTATAACACTTTATTTCTATTTTACAAAAGAAAAAAGTTTCGTCATTTGGCGAAACTTTTTTAGCCTTATTCAGCAGCACCACTCATATTGAAGATACCGAACAAAATAAAGAAAATAATGGTTAATACTGCGATTGAAATTGCACAAATAATAATCAAATTACGAATACGTCCCAGATTATTTTTGTTACGATTTTTCGTGTAGTAACTTTCGCTAGCACCTGTAATTGCATTTGTACCAGTACCGCTGTCCGGAGGTGACACCAAAATTGCCACCACCATTACGATACTTAATAAACTAATCAAAGCAATGATAATACCTTGAATAACCGGGAAACTGTCCCCAATCCACTTAGGGCGTTCCGTCGGAGCCAATAATAAATTAAACCAATTATTTAACATTTTTGTACCCTACATTTTGATAAAATTTCATACCTGTACCAGCTGGAATCAACTTACCAAAGATAACATTTTCTTTAAGTCCCAGCAAGTGGTCAACTTTATTCTTAACAGCGGCATCAACCAATACTGAACTGGTTTCTTGGAAGGATGCAGCCGACAAGAAACTGTCTGTGCGCAATGCGGCTTTAGTAATTGGCAACAACACACGTGTTGCACGAGCTGGTTTCTTGCCATCATTGATTGCCAACAAGTTTTTGTGTTCAAATTCAATAACGTCGACGACTGAACCAATTTGGAAGTCAGTATCACCAGCATCTTCAATCTTAACTTTCTTTAACATCTGTCTTACAATTATTTCCAAATGTTTGTTATTAATTGAAATATCTTGTGTTTTATAAACCTTAATAATTTCAGTAATCAAGTAATCTTGTACAGCTTTGATACCTTTGTTACGTAAGATATCGTGTGGGTTAAAGACACCTTCAGTCAATGCCGAACCTGGTTCAACCACGTCACCTTTCTTTGCTGTCACTTTCATACTTGCAGGGATTAAGTATGGAACTTCTTTACCTTCGTTAGTCTTAATCACAACTTCAACACGCTTTTCAACTTGGTTAACCGCAACAACAGTACCACCAACATCACTAACCAAAGCGACGCCCTTTGGAACACGTGCTTCCAAAATTTCTTCAACACGTGGCAAACCTTCGGTAATGTTTGAAACCGCAATACCACCACTGTGTTTGGTACGCATGGTTAACTGTGTACCAGGTTCACCAATTGATTGTGCCGCGATAATACCAACTGGTTCACCAACACTTACCAATTCGTGACCACTCATGTCGCGACCATAACATTTAGCGCAGACACCATGTTTACATTTACAAGTCAATACGCTACGAATTTCAACTTCTTTAATACCAACTGCTTCAATCTGTTCAGCAACTTTGTCAGTAATCATAGTATCAGCATGTACCAATACTTCTTTCGTTTTTGGATCAATAACGTCATGTACAGCGTAACGACCTTTAATACGGCTAG
The DNA here is from genome assembly GCA_946630785.1 of uncultured Clostridia bacterium. Classification (GTDB taxonomy): domain Bacteria; phylum Bacillota; class Clostridia; order Christensenellales; family UBA1242; genus RGIG8050. Next base: position 24,431 of record CAMOZC010000003.1, on the reverse strand, counting down.
CCAAATGCTTTACATAACCATCCATGCGTAATTCAGTCATTACCATACCCTTTGGCTTTTCACCCAAAGTAGCGAAACAATCTTCTTCGGTAACAATAACATCTTGAGCGACATCAACCAAACGACGAGTCAAATAACCAGCATCGGATGTTTTCAAAGCGGTATCAGCCAAACCTTTACGACCACCACGAGATGACAAGAAGTATTCTAATGGAGACAAACCTAAACGATAACAACCCTTGGTTGGAACGTCCTCTTTTTGTCCAGAAACGTTCGCAATAATACCACGCATACCAGACAACTGCATAATCTGTTTGTTAGAACCACGTGCACCAGATGTTGCCATCATCTTAATTGGGTTGGTCTTATCTAAGACATTAATAACATCTTCTTGAATCTTTTCAGTAGCTTCTTTCCATAAAGCGATGTTACGATCCAATTTTTCATCAAGACTTAACTCACCTTCTGCATAAGCTTTTTCAATTTTCTTAACTTTTGCTTCGGTATCTTTAATGATTTGTTCACGGTCGGCTGGGATAGTTGCATCAAAGACTGACAACGAGATTGAACCTAAAGTAGAATATTTGAAACCTACGGTCTTAATCTTATCAATTGATTCACTAGTTACAGTAGCACCATGAACTTCAAAGATTTTAACAATCAAATTGTTAATATCTTTCTTAACAACTTCTTTATTATATTCGTAAGCAAATTTATTTTCTGGTTTGCTACGATCAACAATACCAATATCTTGCGGGAAGCATTGGTTGAACAAAATACGACCAACAGTGGTTTCTACACGGCCAAATTCTTCAACTTCGTCCATGTTACCTTCAATTTCAAAGTTAGAACGACGAACTTGAATCTTAGCATGCAAATCCAATTCACCAACGTTATAAGCATAAATTGCTTCGTTTTCGTCTTTATAAACGTTACCCTCACCCTTTGCACCATCAATTTGCAAAGTCATATAGTAACAACCTAAAATAATATCCTGTGTCGGAGTAACAACTGATTTTGAATCACTTGGTTTCAAAATGTTATTTGATGCCAACATTAAGATACGTGCTTCAGCCTGTGCTTCTGGTGACAATGGAACGTGAACAGTCATTTGGTCACCATCAAAGTCGGCGTTGAATGCGGTACAAACTAATGGGTGTAAACGGATTGCACGACCATCAATCAAAACTGGTTCAAACGCTTGAATTGACAATTTATGCAACGTAGGTTGACGGTTTAACAAAACAGGATGGTCACGAACGACTTCTTCCAAGATATCCCAAACTTGTGGTTTTTCACGTTCAATTAAACGTTTTGCACTACGGCTGTGATGAGCCAAGCCCATATCAACCAATTTCTTCATAACGAATGGTTTGAACAATTCCAATGCCATTTCTTTTGGCAAACCAACTTGATAGTGTTTTAATTCTGGACCGACAACGATAACGGTACGACCTGAATAGTCAACACGTTTACCAAGCAAGTTGTTACGGAAACGACCTTGTTTACCACGTAAGCCTTCAGCCAATGATTTTAGTGGACGGCCTTTAGCACCTTGAACTGGTTTACCACGGCGGCCATTATCAATCAAAGCATCAACAGCCTCTTGTAACATACGTTTCTCGTTACGAATAATAACTTCAGGAGCACCCAAAGAAATTAATTTTTTCAAACGGTTGTTACGGTTAATTACGCGGCGATACAAATCGTTAACATCGGTTGTTGCGAAACGACCACCGTCAATTTGAACCATTGGACGTAATTCTGGAGGAGTTACTGGTAAAACATCAAATACCATCCATTCTGGACGATTGCCACTGTTTTTGAATGATTCCAACAAATCCAAACGTTTAATGGCTTTTTCACGTTTTGCACCTTTGCCAGTAGCAATGATTTCGTTACATTCTTTAATTTCCTTATCTAAATCAAGCGCAGCCAACATGGTCTTGATTGCTTCGGCACCCATACCATATTTAAACGATTCAGGACCAAATTTTTCCAATGCTTCGTGCAATTCACGATCAGACAAAATTTGACCATAAGTTAAAGTGGTTTTACATGGATCAATAACGACGAAGGATACGAAATAAATAACTTGTTCCAAATTTTTAATGGTCATATTTAACAATGTACCAATCTTCGAAGGAACACCTTTGAAATACCAGATGTGAACAACTGGAGCTGCTAACTCAATATGTCCCATACGTTCACGACGTACGATTGAACGAGTAACTTCAACACCGCACTTATCGCAAATGGTACCTTTGTAGCGGATTAATTTATATTTACCGCAAGAACATTGCCAATCTTTTTTAGGACCGAAGATGCGTTCACAAAACAAACCATCTTTTTCTGGTTTTTGAGTACGATAGTTAATCGTTTCTGGTTTGGTAACCTCACCATGACTCCATTCCCTGATTTTATCAGGGCTGGCAATACTAATTTTTAAACTTTCAAAATTATTTAACTCAAACATTTTCTTTTTCCTTCTCCTTCTTATTCCTCAAACAATTGTTCAATATCGAACATTTCTAAGTCATCAGCAGCGGGTTCTTCAACTTGTTCTTGGTTAAATTCAATTTCGGCTTCATTGTCTTGTTTATTTTCAGATTCTGCATTAGCCAACATTTCAGTATCATCAACCAAAGCATCAATCTTTTCCAATTCAACTTCTTTCTTATCAGCAGTATAAATACCAACATCAAATCCAAGACCTTGTAATTCACGGATCATAACTTTACTTGCTTCAGGAATGCCTGGATCTGGCAATTTAGTACCATTAACGATTGAAACGTATGTTTTAGTACGACCTTGAACATCATCGGATTTAACAGTCAACATTTCTTGCAAGATGTGAGCGGCACCATAAGCTTCCAAAGCCCATACTTCCATTTCACCCATACGTTGGCCACCAAATTGAGCTTTACCACCCAAAGGTTGTTGAGTAACCAAACTATAAGCACCAGTTGAACGAGCATGAATCTTGGTATCAACCATGTGATGCAATTTTAACATGTACATGTAACCAACTGTCGTACGGTTTTCAAATGGTTCACCAGTACGTCCATCGTACAATTGCATCTTACCATCTTCTGGTAAGCCATTCTTACGTAACAATTCTTGAATATCATTTTCGTTAGCACCGTTGAATACTGGAGTTGCAACTTTCCAACCCAAAGTCTTAGCAACTAAACCAAGCGAGACTTCCAACAACTGTCCAATATTCAAACGAGAAGGAACACCCAATGGGTTAAGGACGATATCAACAGGAGTACCATCGGCCATGTAAGGCATATCTTCAACCGGTAAAATCTTAGAAACAATACCCTTGTTACCATGACGTCCTGTCATCTTATCACCGACTTTAATATTACGTTTTTGTGCGATGGTAACTTTAATAATTTCGTTAACACCAACATCCATTTCATCATGGTTCTTACGGCTGAAGCATTCAACAGCAACAACAACACCGTCTTTACCATTTTCCACACGCAATGATGAGTCGCGGACTTCACGAGATTTTTCACCAAAGATAGCACGTAACAAACGTTCTTCAGGAGTTAATTCAGATTCACCCTTTGGTGTAACTTTACCAACCAAAATATCACCAGTACGGACAAATGAACCAACACGAACAATACCACGTTCATCCAAGTTAGCCAAAGCATCTTCGCTTAAGTTTGGAATATCACGGGTGATTTCTTCATCACCTAATTTAGTTGTACGAACTTTACATTCTTTCAAGTGTAAAGCGATTGAGGTGAATTTGTCTTCCTTAACAACACGTTCAGAAATCAAAATCGCATCCTCAAAGTTATACCCTTCCCAGTTCATGTAAGCAACACACATGTTTTTACCAATTGCTAATTCACCATTACAGGTTGCATAACCATCAGTAATGATTTCACCAGCCTTAACCTTATCCCCCTTGCGAACAATTGGTTTTTGGTTAATACATGCTTCTTCATTATAACGGGTGAATTTAGTTAATTTATAGAAATCATGTTCATGATTATCATCACGTTCAATAACGATTTGGTCACCAGTTACAGAAATAACTGTACCGGCCGCCTTCGCAGTTAACATCACGTTACTATCTAAAGCAGCACGGTGTTCCAAACCTGTTGCAACCAATGGAACTTCAGTCTTGATTAAAGATACAGCTTGACGTTGCATGTTTGAACCCAACAAAGCACGACCAGTATCATCATTACTCAAGAAAGGAATCAATGCAGTTGCTAATGAAACGAATTGACGTGGACTTGCATCAACATAATCAACACTTTCACGTGGCATATCCAAAATAACGTCACGGTGACGGCAAGTTACAAATTCATGCAACAAGCAGCCATTTTCATCCAATGGTTCAGTTGCTTGAGCAACATAGAACGCATCTTCTTCATCAGCAGTTAAATAATCAACGACATCAGTAACTTTGCCAGTTGCCTTATCAATACGACGCAATGGCGCAGTAATAAATCCATATTCGTTAATGCGTGCATACATTGCCAAGCTATTAACCAAACCAATTGATTGACCTTCAGGAGTTTCAACCGCACACAAACGACCATTGTGAGTATAGTGCAAGTCACGAACTTCACTAGTAGCACGTTCCTTAACAATACCACCCGGACCAACCGCTGTGATTTTACGTTTTTGCGTAATTTCAGTTAATGGGTTGTTAGTATCCATCACGTGTGATAATTGAGAAACCGCACAGAAATCACGTAATGAACGAGTAATTGCTTTTGCATTAATAATGTTCAATGGGTTAATTGATTTACTGTTGATTTCCATAGTTTGCATGGTTTCACGCATACTATTACGTAATTTCAACATACCATCTTTGAAGTGACGAGCCATCAAATCACCAACGGTATTTAAACGACGGTTACCCAAGTGGTCAATATTATCTTCATAGCCAACACCATCGCACATGTTTAGCAAGTAAGAAATTGAAGCAATAATATCATCACGATGTAAATGACGCATTACCAATTCTTTAGCGTTCTCTTTAACAGCTTGAATTTTTTCAGCCTTAGTATTCTTACCTTCCAATACTTTTAACAAAGTTGGATAGTGAACCAATTCTTTAATACCAGTATCAAATTCAGTACAACCTAAATACATATTAACGTTAACACGGTTGTTACCAATAACCTGTACGGCATCGCCAAGTTCATTTTTAATTTCAACAACGTTGATACCAGCATTTTGAATCTTGTCAGCCATTTCTTTGCTGATTTCAGTATCATGAGGAACAACAACCTTGCCGTCAATTTTAATATCTTCAGCAGCAATATGTTTTAAGATACGGCTACTAATGCATAGTTTTTTATTGAATTTATAACGACCAACAACTGCCAAGTCATAATTTGGGAAGGTAAAGAACATGTTATTCAATCCAGATTCCATGACTTCAGCATTTGGCAATTCAGATGGACGCATTTTACGTGACAATTCCAACAAAGCTTTTTCTTTAGAAATTTGTTCACCGCCATCATTAGCTTTTTCAATTGTAGCTTTTAAAACTGGATGATGTGCAAAAGTATCCAACAATTCTTGATCACTACCAAGATCCAATGCACGCAAGAACGTAATCAAATTAACTTTGTTAGCCTTGTTTGGGCTGACAAAAATCACGTTATTTACGTCCTTAGTCATTTCGATGTAAGCACCATGCGTTGGACTCATTGTGCATTCAATAATTTCTTTACCAGTTTTATGGTCTTTTGAACGATTGAAATAAACACTAGGACTCTTGATAATTTGGTTAACAATAACACGCGCTACACCATTAACGATGAAATAACCACTATCGGTCATTTGAGGAACATCACCCAAGAAAACATCTTGTTCGATGACTTCGTTGGTCTTGTGTCCTTCAGCATCTTCTTTAAACACAACGCGAACTTTTACGCGCAATGGTTTAACGTACATTTGTCCACGACGTAAACATTCGCTTTCACTATATTTAGCATCTTCGCCAATATAGTAGTCCAAAAAGTAAACTTCGCATTTACCTGAATAATCAGTAATTGGATTGAATTCATCCAATACTTCGCGAATTCCTTTTTCAATGAAACGCTTAAAACTCTCCTTTTGAATGTCTAAAAGATAAGGGACAGGGAGCAACTCTGGAACCTTACGAAATGTCATACGTTCCGTCTTTCCATAGGTGTCCTTAAAAAGTCCCGTCTTTTTAAGATTAACAGCCATTTTTACCTTCCTTAAATATATTTTTTGCCGGGCTTTATTTCAATCCGCCCAGTCAAAATTACACAATAGAAAGAAAATAGCACATCTACAATCGAAAGTCAAACACTTTTTTATAATTTACAAATTAAATATAGCCAAGAATCAACTTGGCTATATTGCTTATTTTTCGCTGCTTGGGTCGATGTTAATTGATGGTACAATTGGCTTAAATAAATTTATTCCAAAATCAGAATGATTAACTTCAATCTTATCATCAGGATTAATAACAGAGAAATCAAAATATACAGGATTTTTATCAAGCGAGCTTCCCATAATATCCGAGAACGACTTCGAACTATCCGAATCGAAAAGCGAAGTGCTATTACCTGAAATACCATATTCCCCAATACTATCTGGACCAGGGGTATTTGAATTACCCTGCTCACTGGCGGTTTCTGTCGGCACTTCTGAAGCTGATACATTCTGTCCAAACTGTTCGCCATTAAATTCAACATTAGCACTAGGATCATAATCACTGATACTTTTCGGACCTGGCGTATTTGAATCATCATGCGTTTCATTGTTGTTTGTCGACGTTTCTGGAACTGGTATATTCGGAGTTGTTTGCTCATCTGTGGGTTCAACATTAGCACTAGGATCATAATCACTGATACTCGTTGGACCTGGTGTATGTTGATCTGTGAAACTTGACGTTGTTTTTGTAGTTGACGTACTTTGACTTGATTGTTGAGTAGTTCCACTATTGCCAGCACTAGGATCATAATCAATAATAGTTTTTGGACCTGGCGTATTGTGTTGTAAATATTCAGTACCTTCTAAACCGCCGAAACGGTCAATTTTATTCATTGCTTCCATGATGTTATCGACATCACTATCATACAACAAACCGTTACACAAGTGATTCAAAGTATTCTGATGTCCGCCCATGCTGATTTCGCCAGCGCTTTCAAAGCGCGCCATACTGCCTACCTTACGTAAAACACCATAGGCATCTTCTTCGCTAAGACCAGCTTGTTGCAAAATACCCACCGCGGCTTTTTCCTGTTCAACCGTGTACCAGTCATGTTGTACAGTATTTACAAATTGTTGATGGTTATCAACATGAGCCGTTGCCATTGCCTTATCAGTTAAATCAACATGTCCAATATTTTTTATAGCCGTCATGTTTTCATCGGTTAAATGTAATCCATTATCATTCATTTGTGCATGTTGGTTATGTAAATACTGTTCATATGCTTTTTGTTGCTCATCACGATACTGGTCATAAGGTGATTTTTGACTTTCATTTCCATCAGTCTGTGCTGGGGACAATTTATCATTACTCAAATCTGCATCAGCACTTTTAGTTAAATGTTGCTCAGCTTGTCGCTGTAACTCTTCCGGTGTTGCAACAAAATTATCTTTAAAATGGTTTAAATCAAAATTATTAATTGCAGTACCTAATTTTCCACCTAAGTCACGACCAATGTTACCACCAACTCCCAAAGCAGTTCCTTTACCTAAACCATATAAAAATGATTTAGCAAGGTCTGTTTTTGTCAAACGTTTTTCGTGAAGATCTGTCGCGATACGATCAAAAGTATTATGGTTAACCCCTAACACAAAACGTTCAATACCTGCGATGAATTTTCCGATTCCTTTCGGTTTTTCAGTTCTGTGTAATTCCTCTAATTCAGCCTGAGTATATTGGAGGTCTGAGCGTCTTTCAAGGTCACTCAAGAATGTTCTGACACCGACATGTGCCGCACCAGCTACACGCCAAAGCGACATTAATTTTTTGCCTGCTGCTCCTAATTTTGCCGGGATGATAAATGCAGATGCTGTAGTAAGTGTTGAAACAGCAAACTCTAAACCAATTTTTCTGTACTGCTCTTTGGTTAATGGTTTACCACCATTTAACTCCTTTTCTGCCTGAACTTTTTTCCAAGCGCCATAAACACCACCGCCAATTGACATTGCAGCCCCAAGCGCTAAACCAAGTGGTGGATTAATTTTAGAGACCGCAGAAATCGCCGTAGCACCCACCACGGAACCACCGAAAGTGATGGCAACATCAACAAATGGCGACATAATCTTTCGTGGATACAATTTTTTATTCACTTGTTGTGTCGTTGAGTTTAAATTTTGTTGTACTGATTGAATAGTTTCTTCTTGTTCATTATCAAGGCTTGTGGTTGAAGTTTGTTGTGTTTGAGTATTCCCTTGTTCATTGTCAGCATCTAAACCGCTTTGAGCAAGATTTTGTTTAAATTTTTCGGCGTTCACATCGATTGGATATGGAACATAAACATTCGCATACTCTGCCGTTTTATTATGATATTTACAGAAAGCATATAATAACTTGTTGGTTTCCATGCCCCAGGCAGTAGACATCATATTACTAAAAACCCGGGTACTAGCACCTTTAGTAGTGCTGTTAACCATGGTTCCCATAACACCAATACCAAACCCTTCGTCCTTAGCATAGAGAGTTTCATAAACTTTTTTGATTTGAGTTATATAACTATCATTTGTTACATTTTCTGAAATCGTTGCTAATTTTTCAAATACATCATCATCTGCGTTTTCAAAGTAATCCTTAAAATATTCGGCACTAGATTCAATTTGCTTCACAACCTCGCCACGAACATTTCCCCTTGCGGTTCCATTTCCGCCGACACCACTTGCAACACGAAGTATCGCATCTTGATTTAAATAAACATCGACCGGATTAATATTATGAATATTAGACAATGACATTGTTGAATCATGAATTAACCATCTTTCAAAATTTTGTTTCTTATCAAACGTACTGGTTCCCGCACGCGTACCATATCTTTTATAGGCATCACTTTCTACTAAATCAGCAACCATTTTGTAATCAATGATGTTTTCATCGGCCTTGGTAAAAGCCTCAACCAAAAAGTCAACCATGACATTATCTGGAATTTCTTGATGTTTTCTAAACAATTCACGTGTGATAGCCAAGCCCTTAACTGGGTCATCAAAATCTTTTTCGTTATAGGCAGCATATTTTTCAGGGTCAAAATTTTTAGTAAAATACAAATAAATATTTTTACCAAAGTTTACCGAACGCAATTCATTTAATGGACGTTTGGTAAAATGTTTTAATAAAGTTTGCATTAAAGTGTTATCTGCCATGTTGTAATGGTACCATAAAACACACCAAAACGCAATACAAAACGGCAAATCAGTTCAGTAATTTTTTTTATAAACCCATCCCTATCAATTTAAATATTGACTCTAAAATTTCATGTAAAAAAAATAAAAAAATCTAGTGGTAACACTAGATTTAATGACTTGGTGCCTTCGCGCGGAATCGAACCACGGACACAAGGATTTTCAGTCCTTTGCTCTACCGACTGAGCTACGAAGGCTTAACTTTATTATCATAACATACCACATGGCAAAATGCAAATATTAATTTATTAATCAAAAAATTCGACAAACCCACGCAGCCAGTACCGCCGAAAAGAAAGTACAAAACAAAGCGATGGGAATTGCCAACCCCAGTTTCTTGATATTGGTTTTAGAAAAGTAAATGGTTGCAATATAAAACACCGTATCACTACTTCCAGCAATAATACTAGCCACACGGGAAATATAACTGTCTGGACCATATGCGGCAACAATCTCATTATACAGCGCAATTGACCCCGCCCCACTAAACGGCTTCAGAAACACGAAATGCACTAATTCACTGGGAATTCCCAGAACACGAAACACAGGAGCAACAACATCACAGATTGCCATTAATAATCCAGAAGCTTCAAATAATTTCACCGCCACTAAAATGGCAACAATGTAAGGTAAAATGTCCCAAATCAAAGCAATCGCATTCTTGGCGCCTTTAACAAACGCGCCATAGGTATCAGTACCTTTAAAACCGGCATAGACAAAGATAAGGATAATGAATAACGGAACAATGTATAACGCCATTATTCAACGTCCTTTTTGCGTTCACGACAAAAGCATTTTACTAATACAATTCCCAAAACAGTGGAAGCCAACGACACTAAAAATGTTGGCAAAATAATTCTTGCTGGATTAGCACTACCATTGGCCTGTAAGATACCAATAATTGTGGTCGGAATTAACTGCAGAGACGTAGCGGCCAAAATAAATAACATAATCATTGGCGTTGATGCTTGAGTTTGTTTTGGAGTCGCCATTTTTTCGATTGCTGCAATTGCGGCCGGAGTTGCGGCTCCCGATGCTCCAATCATATTAGCTGCAATATTTGTCGCCACATAAGAGTTAACTTCGTCCGTTTGTTTACCAAACAAAAATCTAATCGGCTTTTTTAAAAATTTAGCAATTTTTTCAATCAAGCCCGCCCGAGTTGCAATTTCCGCAATTGCCATCCAAAAGATATAAATTCCCGCCAAGGTTACCGCCAACAATAACGATTCATTAACAGCATTCAGTGCCGTAACCAAAATTGCATCTGGTTTTTGAAACAATAACCAAACACACGAGGCAATCATCATCACTAAAAAAATTAGTGCCATTTTCCATAATTATGCTTTATAATAAAGTTGTTATGAAATTTTATGCAATTGAAGGAACTGATGGTTCTGGTAAAAAAACTCAAATCAAAAAATTATACGACTATTTAAAAGCCAAAGGTGCGGACGTTCACATTGTTTCCTTCCCCGATTATGACAGTCCAAGTTCGGCACCAATTAAAATGTATTTATCTGGCGAGTTCGGTGACGACCCAAATGTTTTAGATGCCTATCAAGCCAGCACATTGTTTGCAACTGACCGTATTTGTAAAATGACTAAATTATTGCCACAACTAAAACCAGATGCGATTATTCTCTTTGACCGCTACGTACAATCAAACATGTTGCACCAAGCAGGCAAAATTCAAGGTCGCAAAGAACGTGAAAATTTTGTCCGCTGGCTCGATGATTTTGAATTTAATATTTTAAAACTTCCACGCACAGACAAAGTAATTTTCTTGGATTTACCTGCCACCAAAGCGATGGAATTAATCAGTAAACGTGGACAACTAAAAATTGGTGACCAATATGAAAAAGATATTCACGAAGCCAATTATAACCATTTATCAAACGCCTACAACGCTGGTATTGAAGCCTGTGAGCTTTTCGGTTGGTCCAGAATTCAATGCCTTAATGATTTTGGTGAAATCTTAACACCAGATGAGATTCACGAAAAAATCAAGGCTGCATTGGAGATTTGATGAATTATTTGATAGTTACTACTGACCCAGTCAGTGCGGAGCAAGACGCTTTAGAATACGCAAAATCATATAATCCAAGTGATGTTTTTTGGGTTAAAAAATCTTCTGATAAAAAAGAAATTACCGTAGATGTTATTAACGACATGATTAACCAATCTAATTTATCCGCAGTTGCCGACAAGAAATTATTTATCGTTTTTCAAGCCGAATTAATGAACACCAGTGCTCAAAACAAATTATTAAAAACCATTGAAGAAGCCAGCAACACAACTGTGTTATTTCTCTGCCAGAATCTTGACCGTATATTACCAACCATTCGCAGCCGCTGTATGATTAAATATCACCAGACCAAAGAAAACAAAACCATACAACAATTAGAAACCAGCAATCCTGATACCACGGACATCAAAAAGGCTGCACATCAATTTATGACCGCAAACACGATTGACACGGCATTGTCATGTTTGCCAATTTTAAGTAAGCCAGAAAATTTAACTTTGGCTTTATATGCACTCAATCATGAATTATCACTAGCCGACTTTACAGTGGAAAAGAAATTACGTATTTATCAAGCCTTAGCTAAAATCACACGTAACATCGCAGCCAACTGCAACGCTACCAACACATTTGATTTACTTTTACTGGCTCGTTTTTAATAAAAGCAATTTTCTAAAAATTCCAAATTACCATCAGTAATTTCAATTACATCAAATGAAATTAAAGATTGGTTCAACAAATTATGTTGCACTAAATAATGTTTGGCTACCTGACGAATATGACGTTGTTTACCAGCATTAACTGCATAACGTCCAGGAATCAAATCATGCGAACGATTCTTAACTTCAATAAAATGTAAGACATTATCACATTGTGCAATGATATCCACTTCTCCATAGCGACAACGGTAATTACGCACAAGAATTTTAAAATTATGTTTGCGACAATATTGAGTAGCTAAATCTTCCCCATACTGACCGAACTCTTTGGTTAAGGTTTGTTTTTCGTTCATAATAATTTATCCAAATTAAACTTACCAATCTTTCCTTCACGGAATTCTGAAAGAATCATCTTGGCCGCACGACGAGTATCCAAAATTCCACCACGCAACAAACAACCACGCTTTTTGGCAATTTCCTCAAAGCTAGTCACTCCAAAACGGGCGCTAATTGCATCAGGTTGTAATTTAGTCAAATCTACCAGTAATGACTGACTTAAAGCAACAGTATCCAATATATCGTCCTTAATCGAACCGACATAAGCCAGATTGCGTGCAACTTGCTGGTTGGTAAATGCGGGCCACAAAGTACCTGGCGTATCTAACAACCACAAATTATCCGTAATTGGCACCCACTGTTTAGTACGAGTAACCCCTGGTCGGTTTCCAGTTTGCGTCTTACCTTTATTGGTCATGTTATTAATAAACGTTGATTTACCGCAGTTAGTGACGCCAATCACAGCCACACGCAAAGTTTTCATAATACCGTGAGCCATCTTGGCTTGAATACGTTCCGCCAATAATTTCTGCAATGCTTTAACCACCGCTTCGGCACCACCGCTTTTTACCGAGTTGCGCGTAATTACAGCATAAGGTGTTTTTAATTGTAAAGATTGCGTAAACTGTTCTTTCACACCATTGGTTGCCAAATCAATTTTATTTAAAACAAACAACACTGGCTTACGGCCAACGAAATCATCAAACTGAGGATTAATACAAGATTGCGGACAACGTGCATCCACAACATAAATAATCGCATCACAAATTTTCAGTTCGGCATCAATCATCTTCAATGTTTGCGCCATATGACCCGGAAACCAGTTAATGTTAAGTTTGATGTTTTCGTTTTCGCTCATTGCTTACTTTCCTTTCAATATTACATTTTATCTTTCAACTCAAAAGAAAAGCAAGCAATTTTATCTTGCTTGCCTTCTTGATAATTACTTAAATCAGTATTAATTTTATTTTTTCTTTGGACGATATTTTTCGGTCACTGCCGCACTGGCTTCATCTTTCCATTTTTGAATCGCGGCATGATTGCCAGAAAACAAAACTTCGGGTACAGCCATTCCATTCCAAACACGTGGACGTGTGTATTGTGGATATTCTAATTTACCGTCAACATAACTTTCCATCGTTAAACTATCTTGATTAATTACACCGTCTACATAGCGTGATACTGCATCCACCAAAACCATGGCAGGAATTTCCCCACCAGTTAAAACATATTCACCGATGGAAATAACCTCATCAAAACACGCATCAATCACACGTTGGTCCACGCCTTCGTAATGGCCACAGAGTACAATAATATGTTCATAATGCGACAATTCAACCACGCGGTCTTGCGATAAAATTGGCGCTGCTGGCGTCATGAATATACGGTGTGCTTTATGTTCAGGGTCAATTGCTTTTAAACAATCCGCAATCGGTTGACAAGCCAAAACCAAGCCCGCTCCGGGTGAATAAGAATGGTCATCTACTTTACGATGTTTATCCACCGTGTAATCACGGAAATTTACCATTTCAATTTGCAACTTACCAGCCTTGCTGGCACGCCCCAAAATACTGGTTTTAAGCGGCACAAACATTTCCGGAAACAAAGTTAAAATCGTCCAACGCATTAAACCAGCTCCGATTCCAGCGCATTTGGTGTTAAAACCAATGTATGTGTGGTCATGTTTGTTTCAGCAATAAAATCATCTTCATTTGGCAACAACACAAAACCTTGTCCATCAACGGCAATCTCAAAAAAGTCACTGGCACCATAATTTTCAATCGACGCTATCGTGCCAATTTTTTTGCCTTTATGTACAACTTCAAAGCCAATTAAATCACTGGATAAAACTTCGTTATCCTGCAAATGTAAATCACCGCTTTCAACCTTAACAGTTTGATTACGGAATTTTTCCGCTTTTTCAATTGAATCAACACCAACTAAGCGCAAGTATGCAAAACCATTTTGCACACTGCCGCGCGCAACTTCATAAGTACGTCCATTTAGAACTACCGTAGTTAACTCATTAAAGACCGCTGGGCGATTATAAGTAATCTCAACCTTTAATTCGCCCTGCAATCCACGTGGTTTCAAAACTGTGCCAATGGCTACCAACATTAGTTAAATTCCTTCACTTGTTTTTTGACAAGCGCGATAAATTCGTCCAGAGACATTTGTCCTAAATCTTGACCTTCACGTGTACGAACAGCAACCTTGTTGGCTTCTTGTTCTTTCGCACCAATAATTAAGCAATATGGGATTTTCTTTAAAGTTGCTTCACGAATTTTCAAACCAATCTTTTCGTTACGCAAATCAGTTGCTGTACGAATATCAGCAGCCATCAAAGTGCGTTTAACTTGCTCACAATACTCGTCTTGCGCATTGGTAATATTCAAAACGCGAACTTGAGTTGGTGACAACCAAACAGGCAAAGCACCCATTGTTTTTTCAATCAACATAGCCAAGGTACGTTCATAACAACCAATTGATGAACGGTGAATCAAGTATGGTTTAGCTTTCTTGCCGTTTTCATCAATGTAAGTCAAACCAAAACGTTCAGACAAAGCAAAGTCTAATTGAATCGTAAACAAAGTATCTTCCTTACCATAAGTATTCTTGGCTTGGATATCAATTTTTGGTCCATAGAAAGCTGCTTCCCCGTCGGCTTCCGTAAATTTCAAGTTATGTGCTTTCAAAGCGTTACGAATTTCATTTTGGCTCCATTCCCAAGCATCTGGTAAATCAATATACTTTGCTTTATTGTTTGGATCCCATTTTGACAAACGAATGGAAACATCATCTTCCATCTTTAAGACTTGCAAGAAATACTTAGTCAAATCCATACATTCATCGATGACTTGTTGAATTTGATCTGGACGAACGATGATATGTCCATCACTCAAAGTGTATTCACGTAAACGAATCAAGCCATGCATTTCACCACTATTTTCGTTACGGAATTGTTTTGCCGTTTCCGCAAAGCGCATTGGCAAATCCTTATAAGAACGTAATTCGCTACGATACAACAAAATGTGCATTGGGCAAGTCATTGGACGTAAAGCCATTACGTTGTCGTTTAAAACTTCATCACCAATCAAGAACATTGAATCTTTATAATGTTGCCAATGTCCACTAACTTTATATAAATCACTCTTAGCAAATGAAGGTGTCTTAACGTGTAAATAACCACGGCGAATTTCTTCATCCTCAACGAATCGTTGCATAATACGCAAGATTGTTGAACCTTCTGGCGTAAACAGTGGCAAACCTTGTCCTACCAATTCAGATGAAGTATAGTAACCTAATTCACGACAAATTTTATTGTGGTCACGTTTCTTAACTTCTTCTTGCCAAAGATTATAAGCTTCTAATTCACTTTTCTTAGCAAAAGCGACACCGTAAATACGGGTCAACATTTTATTCTTTTCATCACCACGCCAATAAGCACCAGTAATTTGAGTCAACTTAAATGCTTTAATTTTACTCAAACGGTCAACATGCGGACCAGCGCATAAATCAGTAAAATTGCCAATAGTATACATTGAGATAGTTTCACCACGTGGAATATCGTGTAATAATTCTACTTTGTAAATTTCTTTATTTTTATTAATGATACGTGTTGCTTCAGCACGCGTTACTTCTTTACGTTCTACCGTAAAGTCTTCTTTAATGATGCGAGCCATTTCGGCTTCAATCTTTGCCAAATCTTCATCTTTAATTGGTGTTGCAAAATCAAAGTCATAATAGAAACCTGAATCTGTAGCAGGTCCAATCGCTAATTTCGTATTTGGGTAAATGTTTTTTACGGCATACGCCAAGACATGTGCGGCCGTATGATTTAATATTTTGTCCATAACTTTCATTATATCACGCTTTCAAAATAAATCAAATAGCAAAAATAATTAAATTTGCACCAATGACATAAACTAAAAATATGGAAATTTCTACTGATGAACGCTTTATCTCTAGTCTTAAACATCTAGCACAAAAATTCAACGGACAAATTAAATGTAACCATCACCGTTACGTTTTAAACTTAAAACAGAACATTAACCAATACCAATTATTGGATTGCATCACCAATCAAATTGTAACAGTGATGAAAGCAAAATATTTATGGGACAGGCTCTATATCAAAAACGACACTCTCATTAAAGTTTTAGTGAATTATGACAAGAAATCTGATACGGTTATTGCCAATTCAATATTTCAATTAACGCCACGAATTCTATTGGATTCTTTATATGATTTCGCACTATATCGCTTAAAATGCCGTTGGGATGAAGTGATTCAGTTAGTTAATGAAAATCACCTACAACTAACCCAAAAAGTTTTATTTAACGAATTATTACGTTTTTTAATCTTAAACATGGACTATCGCATTGCTGAAGTTCATGTAATGAATATCAATAATCATACAACAATTTGTGACCAAAAATTACAACCGCTAAAACAATGCGAAGACAATATTATCAACGCCTTAATCGATGTGGCACCTAAACAAATTTTTATACATGCCGATACCAATTTATCTCATGACATTATTGAACAGATTGAAATTTTTTTTCCAAACTGCATTTGCATAGAATACAACGCAGTGTTATAATTTATTTATATGAAAACATATCATGTCCGAGTTTTTAACGAAACGCAAACTACTAAATTTGATAGTGACATTACGGATTTAAAACCGAATGAATATGTCATTGTGGAAACAGCTACCGGCTCTGAATGGGGCGTGGTCGCGGATGAGGGTGTGGACAAGAAAAAGCATGAACCCAATCACGCACAAATTTTCCGTCGTGCGACACCAAAAGACCAAAGCCAAATTAACCTGCTATTAAAGTCAGCTGAATTTGCCAAAGAAAAAGCCACCACGATGGCCGAACAATTAAAACTAGATATGCACGTTATGTCAGCACACTACACTTTTGATGCCAGCAAAGTCGTTATTGACTTCTCTGCTGAACAACGCGTTGATTTCCGCGAGTTAGTTCGTAATTTAGCCAGTGCCCTGCACACACGCATTGAATTACACCAAATTGGTGCCCGTGACGAAGTTAAGGCCATTGGTGCATTGGGACCTTGTGGACAAGAATGCTGTTGCAAAAGATTTTGTCATAACTACCCTGATGTTTCCATCAAAATGGCAAAACAACAAAACTTATCGCTAACACCGGAAAAAATTAACGGTATTTGTGGACGTTTAAAATGTTGCTTGTCATATGAAGACAGTAAATGTTAAACTATAATTAGAAATCTTAAAGAACAAAGGAGCATAAAATCATGAGATGTCCAAATTGCGGTTCACACGATAATAAGGTTGTCGACAGCCGTACCAATGATAATTCAAATTCAATTCGCCGTCGTCGCGAATGTTTAAAATGTGGTAAACGTTTTACCAGTTACGAAACCATTGAACGTGTTTCACTGTTAGTCATTAAACGCGACGGCAGCCGTCAATCATTTGATTCACAAAAAATCAAAAACAGTATTATTGCTGCTACTGGCAAACGTCCGGTTTCAATGAAGCAAATTGATAACATTGTCGAAAGTATTGAAATGCAAATTGCTAATGCTGTTATTGGTGACCAACAAGAAATTGCCAGCAGCGTCATCGGTGACATGGTCATGGAAGAATTAAAAAAGATTGACGAAGTTGCCTACATCCGCTTTGCTGCTGTTTATCGTCAATTTAAAGATGTTTCAACCTTTGTTGACTTTATCAAAAACTTTGAAGAAGAAATTGCCAAGAAAATTTAACTCTGTTGTTTTAATTCCGCCATGCGTAAAGCATCAACCATATCTGTAATCTCACCATCAACAAACTTGGTGAGATTATATTCTGTGCGATTAATACGATGGTCGGTAACACGACCCTGTGGATAGTTATAAGTACGGATGCGTTCACTACGGTCACCTGTACCAACTTGAGCATGACGCGTTGAAGCATATTTCTCATCTTCCAAACTTTGATAATAATGCGCCAATTTAGACACCAAAACCGTCATAGCCTTTTCGCGATTTGCAAGTTGACTGCGACCATCTTGACAAGTTACCACCATATTGGTCGGCAAGTGTGTAATCCGAATCGCACTTTCAGTTTTGTTAATATGTTGTCCACCAGCACCAGAAGCACGGTACACATCAATACGTAAATCTTTTTCATCAATTTGAAAATCAACGGTTGTGGCTTCAGGCAAAACTGCTACTGTTGCGGTAGACGTATGAATGCGCCCTTGAGATTCAGTTTCTGGTACACGTTGTACACGATGCACACCACTTTCATATTTAAACTTTGAATAAGCACCTTCACCTTTAACCATAAAGGTTACGTTTTTAACGCCACCAATTCCATTCTCTTCAATATCAGTGATTTCTACAGCAAAGTTATTAGCAGTCGCATAAAGCGTGTACATCCGCAATAATACCGCTGCAAACAAGCAAGCCTCATCACCGCCAGCTGCAGGACGAATTTCAATAATAACGTTGGCGTCATCACGCTCATCCTTCGGTGTCAACAAAACTCTTAATTCCTGTTCAGTTTGTTCCAATAAAACCTGATTCTCAGCAATTTCTGCTTTTGCTAGTTCCGCTAATTCAGGGTCGGTAATTTCTTGCGCTAAAGCAATATCATTCACTAATTTTTGGTATTTACGATAAGCTTCCACAGTAGGAGCTAACTTAGCGGCTTCTTTGGAAATTTGTGAATAACGCGCAAAGTCATTAAAGACTTCTGGTAAAGTTAATTGCTCTAACAGTTGCACATATTTATTTTCCAAACTACTTACTTCTTCAAACATTATACCCTTATTGTAACGACTCTGTCGCGATTTGCCAAATCTTTATAAACCCTAACACCATGGTAACCATTTTTCTGTGCAATTTGTTCCAGTGCACTTGCCTGGTCATAACCAATTTCAAAAATAATCATACCATTAGTACGCAAATGCTCTTTGGCTGTTGCTAAAATGCGCCGGTAAAAATACAAACCATCAATACCCCCATCTAAGGCAATGCGCGGTTCTTTTAAAACCCATTTATCCTCTACGCCAATATCTTCCGTACGAACATATGGCGGATTACAAACAATCAAATCAAACTTACCATGAACATCTTCAAATAAATTGCTTAAAACAAAAGTAATATCAGCATTATGCAACGCAGCATTTTTCGTTGCCACTTCCAAAGCTGCTGCACTACAATCAGCACTAACCACTTCATAAGTTAAATCATGGTGACGTTCATGTAACCAGTTACATAAATAAGTTAAAGAAATCCCAATAACGCCAGAACCGCAACACAAATCTAAAATGCGATATGGTGAATTTTCATTACCTATTAATGAATCAGCAATAATTTTTTTTTCGGCTAATTCAACCAGAACTTCTGTATCATGACGTGGTACCAACACATCTGGTGTAACAATAAACTTGCGATTATAAAAATAAGTATTCCCCAGCAAATACGCTAAAGGAATACCTTTTTTATATTCATTAATAATTTCAATCGTTTTCTTAACAACAGAATCGCTAAAATCTTTTACTAAAAAAACATTAGTCCGTTCAGCTTCTAACAGATGACACAAAACCTGGATGACTGCTTCATGCTCTCCAGTTTGCGCAATTAATTCTGCTAATTTCATTTTGTTTTAGCGTAACGTTTATTAAATTTATCGACACGACCAGCGGTATCAACAATCTTTTGTTTACCAGTATAAAATGGGTGACATTTTGAACAAATATCAATTTTTACAACGTCACCTTCTTTAGTAGTACCGCAAGTAAATTTGTTACCGCAAGCACATTCGAATTCTGCTTCATGATAATTTGGATGGATATTTTCTTTCATAACGTTTATAATATCATGACTAATAAAACTTGTCAATCAATTGTCGCAAAAGTACTTCTTCGCAAAAATTCGCCACTAACTACATCACCAGCTCCGCATAAGACGATGGCATCATACTGTCCTGCCTTATCTTTTAGGTATTGCGATAAAGACTGAACGGTCGCTAGATATTTAACCTTCAATCGCTTACTCAAATCCAATCCACGTCCACCAATAATTGTTTTACCACGTGCAGCAAACGTTTTATAAATCACCAAATGTGGTACTGTTGCAAGCACTTTAATAAAATCATTCCACAGCGACATTGTCCGCGTATAAGTATGTGGCTGAAAAATCAATAAGTACTTCCGATACATTTTTTCAGCTGTCTGAATCGTTGTCAAAATCTCACGTGGGTGATGGGCATAATCCAAAATCACAGGTGTGTTACCAATCGTTGCAAAACGCTGGAATCGGCGTGCAATACCGTTATACTGGGCAAGCGCTATTCCGGTTGCAACTAACTCAATTTGACACACTAAAGCGCATGTAATGGCAGCCAAAGCGTTTACAACGTTATGTAATCCTGGCACATGAAGATAGAAACGCGGTAATTGATAAATAATACCAAAAATCTTGGGATTAATTACGATTTCAAAACTATAACCACCACTGCATAATGACTGTAAATTTTTT
Organism: uncultured Clostridia bacterium; assembly: GCA_946630785.1. Taxonomy (GTDB): domain Bacteria; phylum Bacillota; class Clostridia; order Christensenellales; family UBA1242; genus RGIG8050. The sequence continues at coordinate 3,485 of CAMOZC010000003.1, read as the reverse complement.
GCATGAACATCACCACAGTCAAGCCCAAACGTTACCGTACGTTGTCTACCACGCAAAGTCGTGCTATTTACATCACTGGCATTTTTAATTACAATCTCACTTTGACTGGCAAACTTTTCAAAGCAGTGTTTGATTTCGTCTAGATTCTTATAACAATCCAAATGATCAGCATCAACATTGGTAATCACTGCAATGTGCGGTTTAAGTTTTAAAAAACTTTTTCTAAATTCACATGCCTCGGTAATAAACCATTCTCGCCCACCAATCTGTAAATTATTTTGTGCACCAACGTGAACAGTTGGTTGGCGTTTACCCTGTTTAAATATAGCACCAATCATAGCCGTGGTTGAACTTTTACCGTGACATCCCGCAACCGCAATCACTGACTGGTAACGACACGTAATTTGCGCCAACAAAGTTTCACGATAAATAACTCTGATGCCCTGTTTTTTTGCAGATAAAAGTTCTGGATTATCATCCGCAATCGCACCATTAATAACCAAATAATCAACATGTTGTTTTTGCAGATTGTCCGCCGAATGTCCGATATATACTGGAACTCCAAGCGAAGATAATTCTTGCGTATTCACGGATTCAACGATGTCACTACCAGCCACAGCTTTGCCTTGTGCCAACAACAATTTAGCTAAAGCCGACATAGAAACTCCGCCAATACCAACAAAAAAATAACGCACGAATTTATATATGCGTTATTTTTTAAGACTGTTATTTAATTGTAAAGTTAATTACAACAAGCCCATGCTTTTCGCAACCTTAACGGCACGTGCCAATTCACGTTGATGAGCGGCACACAAACCAGTTTGGCGGCGTGGGAAAATCTTTCCGCCTTCAGAAACATATTTCTTCAAGCGTGGATCCTTGTAATCAATATACAACGGACGTTTTGCTTCGTCTTTTTCCATACAGAATGGGCAAACACGACGTCTTTGACGTGGTGCACGTTTTTCTTTACGGTCTTCAGAATTTTCAGCTGCATTTCTCTTAGCTTTATTTTCTTGACGACTTAATTCTTCAATAACTTCACGTGTCGATAAATTTTCTCCCATATTTCCTCCTTTAATTAAAATGGCAACGAATCATCACTAACAGGTTTAACTTCAACGTTATTAGTTTGATCGTATGAACTACTTGGGTTATCACCCTTACGGTCTAAGAATTCAACGTCAGTAGCAGTAACTTCAACTGAAGTACGTTTGTTACCTTCTTTGTCTTCGTAATTACGGATTTGGATATCACCACAAATTGCGACCTTGCTACCTTTCTTAATGAACTTGGCACAATTTTCACCCAAAGCACGCCATACTGAAATGTTGTAAAAATCAGTTTCTTGATTTCCACCACTCATACGACGGTTAACAGCAATTCCGAAACGACATACGCTGGTACTGTTCGCACCAACAGTTGATAATTCTGGATCACGAGTTAAATTTCCTACTAAAAATACTTTATTCATAGTAAATTATTCTCCTTCTTTTACTTCTTTGGATTCTTTTTCACGCATTTCTTTTTCTTTCTTAGCCAAGTATTCTTCGCGTGCTTTAGCACGATTTTGTTTGCGGATCACATCTTGCGCCAACATAACATCTGTCTTAGCAATGAACAAATGACGATCAATACCTTCGGTAATGTTCATCAAAGCGGTCATTTTAGCTGGAACATCTGGAGTAGCGCTGAAATTCAACAAGTAATAAAAACCATATTTCTTTTGGCCTAACTTTTCTACGGTTGTTTGTTCACCTGCCATTTTTTTAAACTTAGCAATTAACTCTTCGCGTTTTGCTTCGGTTAATTTAGCGTCCACAACAATCATACATTCGTACGATTTCTTGTTTTCCATGTTTTTACCTCCTTTTATGGTCTAACGCCTGCAGCATTTATGACTGCAGGAAAAAGATACATTGCAAGCATACAACATCCATGCAAAAAAAGCAACCATAAATATCTTGCGTTATTCTCAGAAGTTTGTTATAGTATCTATACGGCGATGTAGCACAGCGGCTAATGCACCGAGTTCATACCCCGGGTATCGCTGGTTCGATTCCAGCCATCGCCACCAATTGATTTAAAAACATTCTATAAGTTGTGTGGTTGTTGAATATTTTAACAACCATTTTTCTAAATCACTTTCATAAAACAAGCGATTATTTTTATCTGTTATCACAAATTCGGTGGGATGCTTCTTATCAATCATTTTATAAATGCTCAACAATGAAGAAGTCGATAGGACTGCGCAACGTACGAATTTTCCAGTCTTTTGTTTACCGCAATAACAGAACTTGTCGGCATAGGTTGATTGTTTGAAATCCCAATTGATTTGCATCAACATCACAATCGAAAAGAAAATCCACCACCAATTAAACCAAATCAAAGATAAAACTAACATTGCAACAAAACATAAATTAGAAGCCCGATAAATTATTTTCACTGGAATCAACTGCGCCAAAACCTTGCCACCGTCCAAGGGATATACCGGCAATAAATTAATCACACCAACAAGAAAATTGGCTACCACCAAATATTCAAGATAGACAAAAACAACTGGGAAAAGCCAAACCATGACGCCAAACAATAAACTAAACAATAGACTTGCGATTGGACCTGCTAAATAAATCCAACATTTTTGTTGTGCGGTTAAAATCTTAGTTTGCAAATTAAGCGCCCCACCGAACGGGGTTAACGTAATTCGCTTAGCGATAGCGCCAAGACTCTTAGCGACCAAAGCGTGCGCAAATTCGTGCAGAATGACAGCAACCGTTAAAGCAATAAAAAAATCCGTAGTAGCGAATACAATCGCCACCACGGCTGTCAAAACAAACAGCGGATGAATTATTACACGCACAACTAAATCTATGCGTTTTGCGTAAGGTTTAGAAACAACTGTGGATTTTCCAGCAACGCTCCAGCACCAAGCAACGTGGCATTTTCTTCATCGTTAGCAATCATTGTTTGTAATTGCAGACTCCAATAAACTGCTTCAGACAAACCGCGAATCTTTGCGCCAGCACCACCAAATAAAACACCTGTACTGAGAATTTGACGCATCACGTCTGCACTGGCCTGTGGTAACAAATGATTAATGGCACCAATAATTTGTGCATAGAGTGGATAAATCACTTCACGGACTTGTTCAGCCTTTAAAATAAACTCAGGAAATTTTACGTAGCGCGTATCATTTTTCAACAACGAAGCAACATCACGGAAAATGCCTTGCGCAGTTTCATAACTGATTTCAGCATGAAATTTTTGTGCCACTAAATCAATAATAGCTTCAACGCAAGAATTAACCCCAACATCAAGAATTCCACTATACAAAATTTTTTCACCCAAAATAATCGCCAAATCAGTTGACGTATCGCCAATTACAACGGTCATAACTGGAACTTGTTCTGTAAATGGATAACCAAAATATGATGCCAAAGCGACTGTAGGTTGAATATATACTAAATCCGAAAAGCCCAAATCAT
>CAMOZC010000002.1 GCA_946630785.1 uncultured Clostridia bacterium | reverse complement strand
AGCATTTAGATTTTATTGATTTATATAGAAATTTTGGGAATCAAAAAGTTTCCGAAATTTTTTCTACAGTGCATTTTAACTTATTAATAGAAATTAAATCTTTGAATACAAAATTACCTACCGAGGAATATACTGCATACTATCATGCAGAAGATAGTAGGAGTTTATTATATATTTTTGAGATAATTGAGAGATTGCAAAAAAATCTTGAAGATACTGAATATAAATTCAAACTGGATGATTATTATGATGAAAAAATAAAACTTTGTAAGACTTTTATAAATAAATACTATGGTAGTGAGATTCCAAGACATGTGGAGAAAATTGAATTGTATTATACAATTCCAATCTTTGTCTTTGCTGAAAATCAAATAGTAAAGAAAAATAAATCGTCATATCAATTAAAGCTAATAGGTTCTGGGTCTTATGCAAATGTTTTTGAATATAAGGATGAAGATTATAATGAAAAATTTGTCTTAAAAAGACTTAAGAAAAATGCCACTGAGAAAGATTTAATAAGATTTAAGCAAGAATATAGGTTGATGAAATCAAACCCACATCCGAACATTGTTCGAGTTTATAAATATTTTGATGACAATTCTTATACAATGGATTATTGTGGAACATCGCTAAAAAAATTTATAGATTCTAATAATACAAAACTTACTAATGAACAGAGAAAAAATTTAATTTATCAACTATTAGATGGCATTAAATTCTTACATGATAGAGGTTTATATCATAGAGACATAAGTTATAATAATGTTCTAATAGATACAAAATGCGATGACTTATTATTTTTAAAAATTTCAGATTTTGGTTTAATCAAAGATGAAAACAACAAGATTACGAGTAGTGATTCATCTATAAAAGGAACTTTTATAGATCCCTGTTTGGAAAAATTTGAAAATTACAATGCTCAAAATGATATTTACGCGCTTGGGATGATGATAAATTATATTTATTTTGGAAAACAAAATATATCTACTGGTTCAACTAAAATGCATAATATTATTTCAAAATGCGTAACTACTAATTTATCTGAAAGATATAAAACCGTAAATGAAATTATTAAAGATTTAACAAATAATAATGATTGTGATATTAAACAAATTAAACTTAATATAATTGAAAATTTAAAAAATTATTCCGCTAATGATTTGCCAAGTATTTGTGAAAGTTTAGGATTAAAATCAGGGACTCAACAGGAAGCATATAAAAGTAAATCATCATATATTCGGAGAAGAATAGCTGCATTGGACAATGAAGAAACTGTTGAATTGGAAAAGAAAATTACTAATTTAATTTAAACATTAATATTGATGAGAGCTGTAAGTATTATTTTGATATTTAAATGTCAATATCATAAAGTTTTATGATACACTACCAATATAGGCGATAAATATGAAAATTTACAATAAACTAGTTAGGGATAAGATTCCTGAAATAATCAATAAAAATGGTAGCACCTGTGTTACAAAAATATTAAATAATGAAGAATACCTAAAAAGTTTAAATATAAAACTAGAAGAAGAACTTAAAGAGTATTTAGAAAGTGGCGATGTTGAAGAATTGGCTGATTTAGAAGAAGTTTTAAGAGCAATACTTGATGCTAAAAAAATTGACTATACCGATTTTGAAAAGATTAGAAATAGCAAAAACGAAAAAAGAGGTAGTTTTAAGAAAAAAATCTTTTTAGAGAGTGTGGACGATGGAAAATAAGTTTTATAACCGCTTTACTAAAATTATTAGGTCTTGTAACTATGATAATACTTACAAGATGGCTTGGGCAAAATCAATTGTTGAATTATGTTCAACTAAAGAATTAAATGAAGATAATATTGTAATTACATTACACGATATTACGTTTAAGTTTTTAAAATACTACTGGAATCAGACTATTTTCTTTGATTTAGTTCAAGGTAGCAACTTAAAAAAGCCACCAGTTATTTTGTCGTTAACAAAAAATTTGATTGAAAAATATTTTATTACTATCGGCAAAAAACAGCCTGAAGTATTTGAAAAAGTTGAAGATAGATTTTCAAATATTGGCTTAAAAGCAGATTATGAGAAAACCATAAACAATATAGAACGAACTTTAAAATTTGATGTTAGTTGGCGATTTGATAACATTGAAGATAATTCACCTAAATTATATCAATATACAAAAGGTGATAACTCTTTAATTATTAAAAAATGTAACGCCCAAATATTAAAAAATAATGAACAAGATTTATACGATTTAATTAATTACCGGTGGAGTTTGATATTGGAAACTTTTAATAGTTCACCAAGAATAAACAAAAAAGTTAGAATTATTGACGAGAGAAATATTAAAAGAAATTCTTTATCAAAGTTTAAAACTTATTTGGATATTGAAAATCCAAATCACCATTGTTTTATTTGCGGAAAAGAAACTCAAAATACAGAACTTTCTATTGACCATGTCATACCCTGGTCATATATGTATAGCGACGATATTTGGAATTTAGTTTATGTATGTCAACATTGCAATTCGATAAAAAGCAATGTTATTCCAACTAAAGAACAAATTGATAAATTGAAAGAAAGAAATAATAAATTATTATCTATTTTGGAAAATAAAGGAATCTCAAATAAAGAAGTAGATGAATTAAAACTATCAATTGAAAAAGATTATGTGAACAAATTTTGGACTGGTTGTAAGGGATAATAAAAAAACTTATCAATTTATTAATTTGGCAGTTAAACGTGTGCTTGTCTATATATACAAGTGGCGTCGCTTCGCTCCGCCATAGACAAGCACACTAAGCAAGCCAAAACGACGGCGAAAATTGGAGTGTTTTAACAACTAACAATGCTCAATATCCAACCAAAGCCACCAACCAGGGTGGCTTTGAAGTAGCAACTATTCGTGTTAATCCACGAAACGGACGCGTTCGGCTTGCTTGTGGATGCTACGGTTACGAAACATTTAACCCGCCTTATGTTGTTCATACGCGGTAATTTTAAACAATCAATCATAATGGTAAGTCAAAGATGTGACTGCAAATGTTTTCACAAAGTGATATCGGCATTTCTATCGTTGTCGAAGGTGTGAGTTTTCTTCGCGTTGAATTTGATAACCATTTCTTGGAAGCGTTCATTTAACATATCAACACGTGAATTTAAAGCTTTTACTGCTTCAGGTGCAAGATTCATTAATCTGCGACCGGCTTTTTGCATAACTGCGCGGTGTTCTTGTTCGTATTCGTGTTTACGTTTTGTCATCCAATCATTACGGAATTGATGAAGTACAGTATCGAAATACCATTCTTTATAATGCATTGCATCCATGTCGTTTACATCAACCATGTATTGGTTGTAATAGGCATCACTCATGGTTTGGTCAAGCCAAATGTCGGCGTATTTTTCCAAGCCGTATTCAACGGCTTCGGGGTCAAGATGCAGGTTTTGTGTTAAGCCGACAAAGGCACCGTTACGGAATAATTTATCAGTATCTTTTTTGAAGCGTGAAATACTGGGGTGATAAATGGTTTCAACTGAATATGGTTCGGTACGACTATAGCGGCGACGAGTTAAAACTTCGTTTGGTTCTTGGGCGTTCATCATATATTCAACTTGAGCCAAGGTTAAACCGACGGTGTAATTAGTACGTGCTTGTTGATAAGCCGGGTCGGTTTGAATAAATTTCAGGATGGTTTTAGCAGAAATTTTGGTGTGCTTGTTGGAATCTACTAAAACGATTTCATCATATTTTTCTTCGTAATCATTTTTTTGTGCTGGTGAAAATTCGTCGTATCTATCATTGGTAATGACTTTATGATTTTTTTCAAATTCTTTGTGAATTTTTAAGAAACTTTTTTGTGCACGTTCGTTTTCTTTGGTAATGTCTTTAATGGTGCGCATAATGTATTTAACCATCCATTTTTCGTTTTGTGTATTATATGGTAAGTAATCTTCTGTGTGAATATGTTTTGGACGGTCATCTTCGCGACGGATGTTAGCAATCAAATCATAATAAAAATCACGAATTGCACCAATTTCATCTGATTTTAAACCTGGCTGGTTTTCTGTCATGAAAATATCAGGCAGATAACTGCGTAAGATTGCGAACTCGCGTTCTTCATGTTCTTTAGATGCGATTAAATTTTCTTTGTTGAATGTATTTTTTTTGATATTTTTAAACTTCATAGTGGCTATTTTACCACTAAAAAAATGGAAGTCAAGATGGGTGTTACAAATATTTCATCATTATCTTGAAATTAATTAATAATTGTAGTAGAATGAAATCCGAAGGATAGTAAACACATGCGACAAAAATTAAAACATTTAATTCAAACGATACATGAAAATCAAGTAAACAATAAAAAAATACAATATGAAGTTGATTTACATATTTTACATGATAAATTGAATGAAATCTTCCCGTCAAGAGATGGTGTTGAAATTTTCTATAATCTTCTGAAATCTTCAAAAAATCAATGCAAAGATGTTATTAGCATGGTAAATTTGCCAGCACATGTCCGCGATTGTGAATGGATGGTTAATCATATTGAGCGTGTGGTTAATGATTCGGCGAATGGTTTAAAAAGCAATAAGGTTAAACGACATAGTATTGAAACTTTTGTTGAAAGTGATCCAAAGTTTAATGACAGGCGAGTACAATATGAGGAAGACGTGGTTGCTGCTGAAATTGAAGATTACATGGATAAACATAACTATAATGTTTCGTTCAGAACTTTGGAACAAATTAAAATTGATTATTCAAGTAATATTGACGAATTGGCACGCCAAGAAATTATGAATAACGTAAGTCGGTTGAACCTTGACCACCATTCAATTGAAGCTGGGCTGGAAAAGAATAGTTATTTATGGTTAGAACAAACCATGATGGTGGAATACTATAACCGTTTTGTTCGTCCGCTTGAAATGGTATCCAGTTCCATCGACGCACGACAATTTGAAGATATTAAAGATAAAGTATTAGCTTCTTTTGATGGTTGGCGAGCAATTCGCAGTTTTGAATATGGACAAAGGCATAAAAGTATTATTGATGAACTGGGAACGGCAACCACGGATATGAAAATTAGCCCCCGCGAGGCAATGTTGCGAAGTCGTGCTTGGTATGGAAATTACCAAAATATGACACAACCGATTTATGATATGATGAATGTTAAAAACACTGATTTTGGTAAAGAGCAGAATTAACAGCGTGACAGCAGTTTTTTTTGAAATTTCCGCCGAAATAAGAAAATAAAAAATTTTGCAGTAACCTATTTGAGATTAAGAATTTATATGTTATCATATAAATGAAAGCAAAGGGGGAAATACCAATGAAATTAAAAGCTTTGAAACAATTTGCCTTCTTATTTATTGCTGGACTCGTTGGAATGGGTGCGGGTATGGCAATTATGTGGGGTACCCATAGTGCTAGTGCGGCTGGTGAAGTTGGGCACGGACATGAATTAGAATTTCATCAAGGTGTGGAAGCAACTTGCGAAACGACAGGTTACAAAGATTATTGGGAATGCCCAGAATGCCATTTGTATTTCAGTGACGCCGATGGAATTAATGAAATTAAAGCCGAAGATTTTGCAGCCTGGCATGTAGCCCCAAAAATTAATCATGATTTCCATTTGCATGAATATAAAAATGCTACTTGTGACCACGATGGACATCGTGATTATTTGTATTGTGACCAATGTGAAAAATATTTTGATCCTAAAACTAAAACCGAGATTACTTATGAAAGCACAATTATTCATAATACCAACCGTTCACACGAAATTGGTGCGTTAGTTCCTTACGAACCGGCCACCTGTGAATACGAAGGTCACTATGCCTATCGACAATGTGTCCATTGCGACCAATACTTCAATGAATATGGTATTGCTTGCAATTATTCCGACTTAGTAATCCCAACTGTACACCATGTACATTATGAAGCTGCACAAGCACCAACCTGTGAACATACCGGAAGTCGTGCTTATTATGTATGCGATGATTGTGGTCGTAAATTTGCTGATGAAAATTGTACTGAACCATTAACCGATGATGAAGTTGTTGTGGCAAAGTTAAATCACTGGTCGGAGGGTAATCAACATTTTGCACGTAAGGAAGCAACATGTTTGGAAGACGGCAATCCAGAATATTGGGTTTGTATCCATGGTTGCGGTCAAAAATTTGCTGACCAAGCCTGCACCAGACCATTGGATGAAAGTATATTTGAGGCTTACAAAACATATGACCATGATTGGCAAATGATTTGCTTGCCAGAAAATCGCGTTGACGATGCGGTGCCATATCGTTACTTGGATGCTGAAAATAAGGTTAAATCAGTTAATGTTATGTATTATCAAACTTGTACACACTGTGGTGAACACCAGGGCGGACAAACAGTACCAAGTTTTGCAAAGTTAGTGAATAATAATTTCAACCGTAACAATGTAACCATCGGTGATTACGAAACAACCGGTGCTGAACGTATTATTGATTATGATGTATTTAAAATCAGTGCAAGTGCTTTGACTGCTACGGAAAGTGGTTATGATGCTGTGATTAAAATTACCCTTCCTGGTACTTATTCTCAATATTCACAATATAAATTTGACGATGTTTTATTTGAAGATATGAGTAATGTGGTTGATAATGACAATGGTGTCATGTCGTTGCAAGTTCATTGTGACACGTTGCCGACCGCGGAAACTGTTTTGATTTGGCAATTTAATTGGGATGGCGACGATGTTTTTGAGCAAAAGATTAAAGTTGTGATTACGGTAGCGTAAAATCAAAACAAGATTCAACCCGGGACACCCCGGGTTTTTTGTTCTGTAAGTAACAATTTTAAAGAACAGGTAAAGATTTGATAAAATAGAAAGCGTTTGCAAATTGGCTGGGGAGGGGTAAACTGTTAGTAGTGTTTGTAAGTTTTGCAAATACTAAAATAAACAAAGGAGAAAATAAATTATGAATAAAAAATCAATCTTTGCTGTATTGTGTGCAACCTGTGCGTTGATTTTTGCTTCAATTGTGCTCGTTTTGGCGGTGACACACGTTCATGCGGCGGGTAAGTATGCGACAATGTATGTCAGAGAAGAAAGTGATTTTAAAATTGATGAAAATGGTGTGTTAACAGGATTATCCGACGCTGCTTGGACGAGCTACAGCCAGTATACTGGTTACGCCGCAGTTTCCATCGATGTTACCATTCCTGATACTGTAAAAGAAATTGCTGACGCGGCATTAGCAAGTTCAGTTATTAAAAAAATCAGTATCCCCAACGGAGTCACCAGAATTGGTAATCGTGCTTTTGCGAGTAGTATAATCAGTTCAATTACCATTCCGGGAAGTGTCGAATTTATTGGCGAAAACGCTTTTGCAGGTACCTTTTTAGAGGGTGTCACGATTCAGAATGGTGTCACCGAAATCGGTGATAAAGCATTTGCTGGTTGTTCGTGGCTGAGAAGTGTTAATTTCCCAGCAAGTTTGCAGAAAATTGGTAATGAGTCTTTTGCAGATTGCTTTAGAGACTTAAAAAACATTTATCTTCCAGAAGGGTTGGAAAGTATTGGCGACAGAGCATTTACTGGTTGCAGTCAACTGGAAAGAATTAGCATTCCAACTACTGTCAATGCTGTGGGTGAAGATATATTTCAAGGTTGTACTCGTGTGCAAATTACGGTGGAAAATGAAGATTTATTGAATAATGACAATTTTGCACAATATGTTGACGCAGGTATTTTACATCCTGCCAAAGTCACGGTATTTTTTGATACCGATGGTGGCACGCCGGTTGAACAGCAAAGTGTTAATTATGGTTGTAGTGCACAAAAGCCATTTGATCCGACGCGTGAAGGTTATCGTTTCTTGGGTTGGTATTTAAATGATGGTGAATATTATTTCTCTACTCAAGTAACCGAAAACATCACATTGACCGCCAAATGGAAAGAAGTGCAATTGCAACCTGAACCAGAAACTCTGGAACAACCAGAAGCAGAAACTCCAGCAGAAGAAAACAGCACAGAAGTAAATAACCAAAATAACGCTGGTTTAATTGTTGGTATTGCGGGAACATCGGTAGGTATCTTAATTATCGCTGGCATCATTGTTGGCGTCGTAATTAGCAAACGCCGCCGCAAATAATTAATTTACAATTAAGCAAGCCGCTCTTGAAAAGGGGCGGTTTTTTGTTTGCCAGGATTGGGTTTGGTGGGTAAAATGAAAGTAATGGAAAAGAAAAAAACAGATGTGGATAAAAAACAAAGTAAAGGTACCGTTTTGGTAACGGGTGGGGCTGGTTATATCGGCAGCCATACTTGTGTGACTTTGCTGGAACAAGGTTATGACATTGTGGTGGTGGATAACTTCGTTAATAGTTCGCCAGTTAGTTTGGAACGCGTAACCAAAATCACGGGTAAGACTTTCCCCTGGTATCGTGCCGATTTGCGTAATCGTACGCAGTTGGATGAAATTTTTGCCAAACATCACATTGATTGGGTCATCCATTTTGCAGCATTAAAAGCGGTGGGCGAAAGTGTGGCACAACCTTTGCGTTATTATGAAAACAACTTAAATGCGACGTTATCATTGTTGACCGTGATGCAGGCGCATGATTGTAAAAAGATTGTTTTCTCTTCCAGTGCGACCGTATATGGCGACCCTGAACGTTTGCCATTGACCGAGGATTGTTCTTTGCACACAACTAACCCTTATGGTGCAACTAAGTTAATGATTGAAGATATCTTGCGTGATATTTGTCATGCGGATAAAAATTGGACGGCGGTAATTTTGCGTTACTTTAACCCGGTGGGTGCACATCCGTCAGGATTGATTGGTGAGAATCCACAAGGCATTCCTAATAATTTAACGCCGTATATTGCTCAAGTTTTAACGGGTAAATTGCCGTTCTTACAAGTTTTTGGTAATGATTATCCAACGCCAGATGGAACGGGTGTGCGTGATTACATTCACGTTTGTGATTTGGCGGACGGACATTTGCAAGCGATTGCTAAAATTAAAACACCTGGTGCCCACGTTTACAATTTAGGTACTGGTCAAGGTTACAGCGTGTTGGATGTTTTACATGCTTTCGAGCGTGCTGCTGGTCGTGAAATTCCCTATCAAATTAAGCCACGTCGTGCGGGAGATATTGCGGCATGCTATGCTGACCCACAACGCGCCGCCAAGGATTTAGGTTGGCATGCGCAATATGATTTAGATGCAATGGCGCGTGATTTGTGGCGTTTTTACAGTCAAAACCCACATGGTTATGAAGAAAAATAATTTAAAAAAATGTGTTGCGTTGACAAAAAACGTGTGAAAAGTCTATACTAAATTTAATGAAGATTAGAATGCAGGATGCGGCACGGGTTCCTTTTTACAAACGTGTCAGTTATCTGTATTTGCCGGCATTGTTCGTTGTTACTTCGTTATTGTTGGAAGTAATGATGTTTTCAATTATGGATATTTCTTTTCCGAAAGCTTACATCTTCAGTTTATCAATTATTTTGATGATTGCGGCGCTAGTGGCGCTGATTCAACAAAAATGGATTCAAGTCATTATCCTTTCTTTGCTGTTCGCTTGGCATTTAACAACGACGATTTCTAACATTATTGCTTATGATGCGTGTATGGAAATTTTTTCGTTGGAAACTTTGAAGAGTTTAGTTATGGCGTTTGGTAATGTGGGTGCAGTGGAGATTGACTTCTTGTTCTTGGTGCCAATTATTGCTTTGATTGTGCTTTATGTCATTGTAACGGTTTTAGTAATGTGGTTTTGTCGGGTGCCGAAAAAACAAAACAATCATTTTTGGCAAGTCACGTTGTGTGGCATTATGGCGTTTGTTAGTTTCTTCAGTTATACCATCGCTTATTCGGGATTACCAAAATATCAAAACGGTACTGACAATTATGTTGCTAATTTAAGTAATGAAAAATTTCTTTATGATACTTTTAGTAATCGTGTAGCGGATTTGCGTACATTTGGTAGTTACAGTTATTACATTGATAACTTCTTGAAATTAATTGGTGCGAAATCTGATATGACCGATGTCATGCAAGAAAAACTGAATCAAGAATTTGAGGCGAACGAATTCGCTTTGAATGATGATGAAGTTCTAGGCGAGGGTTACAACTTAATTATGATTTTGATGGAAACATTTGAACGTGCTGCCGTTAATCCAATTACGATGCCGAATTTATACCACTTTATGCGGGAAAGTTGTTATGAAGTGGACGGCTACTATAGTATTGAACGTACTTGCTTTACTGACCATGTCGGACAAAATGGTATGCACGAAGTCGGTAAGGAACTATGGAATAATTATGGCGATGTGACAGTGCCTCATTCTTTAGCAAATATTTTTGATCGCAGTAATTACCAAACGGCGGCTTTCCACGATTATGACGGTCGCAGTTATCAACGTCGTAAAATTTTTACCAATCGATTCGGCTTTCAGAGTTTCACGGACTTTTATGATTATGAAAATCCACGTTATACTGCACACTGCGGTTTGAATTCTGATAAAGAGTTGTTTGAAGAAAACTTGGAACAAATTGCACCAGCCGACAAGAATTTTTATAGTTACTTGGTAAGTGTCTCAACGCACTCATTAAATGCGTCACGGTTTAATTTAAGAGATTATTATCCGGATTATTTTGATTACATTGAAAAGCCAGAAAATTGGAATGCATTAAAACAAATTTATCCTGTGTTGGCAAAAGGTAGTGAATTAGAAATTTTGACCGCCGAAAATTATCTGGCTGGGACTTATAATTTTGATTTGGGCTTTGGCGCATTGTTAAACCGTTTACGCACAACACGTGGAAAAGATGGCAAGTTCCTAATTGAAACCACAGCCTTTATGATGTTTGGTGACCATTATTATTATGTTAATCCGTTTGCGTTAAAACCGGAAAATAATAACCCGCGTGATTTATTGGGTAACCGTTGTCCGATGATTGTTTATAATCCTAAGGCGAAAATTAAGGATAGTGACAAAACCCAGGCTGAAAACGCTGTTGAGAATACCAACAAAAGTTTGGCAGAACGTAACCAATGCGGTGTACCCTTGCGTCGCTTTACTTCAACAATGGATATCTATCCGACAGTGTGCAGTTTGTTCGGAATTCAAACTGACAAACAATTGACATATGGACATAGTATTTTTGATAATGAACAATCCATCGGCGTGGGCTATTTGGGCGGACTTACCTGGGGTGCTGTCGGCTATAATGGTGAGGAAACTCAATCCTTCCAATATCAGGGAAGAACCTATCGCACCGATAAGGCCAATTGGCAACTCTGGCGGACTGCGGATTTCGTCAATTTCAAAGGCACACCTTTGACGCTTGAACAAATCGATGAAATTACACCGTTGGTTAATCGTACTTATGCCTCAATCTATTTGGATACTTGGCTTTATGACCATAATGGCTTTAAAGATTTAGCCAAATCAAAAGCCTATCATTTGCGTGCAGCCGCGTAACTAAAGGTCTAAGATAATTTTATATTCAGTTAGCCATAAAGCGATTTGATAAATGAAAGCTAAATATTGCGGTCGTTGCATTAATTGACCGAACCAGGGGCGTGTCTTGTTGGGGTTGCTTTCGTTTAAGATGGTGGTAACATAATTTATATCAACAATTTGCCAAACGGCATGTTGTGGATTGGCAATTAACGTACGAATTTCTTGTTCAATCAGTTGTGTATATACTGGGTCAATAGTTTTGGGGTAAGGCGATTTTTTACGTGTAACAACGGCTTCGGGTAAGTAATTTTGGAGGGCGGCGCGTAAGATACCTTTTTCTTGCCCGCCGTAGTTTTTCATCTTCCAAGGAATATTGTAAACATATTGGACAAGATTGATATCGGTAAAAGGAACACGGACCTCTAAACCACAGCGCATCGCCATGCGGTCGGCACGTTCTAATAAATTCAAACCAAACCAGCGCATGGTTAAATAACTGTAAATTTTCATTTGACGGTCTGCAGGGGTGTCGGTGGAACTTAATGGGACTTCGGCAACTGCCGCCGCATAGGTTTTGTTAACAAAATCTTTGATGTTTAATTTGGTACGTAATGCAGGCGCAATTGTTTGTTCGCGAATGGATAAATCAATTGCCCAGGGAAAAGTTGTGGCGCGATTAGTATCTGCTCGGTAAAACCAAGGATAGCCACAGAAAATTTCATCGGCAAATTCACCGCTTAAACAAACTGAAACATCGGTTTTAATGGCACGACAGAATAATAAAAGCGAACTGTCAATATCGGCCATGGCTGGGTAATCGCGGGCGATTAATGCTTCGCGCAAAGCGGAACAGAGTTGCGCCGAAGTTAAAACTTTATAACTATGGTCGGTGTGATATTGTTTCGCAACTAAATCAATGTAATAGTTATCACGCGATGGTGAAAAATCGGTTGGTTGGAAGTTATCAGCATTGCCAACATAGTCAACTGAAAATGTTTTGAATGTTTGGCCGGCACGTGCCGCCATGGCAGTGACAGCACTGGAATCTAAGCCACCACTTAACATTAAGCCAACGCGAACATCACTGACTAATTGATTTTGAACAATGTTTTGTAACATATTGCGAATGGTTTGAATGGTTTCAGCGGTGCTTTGTTGATGTTGGTAACTTTTTAATTTGAACCAAGTTTTGGTGGTTAATTTACCGTCCTGCCACCAAGCATATTGTCCGGGTTTAATTTCATTGATTCCTGTATAAACAGTTTTTCCAGGGGTACGCGCTGGGCAAATACCGAACAGTTCGCGTAGCCCCTGCAAGTTTACGCGTGGTTGGATTGAGGGATGACTGAACAAGGCTTTAATCTCGGAAGCAAATGCCAGGGCACCGTTCTGGTAACTATAAAAAAGTGGTTTTACGCCTAATGGGTCGCGCGCTAGAAAAATGCGATTAGTTGAGGTTTCGTAAACAGCAAATGCAAAAATACCGTTCAAGCGGTGTAGTGCTTGCGGACCTTCTACAGCGAATAGTTTTAAAACCAATTCAGTATCGCAAGTGGTACGTAACCGAATGTGGTGTTGTCTTAATCGCTCGCGCAACGCTGGGGCATTATATAATTCTCCGTTATAAACAATGGTGAAAGTTTTACCGTGGTGAGTGTAACTCATTGGCTGGTGACCTTTACTTAGGTCCACAATGCTTAAGCGTTGTTGTCCCAGATAGGCGTTGTCATGAAAATAAATTCCGTGGTCGTCATTGCCACGATTGATTAACGCTTGGTTCATCTTGGTCAAAATAGTTTTGGCTTGTGGTTTTGAGTATTTAAAATTAATGAATCCGTTGATTCCGCACATACGCCATTTTATGCGGAACTAGGTTGAATTTGTTAGTGATTGACCGCGTATTCGGCGTTTGTTATAATTAAAATATCATGAAAGTTTACGGGGATTATCACACTCATACTTTAGATAGTGATGGTACGACAACAATTGATGAAAACGTTGCTGCGGCGAAAAAGCGTGGCTTATCTGAAATTGGTATTACCGATCACGCTCATTACCGTGTCCGTAACAAAAAGAAACGTTTTGAAAATGCCTTATTAGCCAAGGCCCAAGTTTTGCGCTCGGGGAAAAACCACGACATTAAAACTTTTTATGGCATTGAATGTAATGTAGTTGGCGCTGATGGTGACATTGATGTTGCTAATGATGAACGTAAATTATACGACTATTTAATTTGTGGCATTCACGTTTCTGTGCAACCAAAAAAGTTTTGGCAATTCTTTACTTATTACATTCCCAATATGTTTTGGTTTGTGATGCGTCGTTTAGGAATTAATTACACCCCAAAACATTTAATCCGTAAAAACACACAAGCTGTAGTAAATGTCATTCAAAAAAACAATATTGATATTTTATCACACCCCAGCCGTTATTTCCGTGTTGACGTAATTGAAGTAGCGAAAGCTTGTATCGCGCGTGGAACAGCCATGGAATTAAATAACAAAAAAATCAGTTTCCGTCCGATTGATTTTGAGCGCATGGCGGCCATGGGTGTAAAATTTGTGATTAACAGTGATGCACATAAAGCGGAAAACGTGGGACGCATAGACCGTGTTGATGATTTCTTGAAGTTGTGTGATTATGACCCAAGTTGCATTTTAAATCTTGATAAACCCTTTGTACGTCCGAAGGCGCAGTTACTTGACCAAATCGTAAAGGCGGAAAATGACAAATCCAGATCTAACTAAATGCGATAAAATCATTATGGGTATTATCCGTAACAATGCTAATCGGGCGGCGAATTGTGATGCGGGTAATATTAAAAAACAAGTTAAGGCTGCTAGTCAGCAAATTGCCTTAATTGAGCAATTAAAAGCCAGCGGTACTTTGTACACATTAAGTCCTAAATTGCAGGAGACCGCCTTGGCGCGCATTGAAAACCCAGATGCAACTTATGAAGAACTGGCACATCTTTTAAGAATCACGAAAAGTGGTGTCGTTAATCGTTTACGTAAAATTATTCAGTCACGTAATGTTCTTTGATGGCTTGGCGTGCACGTGAAATACCTAAAGCATTGTTGGGAACTTCGTCGGTAATCACTGAGCCGGCAGCAATATAAGCGTGGTTGCCGATTTGTAGTGGTGCCACTAGACAAGAGTTGCTGCCAATGAAAACGTTGTCGCCTACGATGCAATTACTTTTGGTTTTGCCATTATAGTTACAGAAAATAACGCCACAACCTAGGTTACAGTTTTTACCAATGGTGCTGTCGCCAACATAAGTCATATGGGCAACCTTGGTGCCATCGCCAATACGTGAGCGTTTAATTTCAACGTAATTGCCAATGCGACAGTTGTTGCCAATACTGCTGTTAGGGCGGATATGGGCATATGGTCCCACTTCACAATTTTGGCCAATTGCAGAATCGGTGATGTGGCTACCATCTAAAATTACCGTACCACCGTGAATTGTGGTCTTGCCACACAAATGAACGTTCGGCTCCAAAGTTACGTTGGCGTCAATTTGGACATCAGCGTCAATGTAGGTGTGGCTAGGGTCAATCATAATAACGCCGTTTTTTAAGCAGTGTTGATTAATGCGTTCCTGCATAATCATACGAATTTTGGCAATTTGAGAGTTGTTAAATGCAACCGTATAGTTTTCTTGTTTGGCAGCATGGAATTCAGTAATGGGAAAGGTTTCGCTTTGCATCACTAATTCGGTATTGAAAACCCAACCACGCGGTAATTTTACGGCTGGTACATTTTTGTGAAAACAATAATCAACCGCATCAGTAATATCTTTAGTGGTTAGCAATGGCATATCATCGTAAGTAATAACCGTAAAACTGGATTCGGTTAAATTGTTTTTGAATAAGGTAATGATATCATCTTCTGGTGAAGCAATGATTGATTTAGTTTTAAATGGAGCCACAGCTGCAGCGACCCATTGGTCCATGGTACGCCCACAAATTGATTGTGACAACAGAGTGGTGTTTTGGTATTGTTCTAAAGATAGTACCAAGACAAAAATGTTGTCGTTTTGCATTTTTATTCCTCCACGTTGACGGTGACTGAACCCGTTAATTGATGATTGTATTTAATAGTTACATTATATGAACCAGTTGTTTTGATTGGTTCATTAATGACGATTAAATGTTTGTCAATCGTGATACCTTTTTCGGCTAAAGCGTTACTGATTTCGGTGGCGGTAATACTGCCAAATAATTTTTGATTAGCGCCGACTTTGCAGTGTAAGGTAACTGATGTTTGTTTTAATTGCTCAATTTGTTTTTTTATAGCGGCGATTTCGGTTTGTGTTTTGAATGCCGCACTTTCGGCTTTAGCTTTGATGTCACTTAAAATGGCATTGTCAACCGGTTTGCCGATTTTGTTTTTAATGACGAAATTTTTGGCATATCCGTCGTTTAAATTGACAATGTCACCGGCTTTACCGTGTCCCTTTAAATCTTTTAATAAATAAATTTGCATACTTTATTTTAATATAAGAAATAATAAATGTATAATGAATATTCGTTGTCGTAAAATTAATTGTAAATTCAATCATGCTGGTACTTGCCATGCGCGGGAAGTTCACGTCTGTCGTGGAGCGTATTGCGCCACTTATCAAAAAGACCAACGCAAACTTGATTTAGAATTAGCGTCTGAATTGGCGCCGACAAAACCCAACAATGTTCCGCTGAGTTGTACCGTTTGTGCCTGTTTATACAATCATGATTGTCGTTGCGCTGCTAACGGCATTGCTGTGGTGGATAATGAAGCCAGTAATCATGCCGATTGTGCTACTTTTATTGAACGGTAACTTTTATGTATAAAACCCCGCCGAATCGTCAAAAATCAAAATCAAGGGAGGGAAAAGAAATGGACATTCGTACTGCAACACAAATGGAAAAAACACGTCGTAACGCAATTGCTATCAGTACTTTACTGGTGGTGATGATGTTAGGTGCGGCAACGACTTTTATTGGGATGGCGTTTGCGAGAAGGACAAGCACACCGCCAAATGAGGAAACGACTTTGGTTAATGGACCAACAATTAAACCTGTTGTGAAAACTTGGGTGATGCCGGTTAGCACATCAGCGGTGACAATTTTAAAATCTGCCGACTTTGATATGCCACAATACAACAACACCACTAAGTGGTATGAGTTTGATTTGGGTTATACGATTGGCGCCAATGCGGGTACCGGTGTCGTAGCTTGCTATGATGGCGAAGTGACTTCGGTAATTGAAAGCGGCGATGCCAGTACGGGTAAGTTAATTCGGATTAAACATGCCGATGGTGTCGAAACAGTTTATAGTAGTCTGGATTCAATCAATGTCGCTGTCGGTGATAAAGTGAAAGGCGGTGACCAGATTGGCACGGTGGGTAATACGGCCAATTATGAAACTTTTGATATGCCACATGTACGTTTAATGACCTATAAAAATGGTAAACCCGTTAATCCAGAAAATTTTGTCGAATCGTTAAGTAACGACAATAAATAATTGTCATTGAAAAATCATAAACTGGGCTATGGTAAGTCGCGCGCGTTGGATGAGAAGAGGGTAGACAAAGCCCTTTTCTTTTGTTATAATAAAGCCAATAAAAAGAAGGAGGGGAAACAATATGGGAATTTTACGTCGCATTGTTTCATTTGTTATTTTAGTTGCAGCGGTAATCGTTTTGGTTGGAGTTTGTATGCGTTACAATTGGGGTGAGTTTATGACTGCCTTTAAACCATTTAATTTCAACACTTTTGTTAATCAATTGTTGGCGTTCTTTGATGAAGCTGGTAACGCAATTGTCTTAACAATGTTGGGTTTTATTGGTTTAACCATTCCTGGTCGTGCAAAAGATTAATTCTTAGAACGAAAATTGTCGCGGATTACCGCGACTTTTTTTTATAGTCTTGCCGTGAGCAAAGCCTTTTGCTATAATAATGGTGATGAATGGCGTAATCAATCAGTTTGATGAAGTGGAATACTTTACCGACCTGGCCAAAATTCGTTATGGTATTTCGCAATTAATGTACCGCTGCGAGATGATTGACGCAGTTAATCCTTCGAACGGTGACTTGAATTCTTTTTATCGACGCATTAACAAAAATCAGAAAGCAGCTTTTTATTTAGAATTCATGAATGATGTTATCCCCTATTGTCTTTATACACCATATGGGGCCATGGAAATTAATCCGTTTGATGAGAACAAATTGAAGTTGTCATATCCCTATTTAACCGATGAAGAGAAAAATGGTTTTATGCGTATGTTGAAAGAAAAATTGCAACTTAAATTGGTACAGCCTGCCATCATCGACAGTGAAACTGGAATAGTGCGTCAACCGGCGATTTACGCGATTACTAAATTACCATGGAAAGAAACGGATTTTACCGAGCGCAGTTATGAACAGGCTTGTCCGACCAAAATGACGGCTGCGGAATTATCTGCCGAAAAAACTCATTGCGCGGAAATTTATCAACAAGTTAATGCCCGTTTGCAAGCGGCGGGGCTTCCGGAAGTTGCTTTTTCCGATGCCCGCCCCGAAGTTCGCCGCGTATCACATGTGAAAATGATTCAACCCAAAACACCTAGAGATGCTGCGGAATTGATGCGTAAAAACCATGGCTAATGATAACCCGACCGCGTGTCGGGTTTTTGCTTGTGCACAATAACACGTGCTTGTGTTTTATGTGTGGAGGATGGTATACTATCGGTAGTATTTGTAAAAGTGCAAATACTATTTAAGGAGAACAAGCGATATGCAGAAAAAATCAATTATAGCCATTTTAAGTGCGGTCGTGTTAATGGTGGTGGCGTCACTGGCGTTGGTGTTTACCGTGGGACCTATGGCCAGCGCGGACAGTGAAGAAATTCCAGTGGTGCCGGTTGATTGTTTAAATATTACCAATGGTGTTTTGGGCGATGGAACTAATAGTGGTGCGTTTAACGCGAACGGAAAAACATGGATTCAAAACCATGCAAAATACCGCGTGGAAATTCCCGCAAATATTACCGTGACCAGTATTGGCAGTTACGCGTTCGATTGTTGTAGTGGTTTAACGAGTATTACGATCCCCGAAGGAGTGACCAGTATTGGCGCTCGCGCGTTCAAGAATTGCAGTGGTTTAACGAGTGTTACTTTTGCTGAGAATTCTCAATTAACCAGTATTGGCAATTACGCGTTCTGTTGGTGCCGTGGCTTAACAAGTATTACGATACCCGAAAGTGTGACCAGCATTGGCAGTTACGCGTTCTCTGCTTGCAGTGGTTTAACAAGTATCACTGTTGACCCCAACAATACTAAATATACCAGCCAAGACAATGAAGGCCATGAATGTAACTGTATTATTGAAAAATCATCTAATACATTGCTCTATGGTTGTCAAAATACCGTCATACCCGAAGGTGTGACTAGTATTCGCGATTACGCGTTACGTGGTTTCAGTGGCTTAACAAGTATTACGATACCGGAAGGAGTTACCAGTATTGGCAATTACGCGTTCGAAGGTTGCAGTGGTTTAACAAGTATTACGATACCCGAAGGAGTGATCAGTATTGGCAGTTACGCGTTCCGTGATTGCAGTGGCTTAACCGAAATTATTGTTCGTAATCCGGATTTAATGACCAATACAGAGTTGCAATCATATGCAAGCAAATTACATTATGGTGCGGAGCAAAACACAGTGACCTTCAATACCATGGGCGGAACAGAAGTTCCCGACCAAGTAATTGATTTTGGTGAATTCGCCAGTGAGCCAACCGCAGAAAAAGCCGGACACTGTTTTAGCGGTTGGTATTTAGACGAACAATATACTCAACCATTTACTTTTAATACACCAGTTAAATATGATATTACTATATATGCTAAATGGGAAATCAACCAATACACAGTAACTTTTGACAGTAACAGCGGTAGTGCGGTTGCCAGTCAAACCGTGGATTATGGTACAGTAATTAATTCACCAGTCACCACCCGTACGGGTTATACTTTTAAAGGATGGTTAAATAATGGTGTAGCCTATGATTTCAGTAATCCAATTACGGAAGATATGAATTTAATTGCAAAATGGGAAATTAACCATTATACAATTACCTTTGACAGCAACAATGGTAGTGTGGTAGCCAGTCAAACCGTAGATTACAACAACAAAGTAAGCCGTCCGGAAGCTCCAACCCGTACGGGATATACTTTTAAGAAATGGTTATTAAACAACAGTGAATATAATTTCAATACACCGGTAACAGGTAATATAAATTTAACAGCAGATTGGATAGTAAATAAATATACCGTTACCTTAAACAGTAATAATGGTAGTGCAGTTTCAAATCAAACGGTAGATTACAATACTGTAATTAGTTCACCTGTAACTACCCGTACAGGTTACACCTTTAAAGGTTGGTTAAAAGATGGTGTAGCCTATGATTTCAATAATCCAATTACAGAAGATATGAATTTAATTGCCGACTGGGATATTAACGTTTACACAGTTACCTTTGACGCATGTAACGGCGATGCATTAGTAGAACAACCGGTAAATTATAATGAGAAAGCCATTCGTCCAACTGACCCCACCAGAGCCAGTGCCAATTTCAAAGGCTGGTACAGAGATTTACAAGATGCGGAATCATTTGATTTTAATACCTTAATTACGGAAAACATTACCTTATTTGCTAAATGGGAAAATGTTTACATCGTATCATTTAACGTTAACGGTGGTAGTGCAGTATCTGCTCAAGAAGTTGAAAACGGACAAACGATAACAAGACCAACCGATCCAACCAAAGAACATTACACTTTTGCTGGTTGGTATACAAATGCAACTTTAACCGACGAGTTTGATTTTAGTACACCAATTACGGGTTCAATGACTTTATATGCGAAATGGAATATTAACCAATACACCGTTGAATTCTGGTGGCAAAACGGAACCCATACCGGAAGTCAAACGGTAGACTATGGTACTCCAGTTCAAAGACCAACCGACCCAACCAAAGAAGGTTATACCTTTGTGGGTTGGTTCACAGATGATTTATACCAACATCCATATGATTTCAACACCCCAGTAACCGAAGATTTTGGTTTATTTGCTCAATGGACCATTAACCAATACACGGTAACCTTTGACAGTAAACAAGGTAGTTCAGTCTTACCACAAACTGTAAATTGGAATACCAAAATTTCCCGCCCATCTGACCCAGTTCGTGAAGGATATGATTTCCTCGGTTGGTACCTAAATAATGAAGAGTATAATTTTGACGAATTCGTAACCGACAATATGACCTTAACCGCGAAATGGAAAAGTAACAATCCAGATTTCCCAGATGACCCGGCAGACCCCACGGAAGAAAACCCCACAGTGAACAACCAAAACAATAATGGTTTGCTATGGGGCATCTTGGGAACATCCGGCGGAATCCTGTTGGTCGGTGGCATTGTATTTGGCATTGTGATTAGCAAACGCCGCCGCAAATAATTAAAACTAAAAAAGAGAAAAGACCCGTAATGCTCGGGTCTTTTTTGTTGTGCGAAATTATTTTTCGCTGGTGCCGATGACTTTGCCGTCGTGGCTGACAACGACGAAATAGCGGTTGCCATTTTCCGTGACAAAAGAGACAAACCAGTATGGAGTGTTGACCGTGGTACTGTCGCATAAAATTTTCGTGGAGCTTTCCATGCGGGTGTCAGTGGTCAGAATTCCGTTCATAGTTTTACAGGCAATTTCCAATGCGGTTTCCCAACTGATGGCTTCGGCAGGCATTACACTGTTTAAAGTGACGGTGCCAATGGTTTCGCCGTTGGCTTGGAAAGTAACGGTTACGTTGGCGTTGACATCCACGTTGTTTTCTAAGTCACCTGCGTAATTGTTGCCGTAAGGATTTTTTTCCAAAACCAAAGTGATGGGTGCTTGGTCGTTAACTTTTATCAAGGTTGTAATGCAACCGTTGTAAACAATTTTGTCGTTGCTGGGTTCAACGGATAAAACGGTAAATGGTACGGTCGCGGTAGCGATACCGTCGGCGTTGAATTCAGTTTCACGAATACCACTGTATAATTGCACGTTGCCGATGGTGTTTTCTTTGTCCGCTGTTTTTAAATAAAAGCGGGCTTCGGCGATGTTTTCCAATGCCATTTGATAGGTATCACTGCGTTTAAAATTAACGACACCAATGATGGTAACAATGGCGGCGAAAAGAATGATACTGGCGGCAATCCAAAATTTTTTGTGAAAGATTTTTTTCAGTTTCATGTCCATGCATATGGAATGAAATTTGGAAATATGCAAAAATTGTCAGTTAATCAATTAAATTTTGTGATAAGTAAATTTAATGCGTAAAACTTTGGAACCACAAGTAATGGTAAGATAGCCACTGGGTTCTTCGTTTTCGCCAATAATATTAGTGACAAATGCGGGGGCGTCTTCGCGGATGTGTAACCAGAACATGCCTTGGTAATTGGCTTGATTGATGGCATAAGAATCAGATTTGTCGCGGATTTCCAAAAATGCGCTGGCTCCCTCATCCAAATCAAATGTAATCGGATTGGCTAGTGCGCGGTCGCGTGGAGTAGCAGTTGATAAAGCAAAAATTTCGTCTTCGGAAATCGTGCAAATGTAATTCAATGGTCCGGTACCATCAAGATTAGATAATTGACTAAGCGAAAGGGCGTTGGGGGTAACTGCCGAAGTTAATGTCGTGCGTAATAACAAACTTAATCCCAAGAGTAGAATACCAATAATTAAAAATACCGCAGTGATAATTTTGTACTTCTTGGTTTTAGAAGCTGCGATTAAATCAAACTTTGGTTTGTCACCGGTTGAAAAATTCCCCATATCTTCGTATATAGTATGCTGTTAAATTGAATTTTTAGCAAATAAAAAACTTTAAAAATTTTATCGCATTGTCTGCTGCTAAATTCGTCAAGGTGCAAATAAAAATAGTAACAGATGAAAGTTTCGCGTACGGATAAGTTAATTTACAGTGTGGGGGCTTTTGGTTATGGCAGTGTTAATCAAACGCTGAATAATTTTTTAATGTTTTTCGGGACTGGTGTGTTGGGATTATCCGGAACTTTAATGGGTTTGGCTATTGCCATTTCCACAGTCTGGGATGCCGTCACTGACCCACTGGTAGGTGCCATGTCGGATAATTATCGTGGGCGACTGGGTAAGCGACATACTTTTATGGCGGTGGGGTGCTTAGCGGTGGCGGGTTTAAATTTAATGATTTGGAATATTAATCCTGCTTGGAGTGAAACAATTAAATTTTTTGCGTTGTTGGTCGGGTTGTTGTTAATTGAAACTTTTAATACAGTTTATTCAACACCGTATTCCGCGTTGGGTTTTGACATGTGTCAGACTTATCATGAACGCACCAGTATTCAAAGTTACAAAACCGTTTTTCAATCGGCGGCGTTGTTGGTGCCTTCGGTTTTAATGGGTATTGTTTTAAATCCTAAAGCCGTTGCGACTATGCATACTGCCACCAGCGGTTATCGCGTGATTGCTGCAATTACCAGTACTTTTTGTGTGGTAACCGCTTTGATTACAATTATTGGTACGTTCCGTTATCGTTCGACTGGTAATAAAAATCAACCAGTTCAGGTAAACGTACCGAAAAATAAAGTTTCGTTCTTGAGTGAGTTTTTTGCGATTTTGGATGAACGGAATCGTGTTTATTTGATTGCAGCCTATGCCGTGGCTTTGTCATGTAGTGCTTTTTTAACCAGTTTGGGTATGCACGTGTTTACTTATACTTTTCATTTTACATCGCTACAAATTTCTTTTATTTTAGGATGCTTGGTTGCAGGCGTAATTAGTGGACAACCTTTATGGTGTCACGTCAGCAGTCGCCTAGGTAAAAAACGGACAGTGCAAACCGCTCTGTTGGTAGTGTTGAGTGGTGTTTGTGTTTTTGCTTTGTTGTTAACGGCGCGCATTTATTTGCCCAATTCGGTGACTTTATGGTTGTTGGCAGTAAATATTTATTTAATTGCTGTCGGTGTCGGCTGTATCTATTCTTTGCCGATTAGCATGTTTGCGGATAACATTAAATTAGAGAGCACTGCCATGGCGACTGGATTTTTAACTTTTTGTACCAAATGTACGAATGCAATCGTAACTTTCGTGATTGGATTGATTTTGGACTTAATTGGTTTTCAAAGTGGTGTCGCGGTTCAAACTTGGCAAGTAAGTACCGCACTTGGTTGGGTGTTGGTTGGTGGTGTGACTGTAGCGGGTTTGGGTGCCTGGTGGTTGTTTGGAAAATATCAAGACAAAGCCCCATGCAATGTGGTATCTTATCAAGGTGAAACATCAAACGCAACGTCAGTTGTCCGATAAAATCATTCTGCCGGCACCTTTGGCAGGATGGAGTGATTATGCAATGCGTGCTGTATTAGTTGAATGCGGGGCACGCGAAGTTTGGACGGAAATGATTAATGCTACGGCATTAGTGCGTGATAATGCGAAAACAATTAATATGTTAAAACCTGTTGAAAATTTGCACGTGCGTCAAGTGGTGCAATTGTTTGGACGTGAACCTGCGGATTTTGTCACGGTAATCAATTCAGGTTTGTTAAAAGATTATGACGAAGTTAATTTAAATATGGGTTGTCCCGCGCCGAAAATTATTAAAAATCATTGCGGTTGTGACTTGATGCGTCATTTGGATGATGCCCAGCATTTAATTGAATTATGTCGCGCTGCTACTAAACAAAGCGGACAAGCATTAAGTGTAAAAATGCGTTTAGGGTGGAGTCAAAATATCGCGGTAGAATTTGCGCATATGTGTGAACGTGCCGGTGTAGACCGTTTAATTGTGCATGGGCGTTTGGGTGTAGATGGTTATCGCGGAGTGGCGGATTATGCTGCAATTGCGCAAGTCAAAGTGGCGGTTAAAATTCCGGTTATTGCCAATGGCGATGTGCGCGACCGTGCAAGTTATGAAAAATGTCTGGCAGAAACCCACGCTGACGGTGTGATGATTGGGCGGGCTTTGTGTGGTGCGCCTTGGAAAATTAACTTGGATGACAGTGTACCAACTTATGAACGTATCGTGGAATTAATGCAGTTGCAAAAACGTTTACATAATGGTAATCCTAGTGATTTGATTAAACACTGGCTCAGTTATCAAAAGCAGTTAAAAAAATATTATCCCGATAGGCCTGTGCCAACATTATAAGTTGGTTGGGTCGGTTTCTGTTAGTTTGGGCTTTGGGTCTTCGTGGTGTTTCAGTGTGTAGTAATTAGGGGTGGCTTGGTAAGTGTTGCGACGCAAAAGTTTACGTGACAGGCGTTTACTGCCTTGGTAGGTTTCAATATAGGTATCAACGACATGTCCGATACTGCCGGTTTTTACCAAGATTTTGTCATATTGTTCAGGGTGTTTTTTGTAATCTTTAAGCATGGTCGTGTCTAAGTCGTCAACCCATTTATCTTTGGGTTCTAAGGTTTTGGTAACGGCGGTATCCAAACGGTAACTAATATTAGGGCCTTTATCGCGTCCGTAAATAGTTGCGGTTAGACGATGGTCGTGGAAACTAGTTTCAAAATAAATTGGTGCACCAGTGTTGTTTACAAAACGTAAATCGGCAGAACCAGAAACCATGGCATCGTGTCCTAAAGGTACATATGATGAACGTAAACTGTGGTGGTGTGATTCGGTAATTTGTAATCCGGCTTGAACGGCAGCATTGAAAATGGTGGTACTGACTTGGCAAACACCGCCACCAATACCATCAACGTATTCGCCATTGATAATGATTTTGGCTTCGCGAAAGCCGCTGGCGGCTGAACGACGACCGACAATTTGATTGAAAGAAACTTGTTCACCAGGGTTAACGCGTAACCCGTTGAATTTACCCAAAGCTAGGGCGATATTGTTTTTACGGTCGGGATTGTTGGTGCAGTCGGTACTGAAACGACTGCGTTGTTTAATGGCGCTTAAAATTTCGGACGACGGGGTTGGTTCAACTGTCCGATAACAAACATTGATGCAGGGATACTGATTTCCTTTTAGGGCGGAGATAATGTCGGTATATAAACGTTCGCGGTCAATTTCGCGTCCGGTTTTTTGTCCGTGAAGCGTAAAACGTGGTGTAGCGTGGGGGTGAAAATCAATTTGTCCGTTAAAAGCGGCGGTTTCAAAATTCGGCGCAATGCGGTTAAGGTATTGTACAATATCAGGAAAGGTGCCTTCAAAAGTGTCGCTTTCTTGCATGCTTATGGCACGCGAAAACAAACTTTTGCCGTGGGTGAGATTTTGTTTGGCTTCATAATTGTACCAGCCGCCTTGTAGAATTTTATCAGTTAATACAATTTGTTGTGAGCCAAAATTTAAAGTTAAAGCGGTCGGTGTACCCGCACTGGGGGTCCAACCTCCGCAAACACAGGAGATTAAGACCAAAATTAAACAAAAAATCCATCTTTTTTTGTGGCGCATTGTTTTTATTTTGTGTAAAGCTCTTTACAAATATTTAAAATTAAAGTATATTGTCTTTATTCACGCGGGAGATGTGTAACAAAGTTACGCAGTCGTTGGTACCGCTTAAAAGGAAAAATTAAAAAAATGGCAGACAAACCAATTAAGGCAGTTGTCAAGTTACAATTGCAAGCCGGTGCTGCAACTCCAGCACCACCCGTTGGTACCATTTTAGGTCCACACGGTATTAACTTACCAGGCTTCGTTAAACAATTTAACGATGCTACAGCCAAAAATAAAGGCTTGGTAATTCCAGTTGTCGTAACAATTTACGGCGACCGTTCGTTTGACTTTGTATTGAAAACTCCGCCAGCCGCTGTTTTAATTAAACAGACTTTAGGCTTACAGAGTGGCAGCAAACGTCCAAACACTGAAAAAGTCGGCAAATTAACCAAAGAACAAGTTCGTAAAATCGCAGAACAAAAGATGCCTGATTTGAACGTTGCTTCAATGGAAGCGGCAGAACGCTTGGTTAAAGGCAGTGCACGCAGCATGGGCGTGACCGTAGAGGAGTAATACGATGAAACACAGTAAAAGTTACAATAAAGCCTTGGAAGAAACCAAAGGCGTACACGCTTTGCCAATTGCCGAAGCATTGGCTTTAGTTGAAAAAACTAAACGCGTAAAATTTGATGAAACCATCGAAGTCCATATTAACTTGGGTGTTGATGGTAAACAAGCTGATCAACAAGTTCGTGGAACTGTGGTTTTACCACACGGAACTGGACGTAGCCAAAAAATCTTGGTAATTGCGAAAGGTGACAAAGCTGCTGAAGCGGAAAAAGCTGGCGCAGATTTTGTTGGTGCTGAAGATATGATTACGAAAATTAACGGCGGCTGGTTGGGTTTTGACGTTTGTATTACCACCCCGGATATGATGGGTATGGTTGGTCGTATCGCTCGTGTTTTGGGTCCAAAAGGCTTAATGCCAAATCCAAAGAGTGGTACTGTTACTATGGACGTTAAAAAAGCTGTTGCGGATGCTAAAGGTGGTAAAGTTGAATATCGTTTGGATAAAACCAACATTATTCACTGTATTATCGGTAAAATGTCTTTTGGTGCACAAAAATTGGCAGAAAACTATGCAGTCTTATTAGACGCAATCGTTAAAGCTAAACCTGCTGCCGCCAAAGGTACTTATTTGAAACGCATCACCGTATGTTCATCAATGGGTGTTGGTGTTCAAGTTGCTGCTCAAATTTAAGGTAATAGCAGATAATAAAAAAAGACCGTGTGAAGCGGTCTTTTTTTTGTTTAGATTAAATGTTGTGCATAAGCGGATTTCAGATAACGCGATTGCATGGTTTTGACTGCGTTTAAATAGGTTTGTTGATCTTCTTCATTGAGGTATTGTAGGAAGCTGTGGCTGACGGCCTCGAAAAAATTGTAATTTAAAATTTGTTCGCGTAAAAAATCATAACGCACATAATAGAGACAGGCGGTTAACATTAAGGCACGGTCAACTTTGGTTTTGGGTGAATAACCGCGTAAACGTTTAAGATTAATAAAATCATTAAGAATGGTTGGCGTATAGCCATTGGCGGTTGTTGTCATGCGTTGTGCACCGTTGGCAGTGTTTAAAACGTTAGCATAAGCATCAGCGTTCATGATAATTTGGTTGAAAAGTTTAATGCGTTCGTTATTACCAGTGTAGGGTTTAGTGTGATATTTGACCGCCAGTTTAATGATTTCTTGGTCTGTTTGGGTTAACATTGATAAATCAAATTGATTGCAAAGTTCGTATGATAAATCACCATGGTCAACTGAATTTTGGTCATCGTAGGTTTGATAACGTTTCCATTGTTCGAAACGTCCAATGTCATGCAAGATACCGCCTAAGTAGGCTAAGTGTCGGTCAGATTCATTTAAATTTAATTTACAAGCAATGGTAAAGCACATGTCGGCAACCGTGGTTGTATGAATAATTTTACGAATAATGTTATCGTTTTTGGTATCGTAACGTAATACGAAATTATAAAATTGGTGATTAACGTTTTGAACGAAATCTTTCATTTTCCATGCTTTTTCATTAACTTGTCCCAACAAGTTTTTAACCATTAGTTCGTTGTTTTTAGTGAGTTTAAGCACGGAAAAATATTTTTTTGCCGCAATAATTAATTTTACACCCCAGCCAATTAGTCCAAGTATCATACCAACAACTGTGACAACTCCGCTCCAAAACAAAAACCAGTCGCCTTGTTCAAATCCTTTGGTCGCACAAATAAACCATCCACCAATTACGCCACAACTTGTGCCGATAATTGTTAGAATGTACATAAGTTCTTTTCGATATGCTTTCATCTTACTCCTTCTTGGTTGTTATAGTTAATTTTATCATGAACTACAGAAAAATAAAACAAAACTCTAAACTTAAATTAGGGTAGGGTTTATGCTAAATAAATCTTCAACTTTACAATCAAGTTCTATACTTAAAAGAATTGCTAATTCGGTGCGGGGGGGGGTGAAACTGTTTTTTCAATGACGATAATAGTTTGTGAGATGTTCCAATCATTCGTGTCAACTGTTTTTTTGTGATAGGTTTTTGGTATACGTTTTTTTTCTTGAGATAATTATCTAATTCTAGCTGTTTCATGTTACCACCAAATGCAGTTAAAGCCAAAATATAATGCATTAAGAAGAAAATTGCTGCCATAGATTTCAAGACAGAACCAATTAAAACTTGCCAGGGGCGTTTGGCATAAAAATATTGTAATGTATAAAACGTGCCTGCCTATACAAAGCAGATAGTTGCAATTGTATAGATTGCAGTAAAGTGACTGAAGATTCCTTCGGTAATCGTGAAAGCAACTGCAATGATGCCTGCAATTAATTTTGTGACCTGGCGTAATTTTCTAGTTGAATAGCAATAGCCTCTTCAATTGAGGCATTTTCGTATTTCCAAAAAACATTATAATAAACCATAGTGGATAAATTATCTTCATTTGATTTAGAATTAACAATGTATGTAACCGCTTTTGGTGTTTCATATTTAGGGTTAACTTCTGCGATATACTCTTGATCGAAGAATTTCATTACAACCATATTTGTTCCAATCGGATTGATTATAATATAGGTTGGTATGGCTACGTTGTACTCGACATGGGCACCATCGTTGCCTTCCGTTCGTTCGTAGTAAATATCTGCGGTTTTAGTAGTGGCATTAAAATCAACAACATAATATTTGTATTTATCATATTGTGGGTTATCAATTTCGGGGGCAACATTGTGATTTGGTATTCCAGCAGTGAAGACAAGAACCCCGTTTAAGTTTTTTAATTCATATTCGGGCAGGGGCGTTAAATAGCGATTAGTTTCGGCAGAAATTTTACTTAAGTCAACGCTTGTGCTTATTTTAGTATAAACAACATCGGTGTAGTAGCTGGGAATGATGCCTTTTAGGGTTGGTTTATAATCAGGGATAAAGTAATTAAAAGTTTTGTTATTAACATTAAATCCCATAACAGGTTCATAACCATTACCTGGTTTCTGGTGGTTAATGTATTGCTGTTCCTGTGAAATACCCTTTGTGAATTGAATTGATTTATATAAGTTAGGGTTTTTTTCATCTATATTATAATGAATTAAGATACTATCATACCAGAATTCAGTCTCATCGTCTTGGTATGCATAGTAGCCATAACCATCTGTATCTACGACTAAATATGCGTTGACGTGTAATTGGTTAATACGATCAATAGGGTTTCCATTATCGTCTTTTTGAATGTATCTCGTTAGTTTGTAAGTACCAGCAATATCAGACATGGTACCAGCAAGTGAATGGTATACTGTGCCGCAAGCGGAGAATATAAACATGCTGGCAAATGACAAGGAGAGTGCGCATAAAGTGGTAAAAATTTTGTTTAAGAGATTGTTTTGATAAATTTTCATCTTTTCTCCTTTTTTAGTCGATACATATTATCATAGCATAAAATATGAAAAATTTAAAATAAAACTCCGATATTGGGGATGATTATTAGTCGAAAGAAGTTGAAATGTTAACCGTGACTGTGGTATATTGAATTTGGAGTTACAAATGAACGACAATACAAAAATTGAAGTAGCCCGCGAAATCATGAATTACATGATTGGGCATTACGGTAAAAATGGTTACGACCGCAACAATAAGGAATTGATGCAAGTATTGGCTGATGAAAAAGCAATGAAACACAATGATATGGCAGCGATTGAACGAATTATTAAAACCTATGGACCAATTGCGCGTAGTAAGAAGGAAGGTAATTAAACAATGGATAAATTTGATGATTTACAAGAGATTAAGCAATTATACTATTTAAGTAACGAAGAGATTGATAAAATCACTCAATACATTGTTAAGGTTATGGCGGCTGATGTCTTACCATCAAAGCACCCGATAGCAATCGTGGTTGGCGGACAGTCGGGTTCTGGTAAAACTTCATTAATTCACTATACAGAACAAATTTCTGCTAAGCGTGAATTTATTGAAATTGATAATGACTATTTCCGTAGTTTCCATCCGAAGGCCGATGAAATTAAGGACCGTTTTCCAGATTATTACGTAACAGCGACCGACCAACTTGGCTTGGGCGTTACGTCGAAAGTTATCGATTATTTCCGTGAACATAATTATAACATTATTTTACACCAGACTTTAAAAAACAACCGTGTGGTCGATGATGCAATTACTAAATTTATTGCGGCTGGTTATGTTGTCGGTGTACGTGCTTTTGCGGTGCCGTATTTCGAAAGCAAGATGTCACAAATTGAACGTTGTGAAGGTCAATTAGAAGAATTGCATTTCTGTCGCCATGTCGCAAAAGTTGACCACGATGCAGCGATTGAGGGTTTGCCAAAAACTGTTGACTACATTGAACAATCTGGTAAGTATGATTTTTTGGAAATTTATAAAAGAACTGAAAATCCAAACCAACCTGGATTGGTTTATGCAAAGTTTAATCCAGTAACCGAGGCTAAAACTATTGAAGCGTTGGTAGATTGTACGAATATGTCAAAAGAAACCCAAACTTATGGCTTTAAGAGTGCGCGCGATGCTGTAGAAAAAACGCGCGAAAGTGAAGCAATTAAATGTGCTAAAACCTTGGAAGTTCGTATTTTAGCAGCAGAACAAAGCCCTTATAACAATCCGGTTATGCAAAGTCATATTGACGAATTAAAGGGTGAATTTGAGAAGTTTAAAAAAAAACAAGATAAGAAGTCTACTTTAAACATTCAAACGGCTCTGTCGTCTGTGCGTAATTACAATACGTTGCAAATTGATTTAGATAAAAACCAAGAACTTTAAATCGACAGATTGTCATTTTTATGGCAATCTTTTTTTATGAAAGTTTTGATTACTGGTGCGTCTTCAGGTATGGGACGCGAAATGGCAAAAATTTTAGCGGACCAATATGACCAAATGGTACTGGTGGCACGCGACCAAAATCGGTTGGCACTTTTGCAACAAGAAATTATGACGTCTCATCCAGCAGTAAATGTTACCACGGTTAGTTTGGATTTAAGTAATCCAGAGTACTGTCAGCAATTACATACGATGCATCCCGATGTTGATTTATTGATTAATAATGCTGGATTTGGTGATAGTGGTGTTTTTGCCGAAAGACCATTGGAAAAAGATTTGTCCATGATTAATACCAATGTGGTGGCGTTGCATGTTTTAACTAAATTGTATTTAGCAGATATGCAAGCGCGTAACAGTGGTCACATTTTAAATATTGGGTCGATTGCGGGCTTTATGCCAGGACCGTTGATGGCAACTTATTATGCTACAAAAAATTACGTAGTACGTTTGAGTGAGGCGATTCGCGAAGAGTTAAGACGCGCCAAATCAAAAGTTAAAATCAGCGTTTTGTGTCCGGGTCCAGTTGATACTAATTTCGCAAAAACAGCTGATGTAAAATTCAACTTTCATGGAGTTGATAGTACCAAGGTGGCGCGTTATGCCATTCAACATTTAAATCAATTTTATATTGTGCCAACTTTCACTGTCCGTTTAGCACGTTTTGCGATTGGTTTACTACCAACCACTTGGGTGGCGCGAATTGTTTATAATCTGCAAGCAAAACGCCAAAAGACAAAATAGGTATATCTTGACAAAACCACACGATAACGCTAAATTATCTTAATAAGTTAATTAAGGAACAAAGGAGATTTTGATTGTGGATATTAAATCAAGCAAAAACAAAATGGGGATATTGATTTTTGTACCAATTGCTTTCTTTTTTATGTTCGCTTTTGTGCTTATCAATCTTATCTTTTTTGATGATATGGATTTTTTGTTTATGATAATTCCATTTTTTGCTTTAATTTGGTTCTTTTTTGTATTAATCATTATAGTGAAAATTGTTCAAAATAGAATGCAATCACGCATGAATCCAGGCGAAACTATCATGGGCAATGATGACCAAGGTGATTTAGAACGTGAAAAAATGGAACTGGAAAAAGCAAGAATTCAATTAGAACGCGAGGAGTTAGAAATAAAAAAACAAAGTACTACACCCGAAACAATCATCTGTGGATATTGTGGATCACAGAATTTATCTAGTAATGTTCGCTGTCAAGGGTGTGGTGCTAAATTACGCTGAAAACAGCACAGGTATTGTCGTGTTTTGTTTGGCAAGATGAATGTTGCGTATTATAATAAGGTACAATGAAGACTATACCGATTGCAACAGTGGAAGATGCTCCGATAAAAATTGGTACACGTGTGTTAATGCGCGTGGATTATAACGTACCAATGACGGTCGATGGCGAAATTAGTGATGATAAACGCATGGTGGATAGTTTGCCGACAGTTCGTTATTTGTTGGAACGTGGTGCACGTGTAATTTTGTGTAGCCATTTTGGACGACCAGATGGCAAACCTGAACCACAATATTCTTTACGCCCGGTTTATGAGCACTTGCAAGAATTGTTACCAAATGTAATGGTGCGTTTCAGCGAACAAACTGTCGGTAAAGCGGTGGAAGAGCAAATTGAAACTATGCCGAATGGCAGCGTGCTATTGTTAGAAAATACCCGTTTTACGCCAGACGAAACTGCCAATAATCCGTCATTTGCTAAACAGCTAGCAAGTCTTGGTGAAATTTTTGTGAATGATGCTTTTGGTGCGGCACATCGTGCCCATGCCAGCACCGTCGGTGTTGCTAGTTATTTGCCGGGTTATGCGGGCTTTCTGATGGCACGTGAAATTGAGTATTTAAGCAAAATTACTGATAACCCAAAACGTCCGTTTACTGTGATTATTGGTGGTAAGAAAGCCAGTGACAAATTACCGTTAGCGCGCAAATTGGCTGACAGGGCGGACAATGTTTTGGTTGGCGGACGGATTGCACAGGAATGGCAGGATGATGGAATCAAACGTCGAGCTAAAATTTATGTGGCACCTGATCGCGGTTTGGACATTTCGTTAGCGACTGTGGAAACTTGGAAACCAATTATTGAAAATAGTGCAACGATTTTTTGGAATGGTCCGTTGGGACAATTCGATGTTGATGCGAAGAATGGAACTGGTACACGTGCTGTAGCTCAGTTAGTTGTTAATAGTCATGCTGTAAGCGTCGTTGGTGGTGGTGATACAGCAGCGGCGGTAAAGGACTATCAATTCACGCATGTATCCACTGGTGGTGGTGCAGCTTTAGAATATATTGAAGGCACGACTTTGCCAGGAATTGCGTGTTTAAAACAAAAGGGGGAAAAATAAAATGCGAAGACCAATGTTTTTTGCGTGTTGGAAATCCAACAAAACGCCCAAAGAGGTATTGGAATTTTTTGAACAAGTTTATAAACGTGGCTTGGAATTAAAAAACAAAACCGAAGTCATTTTAGCACCAGCGGCTTGTTATTACGAAATTGCACGTTTAAAAATGCCAAAACCATTGCAACTGGGTGCACAGGATGTCAGCGATATTGAATACGGCGGACGCATGGGCGAACTTAGTGTCCAGTTGTTGAAAGAATACGGTGTCAAATATTGTATTGTTGGTGATGGTACTTGGCGTCAGAACTTTGAAAGTGATGAAACCGTCAATAAGAAAATCAAGTTGCTACAAAAATATGGAATTACACCAGTTTTGTGTGTCGGTGAAACTTGGTCAGAAAACCAAAACAATTTGACTTTTGAAGTTATCAAACGTCAAATCCAAGGCGCATTAGTGGGTATTTCCAACATTAACGATATTGTGGTTTGCTATCGCCCGATTTGGGTAGTACAGCGCGGTATCTTACCAAAACCCGATTATATTGATATGGTAACTAAACATATTCGTAAGTGTTTGATTGAATTGAAAAATAATCCCTTGGATGCCAGTTTACCACTTCTGTATGGTGGACAAATTACGCCAGCTAACGTTAAGAGTTATATGGCGTTACCAGAATTGGACGGAATTTTCTTCGTCGGTTCTTCTTTAAATATAGATTCATTTTATGGAGTAATTAATTATGACAAATAAATTTAATCGTACAGTTTTATGTGTAATGGATGGTTTGGGCTATAGTCCCCGAGTCGAAGGTAATGCCGTGGTTGCGGCAGGTATGCCTAATTTAACTAAAGCGCGCAACGAACATTTGACGACTTTAATTAAAGCCAGTGGGCACGAAGTTGGCTTGGATAGTGCCAAGGATGCTGGTAACAGTGAAGTCGGTCACAACGCCATGGGCGCAGGTATAACCATTAAACAAGGGTTGTCCTTATTGAATGATGCTTTTGCAACTGGCAAGATTTTTGAATCAGCTGTTTGGCAAAAAATCAGTACTTATCCCAAATTGAACATTATTATTTTATGTAGTAATGGACGCGTACACAGTAACATTGAACATTTGTTTAAAGTGATTGCACAATGTGAAAAACAAAATTTACCGTTCAATGTGATTGCAATTACTGATGGTCGTGACGTCAGCCCACGTTCAGCAGCAGAGTTTTTGGCGCAGGTACCGAACTTGTCTGTTATTGGTGGTCGTGGACAAATTTTCATGGATCGTTATCAAGCCCAAACTGAAATGTTAACCAAAGCATTTGAAGTTTGCGTGCAGGGTAAAGCTCCGGTCGTTAAAGATTGGCGTGCTTATTTGAATGAATTTTATCAGGCTAATCCGGGTTTATCGGATGAACAAGTTCCACCGGTTGTCGTTGATCCAGATAATTTAATTAAAAACGGCGAAGCGATTTTATTGTTGAATTATCGCGGTGACCGTGCTGTTGAAACTGCGCGTATGTTTGATAATGGTGATTATATTTCCCAAGAACAACGGGCTTTAATTAAAGATTGTTATTTCGCTGGAATTTTGCAGTATGACGCCGAAATGAATTTGCCAAAGAATTACTTATGTGAACCACCAGTAATTAACCACACCTTAACCGCTTGGTTGTGTGAACATGGCGTACGCCAATATACCGTTACGGAAACAGTTAAATTTGGACATATGACTTATTTCTTTAATGGTAATAAAAGTGCGCCAATCGACCCGAAGTTAGAAACTTGGTTGGAAATTCCTAGTGATAAGTTGAATAACTTATACAGTAAAGCACCAAAGATGAAAGCAGTGGAAATTACGGATAAATTGATTGAAAACATTGAAAACGGTCAATTTGATTTCCTGAAATGTAATTTACCAAATCCGGATATGGTCGGTCACTGTGGTGAGTTTGATGCTGCCGTGGTGGCTTGCAAAACCGTTGACGAATGTGTTGGTCGCTTGTACGATGTTTGTCAAAAAAATAAAGTAAATTTAATCATTACAGCTGACCACGGTAATGCGGAAGAAATGACCGATGAAAACGGTAAAGTCAAAACATCGCATACTAACAACTTGGTACCGATTGCGATTTGCCCATTTGGAACACCGGATGTTAAACTGGCAAACACGGAAAGTGGTGTTTATGGTTTAACCAATTTGGCGGCTACGATTTGCGATTTATTGACTGTTCCGGCCGATTCGCATTTTAATCCAAGTATGTTGCAACATAAATAATACAGAACTTAACTTGACAAAACCAGATTTACCGCATAGACTGGTTTTGTTATTTGGAGAGTTACCCAAGTGGTTAAGGGGCTCCCCTGCTAAGGGAGTAGCACTGTAACAGGTGGCCTGGGTTCGAACCCCAGACTCTCCGCCAAACGTAAACTAAATCGAAAAAGGAGAAATATGTTTGATAAACTAAAATTAAAGAGAAAAATTGCTCGATTAAAAAAACAAATAGAAGATAATAATGATGATGCAAGATATGAGTTGGCGATGATATATTTAGATGGAACTGTTTTGAAAAAAGATGAGAAACAAGCAAAGAAATTATTGGAAACTGCATCAATAAATGGACATATTAAATCAAAAGCATTTCTCACATCGAAGAAAGCATTAAGTGCTTTTAATATCGGAGTAGATGCAGTTAATAAAATAGTTGATTCGTTAAGGTAAACAATACGTTATTAAAGTATGTGATTATTAATTATTGTTTTATGTTATATTAACTCCGCCAGATAAGGCCTAATCCGATGATGGGTTGGGCCTTTTTTGTTGGATAGTGGAAAACATTTTTTGGTGGTCTTTGGGCGTTTTTGTGATATATTGGTTTAATGGACCAAATCCTTTATGATTATTTGATTAAAGTGGGCTATGATGATGACGACATTAAATTCTTGTGTCGTGTTTGTCCCGGCTTGGAAATTATTTCAGGGGAACGGGCTTTAGCTAATCTTGCCGCCGTGGTGCGCGCGGGATATCCAGAAAGTGATATTGATGGGTTAATTAGTTTAAATCCAAACTTTTTACTAAACAATCCGGCGGACACTGCGCGTAAATTGGCGCAAATTAGCGATGATATAGAAGTCGCTTTAAAAGACAATCCAGAATTATTGGATTGATGAAATAAAATTATTAGCGAAGGCATTTAGCCGTTATTGTTAAAGCCAGTAATTGCTGGCTTTTTTATGTTTGCATTTTAATGGGTGGTATTGATTTGTCATTTAGTGGTGTGCTATAATTATGGCGAAAGGATTAATACGAATGAAATTATTTAAGGGTTTAAAGTTGGGAAAGCGAGCCGAATTTAATTCGGCGGTGACAGCAAAACAAATGATTGCCTTGGGTGAAAACTGGGTCAAGAGTGTGCGCTGTATGAATAAATACCATCCGGAAGAAAACGAACACGAAAAAATTGTTTTAGTGGCAAATCAAAATTATTCACCAGCGGCATTAAAGAAAAGTTGGCAGATTGCTGGCAAATTAAAAGATACGATTCATGCGATGAATGCTGACCAAAGGCGGTTGGTTTTCTTGGAAATTGCCAAGGTGGCAGAAGATTCACGACGACAAGTGCGTGAAGTGGGAACTTTTAATTGTCCTGCTGGTGACGTGATGAAAGGTTGTAATGCTTTGAGTGCGTTGAAAGCAGATGTGGAAAAAGAAGAGTTGCGTGATAAATTGCAAAATGAAAAAACTATGTAATGAATGGCCTGTGGGTCATTTTTACTGTAAGTGACTTGCAAAAGCAAGTAGGAACTGGTAACCTAAAGGGGGTGTAAAAACACATGAGTTGGTTTGAACATTATCATATCGGAAAACGTGATTTAAAAAAAGATAACCATTGGCAAAATTTGAATGGCGTTAATTTCCGTGTTACCAAACCAACAGTGCTGTGTTTCGGTGGTAACGGGTCAGTTACTCCACAAAGTGCTAACTATATGTGTCGTGTTGCACAAAGTCTAGTTGGAATCAAAGAACCAAA
The DNA here is from genome assembly GCA_946630785.1 of uncultured Clostridia bacterium. Taxonomy (GTDB): domain Bacteria; phylum Bacillota; class Clostridia; order Christensenellales; family UBA1242; genus RGIG8050. The sequence goes on along the minus strand of CAMOZC010000002.1, from coordinate 9,119 downwards.
ACACGAAAACGAAATCGCAACCACAAATGATGTTGATTTCATCGGAATTGCATACAGTGAACGTCATTTTCTAGGTGAAGAAGCTAAATCAGAGTTGATTAAAAACATCTTCGAACCATTGTATTTAGGTGCGGATGGTACGCCTTTATCCAGAGAACAAATTTTGAAAAATTTCAGTCTAATTAATTTTTTTGCTCATTGTCATGGTGTCGAAGAAGTTTCGACTTTGCTAATGCGTGTTTATTGTAAAATGATTGAATCGGAAATTGATCAGCAAACGGCGAAAGATGCATTGATGCAAACATTTTCTGTTTGTTATGCGCCAATTCGTCCGCTTTCAACTCCAGGACTGCAAGTTATTCCCGAAAAAGATGAAGTGATTCGCGGGGGACCGATATTCGCTGAAATATCTAGTAAGTTTTTGGAAAAAAGATTTCATGACAAAAGCAGTGGTAAGGGTACCGTTGCCTATAAAGAAAGTAAAAATGTTATCAGTTTAATCGTGTCGGATATGTCTAATTTCTACAATGATGAGCACGCCATTGATTTTATTGAACGCGATGAAAATTGGAAAATTGCGGTCAAAAGGTCGGTTGCGTATAGCGATAATGTTTCTAAAGCCATGGGTGTGGCTTTGGCGTACGCCATTTCCAATGGTTTACAAAATCAAAGGAGTGAACATTGGATTCCTAAACCTGATGCTGATTTCTTTTTAAGTAAGATTAAATCCATGCTTAGTCATGTTCAGAATAATCTGTTCGCACGTGAGATAGAAAAAATTCAACATGAACGTAATGATAGTATTGAATTATAAAAAACCTAAACTGAATTGTTTAGGTTTTTGTTTTGATAGTTGAATTTTTTTAGTTGCGTTTGCCAAATGATTGTTGTCTTTGTGTATCAGCAATCATATTTAAGACACGCATAATCATTTCCAAGAATGCCATGATGATGTCATTAACGTATTGAACATTGTAAATGTGGAATAATTCTTGCATCATCGCGGTTTCTTCAGCGGTTACCATGTTTTCGTTGGCAAGCATTTGTAAGGCTTTAGCCTGGGCTTTGATTTCGGTTTTTAAAACCTTGATTGCCAAAACAAAAGAAATCACATAGAGCCCTAAACCAACCATGGCGGAAATAATAGTAGCCACACCAGTGAAATTAAAAATCATGAAGTCAATTAAAATTCCCAATAAAACTAGCGGAATGAAAGCAATTGGTCCAAAGTAGATGAAAGGTGTCAAACGGATGCGGGTTTGCATGTCAGCATCGCCTTCTTTGTCTAAAACTGCTAATGCGGTTTTTTCGGCTGCCATTGCCATAGATGTGACACTCTTTTTGTTTTGTGTAAAACGGCGCAGACGAACTTTGTTAAAGTAGTGGGAATAACTATTACCAAAAAGGAAGGAACCCCACTTTGAAACTTTAATGTGTTGTAATCCATTTTTATCCAAAAGGTTTCTAGCAACCTCCTTACCAGTTAAACCAGCACTGTTTTTTGTGCGATTAAATCTGATGTATTTATAGGCTAACCAAAGCGAAACCCCGATTGAGATGATTGCAACAATTGCGATTAAAACCCCAACAATGAAAATTGCCCATTGTAACAGGGGACTGACGTTTTGAAATTCTTCAAAATCTTCCAATAGTGGCATAATTTTTTCTCCTTTTATTGTTAATACTATTTCAGTATAACACGGATTATGTTGGCTGTAAAATTTATCATTAATGCAAAAAAATACTTGCGTTGCAGCGAAAAAGTGTTATAATAGATTGAGTTCAATTAAATTGAACGTAATTAAAAAGGAGAGAGAAATGAATATTTATGATTTTACAGTTCAAAGACGAGACGGGGCGGAAGTGAAGTTGGCGGACTATCGTGGCAAAGTGCTTTTGATTGTTAATACCGCCACGGGATGTGGTTTTACTCCGCAGTATAATGATTTGCAAAAATTATACGAAGAACACCAGAAAGATGGTTTGGAAATTTTGGATTTTCCTTGTAACCAATTTGGTGAACAAGCACCAGGTTCAAATGAAGAGATTCATTCATTCTGTGCAATGCGTTATAAAATCACCTTTCCGCAGTTTGCAAAAGTTGATGTTAATGGTGAGAATGCAATTCCACTGTATCAATATTTAGTTGCTAACACTAAATTTGAAGGTTTCAAAGGCGTGGGCGGTTTTGTGATGTCACAGGTGCTTAAACACAAGGATAAAGATTTTAAAAATAACAGCAAGATTAAATGGAACTTTACCAAATTTTTAATTAGTCGTGACGGCGAAATTATTGCTCGTTTTGAACCAACTGTAAGCATGAAAGATGTTAGAAAAAAAATTGAAAGTGTGTTATAATCTTTCAAACTTACATTTCATTTTAAAAAGGAGTTTGTCATGGATGAATTTGATTGTTTAAAATTGGATAACCAGTTATGTTTCCCGTTGTATGCGTGTGCACGTAGTTTGGTTAAAAAATATAATCCGTACTTGGCGAAAATTGATTTAACTTATACGCAATATATTACCATGATGGTTTTTTGGGAAAAAGGTAAGTGTAGTGCTAAAGAACTTGGCGATAAGTTGTATTTGGATTCAGGTACTATGACACCAGTTTTAAAGAGTTTGGAAAAGAAAGGCTTAATCAAACGGGCGCGTTCAGAGGCGGATGAGCGTTTGTTAATGGTGGAAATTACTGCCAAAGGTCAAGCCTTGAAAACAGAAGCCGTTAAAATTCCTGGTCAGGTTGCCGCTTGTGTTGCGCTTGAACCTGAAGAAGCTAAAGGTTTATATCAAACATTGCACAAACTATTAGATATAATGCGTTAAAAAAAGCCCGACAATTCCGGGCTTTTTAATTAGTTAATTTATTTAGCTTTGGTAGTTTTCGTTGTTTTGGATTTGCTAGCTGTTTTGGTAGTTTTGGATGGAGCCTTTTTGGTGGTGGTTTTGGTTGTTTTACTAGTTTCTGCAATTGCCGCTTCAATGGTGGTGTTTTCCAAAACCTTTTTGAAGGTTTTATCCGAATTAATAATTTTTAAACTCAATTCAATCATTCCAGCGCCACGTGCCGCGTCATCATCACGCTGTGCTTGGGTGTAGTTTTTTCTGCTGTTTAACATGTCTTTATAGAATGGTGTTTTTTTAGCATACTTCCAGAAATATTTTTCGTAGGGAACTTTTTTATAGCGCCATGGTTTTGAAAACATGTTGTAGTGAATTAAATTAAGTTTGTCTTTATATTTGCGGTCATTAGCTTGTTTGTCCCAGCCTGGATGTAAAAGCATAACATGTCCTTTACAGATGACATTTAAGTAATCTTGGTCTTGTGCCACGGTAGTAAAGTGATACTTTGAAAGTAGTCCGACAAATTTTTCATCAACCTTATGTTCGCGCATAGCATCAAGGTTAAATAAAATAATGCCAGCACAAAAATAATCGTTAACCGGTACACCAACAGTTTCTTCGACATAACGAATTAATGTAGGGTGTGATGGTGCAACTTCGTCAGTCACTGCACCTAAAATATTATCTTTCAAGTCGGTATGGTACAGTTCGGCAATATCACCTAAGACAACGATATCGCAATCTAAGTAAAGTACTTTATGGTATTCTGGGAACATTTTAGGTATGAAAATACGATAGAAAGTGGTATCGCTGTAGTAATCGCGCAAACTCTTATTTAGTAATTCTTTGATGGGAGCAATGATGCTGGAAACATCGTTAAATTCAATTTTTAAGTAATCGGTTTCAAAGGCTTTGATGGCTTGCATGTTGGCTTCGGATAAACCAGTTGCTAAACCAGTGTTTAAAATGTGCACTTTGTAATTATAGTTTTTGTTGCAGTTAGTAGTAATTGATTTTAGTGCCACGCAAAGATAAGGTGCATAATTATTATCGGTGGCAAAGAAAATTGGAATTATCTCTTGTTGATTCATAATTTCTCCTCTAAGTGGTAAACCACTATGTGTAGATTAACATTTTTGATTTTTAGTTGTCTACAACTTTTACATTGCAGTACCCAAATTGGATGGATTTTAGGGTCAAAAAATCGTCTTTTGACGATTTTTGTAAATATATGTTTGTTTGCTGGGATGATTGTGTTAAACTATTTTTAATGATTTTGTACATGATGATTATCATTATCAGCATGATTGTTGTAACCATATTCAACTGGTTGGTGTTGGGTTGGACTTTTGTTAATGCTTTGTTTTGGGTAACGTCAACAACGGGTATTCAAATTATTATTACTGTTTTGTTGGCAATGTTGACAGGTTGGTGTGTGCCGAGAAAATTCTATCGTGAGTCAAAAATCTATGCAGTTAGTAAACGTGAAGTAAACTTCTATCGTGCCATTAAGATTAATGTCTGGAAAGACCATATTTGTGAACTAGGTGCTTTAGGCGGTTTTAGCAAAAAGAAAGTTCAATCGCCAAATGACCCTGCCTACATTGACCGTTTTATCGTGGAATTAAACAAAGGAATGTTTATGCACACGGTTGGCACTTTGGGTTCTTTTTTGATTTTGTTGGTTCCAGTACCAGGTTTTTGGTCGATTGCATTCCCAGTGGCGTTGGTAGATGCGATTTTAAATTTGTTACCTTTAATGGTATTGCGCTATAATAAGCCGCGTTTATTGATGTTAAAGACGCGATTGATGCGCAGTCAAAAATCGAATACCGCGGATTCTGAAAATGTTGCAACGGTAAATGAAGCTAGCACGAAACAAGACGAAACACCTAAGGAGTAAAAGTGGAAAACGATTTGATTAGTGTTTTAATACCAGCATACAACGTACAAAAATATCTTGGTCGTTGCTTACGTTCTGTTTTGAAACAAACTTATCAAAATCTGGAAATTATTGTTGTGGATGATGGTTCTGTTGATAATACCTACCAAATTGCCAAACAATATGCCGACAGTGATAGTCGGATTGTTTTGTTGCAGAAGGTCAACGAAAAAAATGTTGCCAAGACACGTAACTTTTTATTGGATCACTGTCATGGACAGTATTGTGTTTGGGTTGATAGTGATGACTGTATTAAAGCCAACTATGTGGAAAAACTATATCAAGCCTTAATCACAAATCATGCTGATTTGAGTGTTTGTCGGTTTGCTATCCGCGCAGTTCGTTTTCCGGTGTTTTCTCCTTGGCGTAAAACTACTCGTACTTATGAAAACGATGAAATGGTACCACAACTGATTTACAAAGCGGGGTTGGTGCTTTGGAATAAAATGTTTCGTGTTGATTTAATTAACAATGACGAACCGTTGCGCTTTGACCCTAAATATTGTTATGGTGAAGATTTGCTATTTAATTTAGGATATTTAAAGCGTTGCCAAAAAATGGTGTGTATCAATGCAAAGTTGTATTGTTATTCTTGGCGTGCGGGTTCTGAAGTGCACAAAAAGTTTTCTGAAAATAATGTTAATTTGATTAATAAATTGTTAGAATTGTCTGAAACTGAAACTAATCTCGTTGCCCGCGATGCAATCCGTGGTTGGGCAGCATTTAGTTGCTGCGGTTCGGTTTATTTAGCAAATAAACGCCGTTATCCGGAAATTATTGCGCGAATGAGACACTTTGCTGACATTTATCGTGACTACTTATATAAAAATCGTTTGGCAAAAAAATTGTTCAAATGTATCCTATGGATAGGATTGAAGACTTGGTGCCGACCGAAAAAACAAACCCAGATACAAAAGCAATAAAGGAAATTAAACAGATGTTAGATGTCAATAGTTTGAAAGAACCTCAAGAAATTTTTGATGAAGATGTACAAAGACGTCAAGTGTATGAACGTGAAGGTAAATTTAACCAAAACACTGACGAATGTAGTTATGATGCCTGTGACCCTGTCGATGAAACTTTTAACTATTTGCGTCGTCGTTATCGTGACCGCTGGAAACACTTTTGGTACATGCGCGCGCTGAAAAAGTATTGCAATAAGATTAATCGTGAATTGACGAACCTTAAAGTGGTTGGCCGTACAAACTTGTTTGGTATTGTTGGTGGTTATATTGTTACTTGTAACCACATCAGTAAAGTTGATTCGTTTGCGGTGCGTGCCGCTGTCGGTATGGATATTAAATTTGTCGCGGCGGATTTTAACAACTGGAAAGGTGTGATTGGTAATATTTCACGTAATACGGGTTACTTGCCGATTCCCGCTAATTTAAGTTTGTCGGTGATGCGTAAATTTAACCACGCCATGGAATATTTCTTGCGTAAGAAATGGCCAATTTTAATTTATCCGGAACAATCCATGTGGCGTGAATATAAAAAACCACGCGTCTTAAAACCTGGTGCGTTTCACTATGCCGCTAAATACCGTCGTCCCATCGTGCCTTTGTTTATTACAATTAAAGATAAGCCAGAACATTTAGATGCGGAAGGTCGTGTTAATTTTGGCGACTATACCATTCATATTTTACCACCAATTTTTCCGCGTAAAGATTTGGATGAGCGTGATAATGCGGAATATATGAAACAGGCTAACTTTGAGGCTTGGCGTAAATGTTACGAACGTACTTATGGCATTCCTTTGGAATATGATACCGAAAATGTTGATAATGCGGATTCAATGGTTAAACCATACATTAAAAAACCGACCAAGATAGTTCCACAAAAGACAACTGGGCTGAAACCAACCCAAACCAAAAAAGCCAAGTAATGTTAATGCTTGTCATAAAACCTATATTTGTGATATTCTTTTAATAAAGACTGCGCGGTGAGCGGTATCGCATAGTTGAAAAGAGTATATATTTATATTAAGAAAACCGTAAACCGCATAAGGAGATTTAACCATGACGACTGAACTTAAGAAATTGCCACAGCACATTGGTTTTATTATTGATGGCAATGGGCGTTGGGCCAAAGAACGTGGTTGGCCACGTAATAAAGGCCATCGTTATGGTGTTAAAAATTTAGATGTCGTCATTAAAGAATGTTTCTTCAATTATCATATCCCGGTTGTCAGCGTTTACGCGTTTTCAACGGAAAACTGGAATCGTCCCAAAACTGAATTAGATTTTTTGTTTAAATATTTTACCGATTATTTAAATGCGAAAGATTTTGTGAAAAAATATCCGCATGTGCGTTTAAATATTATGGGTGATTACACGAAGTTTCCAGAGGCTTTGGTCAAGAACGCCAAAAGTGTCATTGAAGCAACTAAAAATGAAACTCAATTTGTTTTAAATTTAGGTTTAAATTATAGTGGACAAGATGAACTGGTGCGTGCTGTAAATACGATGTTGGCGGAAAAACTTGAACCCAAGGTTGACCGTGCGACATTGCAAAATTATTTGTATACGAAAGACCAACCATTATTAGACTTTGTGGTACGTACCAGCGGCGAACAACGTTTAAGCAATTTCATGTTGTGGCAAGTATCATATGCCGAATTATACTTCCCCAAGATTTATTGGCCAGATTTTGGTAAAGAAGATTTGTACAACGCTTTGTTAGAATATCAAAGTCGCGACCGTCGTTTTGGCGCGATTGCCGATTCGGGTACGGAAGCCTAAGGGGGAAAAATATTTTGGGGACATTGCTGGCGAATATTTTTGGTAGTAATTCAATTATAGCAACGGTTTTGGTTGCCATGTTACCTTTGGTTGAATTGAAGGGAGCGATTCCGTTAGGGGTTAGTACTTCGATTTGGGGTGCCGCAGCGTTAAGTTCGTGGCAAGCTTTTTTGTGGGCTTTGTTAGGTAGTTCTTTGGTGGTTCCGATTGTCGCCTTGTTATTCCGTCCAATTTACAATTGGATGAAAGATAAAAAATTCTTTAAAGTCATTGTTGATTTCGTAGTTGGCGATGTAGCGAAACGCTCGGACCAATTAAAAACCGAAAACCAAACCCAAAGCACACGTCGTGTTTTGTGGTTGAAAATTTTAGCGGTGTTCTTGTTTGTGGCTTTTCCCGTGCCGATGACAGGTGTTTGGACTGGTACCTGTTTTGCTGTACTCCTTGGTCTTAATTTCTGGGTGATTTGTGGTACCGTGATTTTAGGTAATATTTTGTGTGGTGTAATTATCACCTTTGTTTGTCATGTTTTCCCACAAATTACCGATATTTTATTGATTATTTTCTTGCTGTTAATTTTGGTTGCGGTAACCACTAAAGTTGTTTTGCACATTATTAAAAAGCGCCGTGCAAAAAAGGATACTACAACAACGGAAGAAAATTAATTTTTGTCAGTAATTTTTGGGGTAACTGGACAAATTATACGAAAACCTGAAAGCGCTTGCAAATCGGCTAGGGAGGGAATTATACTGTAAGTAGTATTTGTTTAATTGGCAGATACTAAATGGAACAAAGGAGAAAATAAAATATGAATAAAAAAGCCATTTATTCAATTTTAAGTACGATTGTTGCAATGGTGGTTTTGTCAGTGTCTTTGGTTTTCGCGATTGGACCACGGGTTAGCGCGGACAGTGAAGTAATTGAAACGGTACCTGTTGGGTATTTAAGTATTAACGATGGTGTTTTGGGCGATGGAAGTACGGGTGGTGCATTTACCGCGGACGGAGAAACATGGATTCAAAACCATGCAAAATACCGTGTGGAAATTCCATCTTATGTGACCAGTATTGACGATTCCGCGTTCTATTATTGTAGTGGCTTAACGAGTATTACGATACCCAAAAGTGTGACCAGTATTGGCAATTCCGCGTTCTATAAATGCAGTGGCTTAACGAGTATTACGATACCCGAAGGAGTGACCAGTATTGGCGATTCCGCGTTCTCTGGTTGCAGTGGCTTAACGAGTATTACGATACCAGAAGGCGTGACCAGTATTGGCGGTGCCGCGTTCGCTTATTGCAGTGGCTTAAAAAGTATTACGATACCCGAAGGAGTGACCAGTATTGGCAGTTCCGCGTTCTTTTGTTGCAGTGGCTTAACGAGTATTACGATACCCGAAGGAGTGACCAGTATTGGCAATATCGCGTTCTATGGTTGCAGTGGCTTAACGAGTATTACGATACCCGAAGGAGTGACCGATATTTGCTATTGCGCGTTCGGGTATTGCAGTGGCTTAACGAGTATTACGATACCAGAAGGAGTGACCAGTATTGGCGGTCACGCGTTCGCTAATTGCAGTGGCTTAAAAA
>CAMOZC010000001.1 GCA_946630785.1 uncultured Clostridia bacterium | reverse complement strand
TTTCCATTTTTATCTTTTTTTTCGTATTCAATGTAATCATCTAAGGCCAAGTTGCTCATCACTACATCCAACTGTTTAGCAGTAATTTCATACTTTGGCATCAAAGCCGAGAGCAATTCTTTCGGGGTAAAAATCCCCTTGTTCTCGCCTTTGCATTTTTCAAAGATGTATGACATCACACGCGTTTCAGTCTTATTTAGCATCGTTCTTCGGAGCCTCCGCGTCTTTTGTAGCAGCTACTTTTTTATCGTCTTCTTTTTTGTCTTTAGTTTTCATAGCGCGTGGTGCATCAACGAAACGTGTTGCACGTGCAGTCTTAACGAAGTAGAAGATAACGCCCGCTAATAAACCAACTGATAAGACGATTAAGATAACACCCCAAACAGTGTTCAAGTTAACGTTTTTATTGGTTGATTCAGCATCAAGGGTAAATTCAATTGATTTAGATACTGGACTTGAAGTATAACTGTTGGTCATTTTAACAGTAACTTTATAAGTACCACTACCCTTGGTTAAATCAAATTTGTAGGTATAGTTGCTGTGGTTCTTAATCGCAGCGGTTGCATCCGCAGCATCAGACCAATCGTCATAATCGACGAATGAGCCGTCTTCATAGTAAACTGTTACAGTTACTTTTGACCAGTAGTATTCGGTAGCAGCATCAGAATTATCACTGTTGTAACCAGTTGTAGTTCCGTCACCATTTGGACCTTGAGCAATTAAATCCAACATGTCATCGTTACCACTGAAGAACAATTTTGACATATCAATGGTTACATAACGATGTCCGTCACTGTCTTTGTCGATAATTAAATCGTCAGAAGCTTCAGTAATATTCTTATCTTCTTTACCATTGTTGTAGGTTAAGAAACCATCGTTCCAGCTGATTTCACCATTTTTCAAGTTACCAATGGTAATGTTGTAACTAACACTAGCGGTGCTAGTTTTGTAGGTAATCGTATAAACACCTGAAGCACCATTTTTACTGTTAGCGGTTAATAAATAGTTATCTGGAGTAGCGTTTTCACAAGCCTTGCTGAAAGTTCCTTCTGGACGGAAAACATAATAATCATCAATTTTATCAATCACGCTGGCTTTGTTTTTGCTGCCGCCTGCGTTCAATTTTTTGCTTGATACTAAGTAGTTGCTGCTTCCGCTCTTTTGAACAGTAATTTCAACTTCATCAGAACTTGCCGTATCTTTCACGATATTTGGCATTGGAATCAAGATAGCTGGATACATATAACCGGTAATGTTAGAATCATTAGTTGCAGTTTTTGCACCATAGATTGGTTCCAAATAATCAAATAATGAAGCTGTATCAACGACGAAGTCGGTTGCAGCGCCATAGTTTGCCAATTGGAATTGTGGCAAAGTAATGGCATAAGCCGGTTTACTTGAAGTACCAGTTTCGTTCGCGCCGACGTGATAGGTTGTACCAGCGATTGTTGCAGTATCATTTGCAACGGCATCGGTAGTGGTTGCAACCCAACGGATAGTTTTCTCATTGTAGTCTTCACCCATCAAAATACTGGTACTATCATTAGCGTTGTTAACTTGAACAATATAATTAACAGTTTTTACCAATGCGGCACCGCGGTAGAATTCATATTTGAATTTATATTTACCAGTTTTGTTTGGTACAAATTTGTTACCAGTTACACAGTTAGGATCGTTAACACCCATTACGGTAACAGTATAGTCACCAACGGCGGTTGTGTTCATTACGCCATTAGTATCATATTCAAATAATTCGTGGTTCTTAGCTGTATAGAGTAATTTGTTACTACTATCAACTAAATCATAGTCAGGCAAAGTTAAACTTTCACCAACAGAGATTGAAGCATCAACTGTATCACTGTTAACAGCTGCAGTGTTCAAAGATCTTGGACGTACACCAATATCGCTGTTAGCACCAATTGTTATTTTGGTAACCTTGGTGGTAACTTTGCTGCTTGCATTATCTTTAACAGCAATTACAAAAATGTAATCACCGCTGACACCTGGCGTGAAATATAATTCGTTAATGTTTAATTCGTTGCGTTTGAAAGTATAGGTACTAACAACTTCGGCACTGGTATCATTTTTGTTAACCAAATTGACGGCTTGTAATTTACCTGATTTAACTTGGTAAACCGCAACACTCAATTGTCCATCAACTTTAGCACTACCGTTCCATTTTGCATTAACGTTGGTGATTTTAATCGTCTTACCAGCAACAAAACCATCCTCAGCAACAACATTACTATCGCTAAAGTTAATTTGTGCAGTATTAGCAGAATCTACATCATGCAATTTGAATTCAGCACGTTTCCATGCAAAGCCATAACGAGCAACTTCGTCTTCAGTTCCATAAGGAGTCACACTGAACAAACTTGTTTGGAAATGTGTTGCATCTTTATCGGCACCGGCAATACCCAATTTGTATTTCAAATCTGCTTGCATGCCGTTAAAATTTTGGGCAACAGCATAAATGTAATAGGTACCATTTTCGTCTAAATCAGCAAGAGTAACTTTTGTACCGTCTTCTTTTTTCAAGTTGTTTAAATCAACATTGATACGTGCAGCACCTTTAGTATAATCCAATTTGGCAACAACTTCATTCGATGTTGCGTTTTTGTATACTAAATAGTAATCAACATTAAGTGCGTTATTGGAGGTGTGTGCATCATCAATACTTGGTACAGCAAAATCAAAAGTGCTACCTTCCCATAAATAAACGTCACTAACTTGGAAAGCTTTACTTTCATCAATTACTGGAGAATTGCTTCCGTCGCCAGCTACATCAAAACTACTTTCGTCTTCAACATAGAAATATAAATATTTCGTTTTGGTTTGAGCATATCCACCACTGTATTTTTCGTTGTTACCAGCGAAAACTGGTTGTTTTTCTTCAACAACGATACGTACACGGTACAAACCTGCGGATTTTTTCAAAACGACAAGATTATTTTCACCTTGCGCACCACCATTGGTACCATTATCGGCGAAAGTAATTTGCAAATGTTTGCGCATATCATATTTGAAATATTTTTCACTAGAATTTTCACCTTTCCATACATAATTGTCAGAAACTGTGTTACCATCAGCGTCTTCAATTTGGTCAATCGCGAAAGCAGTAACTTGCATATCGGCAAATGAAGTTGCATTATCGTGTGGGAAAATTGCTGGTAATACTAAACCTTGATTGAAATTAACCGTAACTTTCTTGGCGGTTGTTGCGCTTGGTTTTTCGGTCATCGGTAAATAAGCATCATAGTCATCTAAATAATCACTGAAGTTTTCATTGTATTTCTTTACTTGGTTTTTAACTTCATCAGTATATTCCCCATTCGCATCTACAGCGTTATAGTCATCAACCCAAGCAAAGTTTGGTTCAATGCTGTCGCGATAAATACGAACAGTATCACTCCAGTAACGAACATATGATTTGTCACCATCTTGCTCAATAGCATCATAGTTGTCAAATTTGTCGTCCATTTTGTAGCCAAACAAAGTTGAGGTTTGGAATTGGAAACGATACCAACCCAAGGCTTTAACTTTAACATTCAAACCATCAATTTCCAAAAGGTCACTAACGGTGTTACCTTCTTTCACTACGCCATTAGCATCTACTGTCAAAGTATGAACATCCGCATTACCGTTCCATTTTTTTGGTTCGGTTGGGAATAAATAAACTTGAACTTGAGCAATCGAAGTTTTTGCTTCAACCGCAAATGATGTTGAACCAACTTTTGCACTGTCGGCTGCTGGTGCGGTCAAACTAACACTTGAATAATATGACAAGTTGGAAACACTTGGTGCAGTTGGAATATTAGCAAAAGTTACATCACTCTTGTTAACATTTTTGATTTCAATATCAGTTAACGGAGTTGCAACTAATAATTTGTCACTATCATTTTTTAATAAATAAGTAACTTTCAAATTACCAGTACTGTCTTTATGACCATTTAAATCAATTGTAATGTTCTTTTGACCATAAGTGATTTTATCAGCAGCAAAGGTATCATTTTCCAATGAAACTTTGGCTACCAAATGATAAACTTCAGCATGATCTTTAAAAGTAATAGCGGCAAAACCATTGTCACTGGCAACGGTATCAACTTCGACAGTTTCACCAGCAATTGTATAACGATTTGGCAAAGGCAATTCTAACTGATTCAAACCTTTTGGCGCAACAGTGATAACATCGCTTGGCATTGACATGGTATAAGCAGTTTTGGTTGCTGTTACCATATAAGTATCAAACAAAACATCAGAATCTGTATAGAAGCGCCATTCATATTGACCGACTTCACTATATACAAAACCACTGCTAAGTCCCGCGACCGCAACTTCTTTGCCTGCATGCACAAGTTTAACATAACCGTTGGTTACACTTGGCAATTCCGCATTCAAAATTTTGTCGCCAACTTTTACGGTACGTGCCGGTAAATTAGTGATAACACAATCAACCGGAGTAGCCGCAGCGGCTATCGACAAACGCAAAGCTGCAACCACAGAAACGACCGGACTAAAAACACCCATTGCTACCACCAATAATAAAACGATGGCTGGTGCAAATAATTTTAATAAACCTTTCTTTAATTTGTCCATGTTGATAATTATAAAGCCAAACCCAAGGATTGGCAAGATATTATTTGCAACAATTCTTGACTTTATTTCAAATTGTGGAATACAATGTCGCATGACAAACATTCTGATGAACAAAGACGGCAAATACGTCAAAATGGACAACATCGATTTTTCTTCTTTGCCCACCGATGAACGCATTTGGATTCAATTAACCAATCCTAACGAAATTGAAGTTCACCGCGTTGTCGAAGAATTAAAAATTCCCGAAGATTTTGTGCGTTCCGCCTTGGATGATGAGGAAGGTCCACGTCTTGACGAAGATGATGACACTCATTACACCTTAACGGTTTTTGATATTCCCGTCATTCAACGTGATGCCGATAGCGATGCCCCCTACACCACGATTCCATTGTCAATTATTCAGAAAGGTAACTTAACCGTCACTGTTTGTTTACAAGAAAATTTTAAATTCCACGAAATTAAACAAGGAACACTGCGTACCAACATCTTATTGGATAGCCAAAAAATTACTTACCAGTTTTTGTTAGCCTTCCATAGTTTGTATGAAGTTTATTTACGCGCAGTTGATAAATCCAGTACCCGCCTAGAAAGTAAATTAATGGAAGCACGCGATGCTGATTCCAGTTTGCGTGAATTAATGCGTTTAAAAAATGCGCTAATTTATTTTGCTTCGTCATTACGTCAAAACATTATTGTAGCCGAAAAATTAATGAATCAAAAAGGTTTAACTGAAGACGATGTCGAAACATTGGAAAACATCGTCGTCGAAATCAAACAAGCATTCGCGACATGTAATCTGCAACGCGAGTTAATGAGCGAAACTATGGGCACCTACTCAAACATTATCAGTAACCAATTGGCCGAACGTATGCGTTTATTAACTATCGTTACCATCATCTTGGCCATTCCAACGTTAATTGCTGGTATTTACGGCATGAACGTACACCTACCATTTGACCAACTACCTGGACTAAATGCATTTTGGATTATCATTGCAGCGACAGTAGCAGTTTGTATTGCCACCGCAATTTGGATGATTCCCAACCGCCATTTTTTCAACAAACCAAAAAAGAAACCACGTTCAAGACATCATAAGAAAAAAGATAACTAAACAAAAATGACCCGCACGGGTCATTTTTGTTTACCAATTAACAATGCCCGAGCATGTGCCAAAGCCGTATCACCACCACCGATTATGCGGGCAATTTCTTGTTCGCGGGCAGCACTATCCAATGGATAAACATTAGTAATGGTTTGATTTTCGTTAACATTTTTCTGAATCAAGAAGTGCGTATCTCCCGCCGCCGCGACCGATGCCAAATGTGTTACCACAATAATTTGCGACTGTTGTGATAATGCCGCCAACTTAGACGCCAATGCTACCCCCATTTTACCCGAAATACCAGTATCGATTTCATCAAAAACCAAGGTCTTATTCGGTTCCGGATTAGCCACAGTTTTAACTGCCAACATTAAACGACTCATTTCACCACCCGAAATAATTTGCGCCAAAGGCCTTACTGGTTCACCAACGTTAGCTGAAAACAAAAATTCAACAGCATCCGCGCCATTAGCTTTGGGTGCTACTGCCGCAAACTGTACCTTAAACTGCGTTTGCTCTATGCCCAAGTCTTTTAATTGTTCAATTAATTGCGTTCCCAACTTATCCGCCGCCGCTTGACGCACCGCAGTTAATTCACTTGCCAAACGATTCACTACTGCCGTCTGTTCCGTAATTTGCGCTTGTAGTTTTTGAATTGTATCTCCTGCTGATAAAAGACGCAACTGCTCTGCCTTGGTCTTTTCACAAAAAGCCAAAACATCAACTACCGTTGCACCATATTTACGTTTCAAATTTTTAATTTCATCCAAACGGTCATAAACATTTTCCAAAGCATCTTCACTAAAATCAGTACCATCTAAATAGTCACGTAAATCAATTAAGATGTCAGTAACCTCACCACTCGCCGCGCCCAAACGTTCTGCCCATGCTTGTAATTTTTGGTCATACTGTTCAACACTGACCAACTTTTTCTGAGCCATACCCAGACCACTATCAGCATCAGACAAGTTATCAACTACCGCCTGTAAACCTTCGGACAGTTTTTCCGCATTACGCAAAACCAAAGCCCGTTGCTGTAAAGTTTCTTCTTCGTCCTCGGAAAGGTTTGCCTGTTCAATCTCATTAATTTGATATTGATATAAATCCAATAAGCGTGCACGTTCTTCCGGATTATCGCCGTAAGTTGCTAATTCATTTTGCAAAGCTTGCAATTGAGCATATGCCGCTTGGTAAGCTGTCAAATCAGTTTTCGCGAACGCATCCAAGATGTTTAAATGATTTTTCGGATCCAACAACTTTTCAGTGTCATGTTGTCCATGAATATCAATCAAATTCCCCGCCACTTCGCGCAAGCCTTTAATTGTCATTGGTTCATCATTAACCCGAATTTCACTTTTACCATTAGCATGCAAAGTACGCACAATAATTGTGTCATCAAAAACCGCCGTAACACGCGCAAAGTCAGCACCATGACGAATGGCATTTACCGACAATTTATCACCAAAGATAAAATTCAAACTGCCAATAATAATTGATTTTCCAGCACCAGTTTCACCAGTCAACACGTTAAAATGCTCACCGAAATTAATTTCAACGGCAGGAATTAGAGCCATGTTTTGAATGCGCAACGTATTCAGCATTATTCCTCCATTACTTTTTCGACATCATTAATAACTTCGTAAACCTTACCTTCGACCTGGTCTAATTCTTTTAAAGCAGTTTTAACCAACTGCGCACCATTGATAAAAGTATCCAAAGCCTGGTCGATACGCTTTTCCGCCTGAATACTCTGAGTCAATTTTTCTAATTCTGCAATCGTCTTATTCATCTACCGTTACTCCTATTCTACCATCATTAAAGCAAATTTGCAATTTGTCTTTCGGCTTAAGTTCTTTCACACTTTTAATAACTTTTCCCTCTTTAGCAACTGCCACAAAATCCTTCGGGAATAAATTCATAAACCCCAAAGCCTGGGTACGGATTTGCTCCAAACGCGAAGTAATCGCAAACTTCATTTGAGACCACAAACGTAATACAACATCTTTTTGAGAAACCAACTCTGGAATTACCATTTCGGCTGCCGCAGATGGCGTTGGTGCTCTTAAATCTGCAACATAATCAACCAAAGTAAAATCGGTTTCGTGTCCCACAGCCGCCACAATCGGCAAATCACTACCCGCAACAGTACGTGCTACATTTTCTGAATTAAAACACGACAAGTCTTCATTTGAGCCACCGCCACGCGCAACAATGATTAAGTCCACGCTTTTCATCCGATTAAAATATTCAACACCAGCACAGATTTCACGCGCCGCCCCTTCGCCCTGTACTGCAGCCGGATACAAGACGATATCTACTGTCGGATTACGACGTTTAGTGACAGTCATAATATCGTGAATCACAGCCCCATAACGCGAACTCACCACACCAATTCGTTTGACTTTGGCCGGCATCGCTTTCTTTTTATCAAACAGGCCTTCTTTTTTCAATTTTTCCGTTAAGGCTTTTAACTGTTCTAATAACTCACCCGCACCCGTCTTTACTAACGCATGGACATTGAAATTAATTTTTCCGGCTTTTTGCCAATAATCAACCGAACCGCGCAAAGTAACTTGGTCGCCATCTTTCACGGCACAACGTGACTTTTCCCAACAAACACATGGGATAGCCGCTTCGCGGTCACGCAAAGTAAACCAAACGCCACTGCCACGTACCGAAACGCCGGACACTTCCCCGTTCAATAAAACATTATGCAACATTTCCTCGGCAACAAAGACCGATTTAATGTAATTGTTTAATTGAGTTACAGATAACTCCATATTACTCCGCTAATTTGGCTAAAATTCCATTCACGAAAGCCGCACTTTGTGCTTCACCATATTTTTTTGCCAAGCCAACAACTTCTTTAATGACAACAGGCACAGGGACAGAACCCAAAGCCATTTCGCTCAAAGCTAAACGCAAAGCCGCTAAGTCAGTTTGACGTAAACGGTCAATTGTCCATTTTTGCAAATGTGCCTTAATGCGTTCATCAAATGATACTTGTTCAGTTTGGAATTTTTCCAAAATTTGATTAATGTATTGCTTTTCTGGTGCTGGTGCGGTTTTCCCATCCAACGCCAATTCCCAAACGGTATCATCTAAAACGGTGTGTTGACCTAATGCAAAAATCAAACGAAAGGCCACTTCACGCGATTCACTTCTGCTTAGAGCTTGCCCCATACTTTGCGCCTCGTACATAAACATTAACTTGATCAATTTTGTTGCTGGTAAATTGTGTAGCAGTATTCAGCACTGCTTCTTGAACACGGTAAGCAACGTCCGGCACAGAATCACCAGTTGAAACAATCAAATCAATATCAATATTAAAATGATTACTATCTTTACAACGTTTAATTTTAATATCACCAACACCGGCGACACCACGAACTTCTTTTACAGACAAAGCTAAAGATTGTGGTAAAAGATCTTTGGCAAAACGTGTTTGACCCAAGTATTCGCCGTTTTCAACATGTACAATTGTTTCCATCAATTATAGTTTAATATATTTTGCCAACGTGTCAATGGTTTGTTCTAGCGTTAAATTACTGCTGTCAACGTAGATTGCATCCGGCGCTTGGCGCAACGGAGCAATTTCACGGTTAATATCTTGCTCATCACGGGCTTTAACTTGTTGCATAACTTCCAATAAAGACAAATGTTCACCTTTGGCATCCAAATCAGCCTTACGTCTTTGGGCACGCACCTCCAACGAAGCCGTCAAAAAGAATTTATAATCCGCATTCGGCAAAACTACCGTACCAATATCGCGCCCTTCCAAAATGTAATTTCCTTGTGACGCAACTAAACTAATTTGATGATTGACATAATCGCGCACACCAGCATACGCCGCCACAATTGGCACGGCCAAACTAACACGATTATCACGAATCCGTGCCGTAACATCTTGCCCCTGGACACAAACACGAACGTCATGATTTTCTGCCATATAAATCCGTAAATCCATTTGGTTTAAATTCATTAAGATTAATTTTTCGTTATGCAAATCCAAATTATTTTCCAGTAAGAACAAAGTTACAGCGCGGTAAGCTGCCCCAGTGTCCAAAGTTGGAATTCCTAATCTTTTGGATAGCCCTTTAGCAACTGCCCCTTTCCCACTGGCAACTGGTCCATCAATCGCAATATTAATACTCATAACTTAATTCCTGCCTTTTGTAAGGTTTCCAAAGCTTCACCTTTTAACAAATCCAGTTTCAACGGAGTCAAGGTAATGTAACCTTGTTTCAACCAATATAAATCACCTTTCTGGTCATACGCGTCTAAACCAAACTCACGCAACGGATTTTTCATCCACGCAAATGTTGAACCAAAAGGGTTAACTTCAATCTCGTATTCATTGTCCAAAATGCCATCAGTCAAAGGTGCTGGCATTACCAAACGTGGTTTTACCTTTTCTGGAAAGTTAACATTCAAGACGCCATAGTCTGGAATCTTAGTTGCTAAATAAGTTAATTTACGACGAACAAATTTTGCCACACGACGGTAACAACGCTCTTTCTTTTCGTTTGCAATCGCTGCACTCAAGGCTAAACTTTTAATTCCCTGAATCGCTCCCTCCACCGCTGCTGAAACAACACCACTGGTGTAAATCATGTTCCCGTGGTTATTTGCATAGTCAATTCCCGAAATAATTAAATCAGGTTTATCCAACAACAACTTATCTAAAGCCAAAGCTACGCAATCACAAGGCGTACCATCAACTGACCACATTTTTACGCTATCTAAAACAAACCATTGTTGTGCATGCAAAGGACGTTGGTCCACAGTTAAAGAATGTCCGGCACCAACTTGTTTTGTTAACGGCGCCACAATACAAACGCGGTGGTCTTTACACAATTCTTTTGCCAACGCAACGATACCTGGATGGAAACAACCCGCTTCATTCGTTAATAAGATTTTCATTTCGCCATCTCCTTTTGCATTTCGGCTAAACTTGCCATATCAGTACAGTTGTAAGTCAATGGTGCCATAATAATGTAATTCTTTTTAAAGTATGTCATACCCGCGGTCGGTGACGCCTTCGTTTTCGCCGAAGTATCGCGTTCCACTAGTTGAGCCCAGTAATACTTGTTACCTTTACAATCGACCTTTTCCAAATAACGTGTCATCTTGGTCAAATTATCCATTGACGAAATTCCCACACCTTGGAAATCATCGTATTTTTTAACTGCAGGAATGGTGATATTCAAGAATGTATCCGTTGGTAATTTAGCCTTTGCAAACTTTTCCACATTCTTGGCAATAAACTGTGCAGCTGGCAATAATTCCGCTTCACTGTGTCCACCAATTTGCATTGGCACACCGACCGAAATACTTGGCACGTTACTAAAAGCAGCTTGCATTGCCATACCAATATTTGAAGAACAGAAAACGTCCGTACCTAAAGAAATACCATTACTGATACCACAAATAACCAAATGCGGTTTACGGTGACGCATGATATTACCCAACATTACCGAAATCATATCCGCAGGTGTACCTTGGAATTTATAAGCGGCAATCTTTTCACCGTTAACAACGTAATTAGAAATTTGTTTAAATTTGATTGGAAAACCACTGTAAGAAAAAGCATTTCCCTTTTGACGACTAGGTCCTTCTAAAGAACAAACCGTAACGGTATGTTTTTTAGACAATTCACCTGCCAAGACCTTTAATTCAGGTGATTCCAAATTACGTACATTTGCGATTAGGATATTCATCAATTTTATGATATACTTTTTTTAGATGAGAGTAAACAAATATCTTGCCTTGTGCGGTTTGGGCAGTCGGCGCCATGTAGAATCCTTGGTAACCGCAGGTCGTGTGCGCCTAAATGGCGTTGTCATTACAGATTTAGCCACATTAATTCCGGAAGATGCTACAGTTACTGTTGATAACCGCCCAGTTAAACCAACGGAAGACAAAGTTTATATTTTATTAAACAAACCCAGTGGTGTTGTTTCCACTACTTACGACCCGCAAGGTCGTACAACGGTTCTGGACGTTATCCGCAGTAATCCAAAGCAATATGCCAAACTTTTAAACTCAGTCCGTTTATATCCTATTGGTCGTTTGGATTACCATACTTGTGGACTACTATTATTAACCAATGATGGAGCACTAACCAAACAACTCACCCATCCCTCTACGCACGTAGATAAAACATATCATGCAACAGTTGACCGTCCCGTAACCAAAACCGAATTGGAAACTTTATCGGCCGGTGTAAAAATTGACGGAATTAAAACCGCGCCCGCTTCATTTACTTACATCAAACATGACCGCATGCAAATTGAGGTGATTATTCACGAAGGGCGCAATCGTCAGATTCGCAAAATGTTTGAAACGTTAAATATTAAAGTAACACATTTAATTCGCTTGAAAGAAGGTAAATTAACTTTAGGTAATCTCGCCAGTGGCGACTGGAAATTCGTCCGTAAAAGTCAAATTATTTAATTACGAAACAAAACACGACGGAACATTTCTGCAGGTAACATCGACAATGCTAATACACCAGCAAAAACAATATAATTCCAACTAACTGGAACCGTACGGAAAATTCCACCACCAAAGAAAACAATTAAGAATTGTGATACTACGATGGCAAACATAATCACTACAAAAGCTTTGTTTTTAAACAACCCCCGCAACAAATTAATTCCATTCGCTCGTGCATTAAAAGCGTTGCAAACATTTAAAAACATAAAGAAAGTAAAGAAGACCGTCACAAAAACTTGTTGGTTACCAACAATTTCTTGAATGTACGACGACAACAAAAACCACATACAAACTAAACTACCAAAAACACTGCCCCAAATAATTTTATTCCACATCGCGGGAGTAATTAAACTTTCGTCACGCCGCTTAGGTGGTTGCTGCATATAAACTGTCGCCGGTTTTTCCCCACCGAACGCCAAACCAGCCAAAGTATCCATCACCAAATTAATCCATAACATTTGAATTACTGTAATTGGTGCCACAATTCCAAACAACGGTGCCAAAATACAAATTGTCATAGCAATAAAATTAATGGTTAACTTGAACACTAAAAACTTACGGATACTTTCAAACAGGGTACGTCCAAAAGAAACCGCCTTAGTAATCGATTTAATGTTATCATCCATAATCACAATATCACCCGCCGCTTTTGCGACTTCGGTACCACTCCCCATAGCAAATCCCAATTCCGCACGTTTCAACGCGGGCGCATCATTCACCCCATCACCCGTCATACCGACCACTAAGTTTAAAGATTGTGCCACTTTAACTAAACGGCTTTTATCCTGTGGATAGGCGCGCGCCACCACTCTTAAACGTGGCAGTATTTGCGCCAACTGTTGATCAGTTAAATGATTAAGTTCATCACTGGTGACAACCAAGCCATCATCACTTAAGATACCAACTTCACGCGCCACCGCCACTGCCGTTTCACGAGCATCACCAGTAACCAACACCACTTGAATTTGTGCCGCATGTAAAGTATCAATACTTGCTCGCGCTTCGGGACGCACCGCATCGCGGATTGCGACAAAGCCCAATAGAACCTCACCTTGCGCAACACAAATCACGCGAATTGCTTGTTGATTTAATTGAATCACTTTTTGCATCAGACGAGAACGTTCAAACTTTTCCAAACGACAACGCGGCAGTAAAACTTCGCTAGCGCCTTTGTAGTAAGTATCACCTTGTTCCGTAGTTGTTGCCATATATTTGGTTGCTGACGAAAATGGCTCTACTGCCTGTTTTGTTACTTTGGGGATTACTCCATTTAATAATTCGCTACCAAACTCGGCCAAAGCACGATCTGTAATATTACCACCGACAAAACCCTGTGCGGTAACTTCCGCCTCGTTATTTACCACCAAAGCCGTACCTAACACGCGACCAAAGCCACCTAACTGTGTTTGAAAATCTTTTTCCACATATTGACCATTTGGTAACAACACGCCACACACTGTCAACTTTCCTTGTGTAATTGTGCCGGTTTTATCCGTAAATAAAATATTCAAACTGCCGGCTGTTTCCACGGCACTTAATTTGCGCACCAACAATTGGTCTTTCATCATCGCGCGCATATTTGAAGACAACACCACGGTAATCATCATTGGTAGACCATCCGGCACAGCCATCACGACCACCGACACAACCAAAGTGATTGCGGTTAGAATTTCGTGGAAAGTAATGCCACCACCACTCACACTAACCAAATAAGTCACTGCCGCAATCGCCGCGCCGATGTAACCAATAAAAGAAACTAAATTTGCCAATTTAGATAATTTTACCTTTAATGGACTGGTCGGGGGATTTTCGGTTAACCCAGCCGCAATCTTACCATAAACCGTTTTTCCACCCACCGCGGTCACACTCATTATACCATTACCGCCTGTTACAACTGTTCCCGAAAATAATTGTTGCTCCGCCATAAAGTCAATTTTATCCTGGCGAGGTTTTGCTGCAGCACGCTTGTGACATTCCAAACTTTCACCATTGAGAATACTTTGGTCCACACTCAGTTCACCCGCAACAATCACACCATCTGCAGGAATCTTATCGCCGCTACTCAACAAAACAATATCTCCCACAACGACTTCGGTTGCGGCAATTAAAATTGTTTTGCCGTTTCTTTTAACACGGGCTTGAATTTTTCCCGACATGCTTTCTAATTTTTGGAAAGCGGCTTCACTGCCCATTTCACTTAAAGTACTAACCGTAACTGCAATGATAATTGACATCACAATCCCAAAAGTTTCCAAAAAATTATGAGTATAAAACAAACAAGCAATGTTAATCCCTGTCACAATCAACAAGATTTTCATAATTGGGTCACCCAAATTATTAATCACAATTTGCCAAAAACTACGCTTTTTGGGTGGCGTTAAAGTATTCGCACCGTTATCCTTGCGTGATTGTTCAACCTCGCGCGGGGACAATCCATAAAAGTCTTGCATTTCCTATATATATAGGACTTGAGCATGAAATTTGCTTGTCAATCATAGATGGATGAATTAAAATTAATCAATATGTTAGCCGACACTTTACAAGCTATTAATCATACTGAAGAACAGGCTGAAAAAATGATTACCCAAGCCCAAGTTAAAGTTCGCGAAATTGAAAAACAAACCTATCAAAGAATTACTAAAATTGAAAATGATACTACCGCTGAAATCGCCGAAACAATTGCCCAATTACCACAACCAGAAGCTTTACCGGAACCAACTGTTTTAATTGAAGTTCCTAAAACCAAAATGGATGCGGCGGTAAATTACATTATTGAAGCCGTACACGGAGCGTAATCATGATTGAAAAGATGAAAAAAGTCTCTTTAGTCGGAGAACGTTCGGCCTTAAAGAAAGTAATTGATACTTTAAAAGCAACAGGCAATTTTCAAATTACCTTTTACAAAAGCAGTACTACACCATTATCCTCTGCCGACACACTTTTAAAAAACGATTACAATACAGAATTAAACCGTGTTTCTGGTGTTTTAAATTTTTTAAAGGCCAATAGTAAACCAATCAAGTTAACTTATCAAGAATTAAAACAAATCACCAAGAAACAAAAACAAATTGAAAAATTACTGTGTCAATTTGAAAAAAACAAAATTGACGTTACTGATTTACAAACACAAATCAATCTTAATCAAACTACCATTGATAATTTGGAAAAATTCAAGGCTTTACCTATCGCAGCCAATTTATTAAAATCCACCAAAAACACATTTGTGTTAGCTGGTTTAATCGCTGCCGATGATTTTAAACGCTTTACCAACGATATCGATACCAAGGATTTTATTTACGAAACCTATCCCACAGATAATAAACAATTGATTGTTGTTATCACTGGTGACGCTGATAATTACCCCATTGCTGAAACTATCGTCGATTATAATTTCACGTCATTTCCTACTTATTATAATTTTGAGCGTACACCTTTAAAACAAATTGAATACTTGACCGAACAAAACGATAACTTGGCTTCCGAATTGACAAGAATTCAACAAAACAATCAACCCACTACAGAACAAATCAATTTACTAAAAATCTATTACGATTATTTATTAAACGAGATTGATACTCTAGAAGTTTTAACTTCGACGATTCAAACCAAATATTGTTTTATCGTCAATGGTTGGATTCCAGCCCGCAAAGCCGAAGAATTCACACAGTTAATTAACCAAACTGACAAAAACATTGCGGTGACTTTACAAGACGCCAGCGACACCGATACTCCCCCAGCGTTAATCCACAATACCCCATTAGTTGCACCTTATAATGCCATCACCATGATGTATGGCGCGCCTGGCCGCAACGATATTGACCCCAACCCATTTGTTGCCATTTTTTATTTTCTATTCTTTGGTTCGATGTTTGGCGATATTGGCTATGGCTTATTACTTTCCGTAATTACGGCAGTGATTTTATTAATCAAGCGTCCACAAGACGGAACGCGCCAACTAATCGCACTTTTCTGTATGGGTGGTATTTCTGCTGCTTTATGGGGTTTATTATTTAACAGTTGCTTTGGCTTAAATTTACCCGCTTTTATGATGAACAAAACGCTGATTGATCCACTCGGTAATGACGCTACTTTTTTCTTTGCGTTATCACTATACTTAGGCGTGATTCAAATTACCGTTGGTAACTTACTAAACTTGATTAATCAACTACGTTTGAAACAACACGCCACTGCTTGGTTCAAGGCTTTACCGAACCTGGTCATGTTCATTGGTTTAACTTTAGCCTTCCCTGCTTTAATTCAAAAAATTATTCCACTTAACTATGCTATTGTTGACTGGTTCCATCAATTAATGATACCAGGTTTAATTATTACAGGCGTTGGTTTTGCTGCCATCGTTTTGTTCAACGGTCTTGGTCATCGTTTTGGTGGCTATATCCTGGGCATGTTTTCTGGCGCTTATAAACTAGTTAACTACTTCAGTGATATCTTATCATATGCTCGCCTGTTCGGTGTTGGTTTGGTCGGTTGCGTTATTGCCTACGTTGCCAATTTCTTATGTGGCATGTTTGCCAGTGCCGGCGTAATTGGTATCATCTTTGGTGGCATCATTGCAATTGCGTTCCATGCTTTAAACATTGCCTTAAGTTTGTTATCAGCCTATATTCACAATGCCCGTTTACAGTTTGTCGAATTCTTCGGGAAATTTTATGAAGGCACAGGTACTCCGTTTGTACCCATGGCCAGCAAACTTCGCTACGCCCGTATCCAAAATGATACGCGTAAATAAAAAGAGAGAAAGGAAAGGAGGAGTAAAAAAATATGGGAGGAAATGCTTTTGCTTTAATTGGTGCTGCACTGGCTGTCGGTTGTTGCTGTACAGGTTCGGCTTTTGGTGTTTTTCATGTACAGCGTGCCAGTTGTGGTATTATCGCTGAGAAACCAGAAAAATACAGTAAGACTTTAATCTTGCAACTGATTCCGTCATCAAGTGCCTTGTACGGATTTATCGTTGCGTTCTTGGTTTTGGTTAAAGCCGTATTAGCCAACGATGGTTCATATTATTCAGTTAGCCAAGGCTTGATGGTTTTGGGTGGTTGTTTAGCCGTTGCGATTGCTGGTACCACTGCTGCGATTGCCCAAGGTAAAGTCTGTGCTTCAGCCGTTGTCATGGTTGGCAAACGCGATGATGCCATCGGACGTGCAATTACCATGGCAGTTTTCACTGAATTGTTTGCTTTGTTTGGTTTAATTATTTCAATTTTGTGCGTATTGTTAATTCCAACCACGCCAGCATCATTGTAAGGAGTATTCATGACTGAACAAGATTTAACCAAAAAAATTTTACGTAATGCTAAACAACAAGCCAACAACTTGATTTCGGCTGCGGAAAAACGTGCGTCTGAACAAATTGCAGCAGCACAAGCCCAAGCCGATGAACGTAAAAAACTTGCCCTAAAACAGGGTCAAGACAGTCTTGAATATCGTAAAACACAACAAGAGCGCGCACACGAAGTGTCTTGTATCAAAGCGCAAATCAACGCACAACAAGACTGGATTGAACAAGCCTTCACCACGGCACGCGAAAAATTATTAAACGCATCCAAACAAGAAATTCAAACTATTGTTGATGCATATACCAAAAAATACGCTAAACCCGGTGATAAAATTTTAATCGCTAAAAACTGGGCGCATGCTTTCCCTGAACTACCAACCACAACAGCAATTAACGGTGGTATTATCATTGAAAACCAAACCTATCGTTTAGAGTTGGGCATTGATAACATTTTAGCAGAATTGCGTGAACCACTGGCGCCAACCGTCGCAGAAATATTAGGAGTTTTATAAGATGGCAGGTGGCATAACTTTTGCGAATGCGAGCATTATCATGCAGGGCGATGCCCATCTTTTAACACGCAAACGCATTCGTGACATGGCCACCGCTAATACCCGTGAAGACTGTTTAACCATTTTGCAAGAATGTGGCTACCAAACCAACTTTACGGACGATGATGAATTACTAGATGCTGCACACCAACAGACTTTAACCATCTTTAAAGACCTCTGCGAGGATTCGGCACTTCTCGCTTGCGTGCAAGCGATGAGTCAACTTAACGAAAATAATACCCAATCAATTTTTGCCATTCTTTCCACACAAATTCCGTTGGTAAAAACCGCATCAATCCGTGAGTATTTAACAACATGGGTTGACCTAATCAACGTTCGCAATTTCTACAAAGGGAGTGATATCGTCTTTCCGGGGGGAAGTTTACAAGCTAACCAATTAGATATCTTTCCCCATTCCAGCGCCGAACAACGCGAAGATTTAATTCAAGAACGTTTAGAGGCTTTGGGTGAAGTTGACAAAGATGACATCTTCAAGCCAAACCCACTTTTCTGGTGGTATTTACAACGCGAAAAAGAACTCATCATTATTAAAGCCATTTTAATCAGCAAGCGTTTTAATTACGATGTTACTTGGTTGCGTGAAAATTTAAGGGGGCTGTATGAACAATTCCAATAAAGCGATTGCCGTTATTGGCGAACAAGCGATTGTTAAAGTTTTCAGAGCGATTGGTTATGATTGTTACTATGACACTGAACCCGAGGCCGTCATTCATCGTTGCCAAACATTGGAAACTGCGGGTTATAAAATTATTTTAATTTTGGAAAAAACCGCAGCCCAAATTGGTAAATATCTCGATAGTCGCGCGGGAATCCCTTACCCCATCATTATGCCCATTCCAGACACAGTGACACACAGTCATTACGGCATGCAGCGATTAAACCAAAATTTTGAAAAAGCAATGGGAATCAAACTAGGAGGAAATTTATGAATCAAGGAAAAATCATCAAAATCAGTGGACCATTAGTTGTTGCCGCCAATCTTGATAGTGCTAATTTGCATGACGTTGTTTATGTTGGTGATGCTAAATTAATTGGCGAAGTTATTGAATTACGTGGTGACCATGCTAGTATCCAAGTTTATGAAGAAACCAGCGGAATAAAAGTTGGTGACCCTGTTATCAACACCAATGCCCCGCTTTGCATGGAATTAGCCCCTGGTATTATGTCTGGCATCTTTGACGGAATTGGCCGTCCTTTGGCAGATATTCGTGAACTAGTTGGTAACCGCATTACTACCGGAATTTCCGTTGATAAATTAAATCGCTCAACTAAATGGGATTTTAAAGCAACCAAAAAAGTTGGTGACACGGTAACGGCTGGTGATGTGCTGGGTACAGTACAAGAAACCACCGTTATTGAACACCGCATCATGGTACCTTTTGGTATCCAAGGAAAAATCACCAAAATCAATTCTGGTAGTTATACCATTACTGATACAATTGCCGAAATTGATGGTAAACCAGTACAAATGCTACAAAAATGGCCAGTGCGCCAAGCCCGTCCAATTCGTCGCAAATTGGCAACTAGTGTCCCATTAATCACAGGACAACGTACCATTGATACTTTATTCCCAATTGCTAAAGGTGGTGTTGCCGCTATTCCTGGTCCTTTTGGTTCTGGTAAGACCGTATGCCAACACCAAATTGCCAAATGGTCAGATGCACAAGTCGTTGTCTACATTGGCTGTGGCGAACGTGGTAACGAAATGACCGACGTTCTAAATGAATTCCCAGAATTGGTTGATGTCAAAACTGGCGAACCATTAATGAAACGTACAATCTTAATTGCTAACACCAGTGATATGCCGGTTGCTGCTCGCGAAGCCAGCATCTACACAGGCATTACCATTGCGGAATATTTCCGCGATATGGGCTATGACGTAGCTATTATGGCAGATAGTACTAGTCGTTGGGCAGAAGCATTACGTGAGATGAGTGGACGTTTGGAAGAACTACCAGGCGAAGAAGGCTACCCTGCTTATTTAAGCAGTCGTATCGCAGAATTTTACGAACGCGCGGGACGTGTTCAAGTTCTCGGTTCCGAATCACAACTTGGTTCCATCACTGCCATTGGTGCAGTTTCGCCGCCCGGTGGGGATTTAAGCGAGCCCGTCTCGCAAGCCACCTTGCGTATTGTCAAAGTTTTCTGGGGTCTCTCTGCTGCTTTGGCTTACCGCCGTCACTTCCCCGCGATTGACTGGCTCACATCATACTCTTTATACGCCGACCAATTAGAAAATTGGTACCGCGACAACATTTCACCCGATTATGTTAAATATCGCCAAGGAGCCATGAAGATTTTACAATTATCCGCTAACTTAGAAGAAATCGTGCGTTTGGTTGGTGAAGATTCTTTATCTGACGGTGACCGCCTGATTTTAAGCACTGCCACGCTTTTACGTGAAAATTATTTGATGCAAGACGCGATGAGCGAAGTTGATACTTACGCTGCCCCGAAAAAACAATTTTTAATGTTGGAAGCGATGATGACTTATTACAATCTGGCGGATGCCGCTGTGCGTAAAGGCATTCCTTACGAGCAAATTATTTTGCCAACGGTACGCGAAGAATTTGCACAATTCCGTTACATTCCAAACGACCAAGCGGAAAAAATTTCCGAACTGACTAACCGCATTAAATATGAATTAGGAGGTAAATTGGCATGAACAAATATTACAAGACCATTCAAAGTGCTGTCGGACCTTTGTTAGTCGTTACCAACACCGAAGGTGTAACCTACAATGAGTTTGTGGAAATCAAAGCCGATGACGGTACTGTTCGTTATGGTAAAGTTTTGGAAGTCCTCGACGATAAAGCCATTGTGCAAATGTTTACCGCTGGACAAGGTTTAGGTATTCACGATAATGCGGTCAAATTCACTGGACACGGTTTAGAAGTTGCCGTGGCACCAAATATTTTGGGTCGTGTCTTTGATGGTTTGGGCCGTCCGAAAGACGGTGCCGCGCCCCTAATCGCCACCAAAAAATTAGACATTAACGGAGCACCAATTAACCCCACGGCACGCGACTATCCACAAGATTTTATTCAAACCGGTATTTCCAGTATTGATGGTTTAAACACCTTAGTGCGTGGACAAAAACTTCCCATCTTTTCTATGTCAGGTATGCCACATGCTGAATTAGCCGCGCAAATCGCCCGTCAAGCCACAGTACCCAACAGTGATAGTAAATTTGCCATTGTCTTCGCGGCGATTGGTATCACCTATGATGAGGCGGCTTACTTCATGAATTCATTTGCCGAAACGGGTGCACTTTCGCGTTCGGTCATGTTCATCAATTTAGCCAACGACCCAGCGCTGGAACGTATCGCTACCCCACGTGTCGCATTAACCGTGGCTGAGTATTTAGCCTTTGAACTGGATTACCATGTTCTGGTAATTACAACCGATATGACCAATTACGCCGAAGCACTACGCGAAGTTTCGGCTGCCCGTAAAGAGATTCCAGGACGTCGCGGTTATCCAGGTTATTTGTATACCGACTTGGCCTCACTTTACGAACGTGCAGGTTGCATTAAAGGTTGTAAAGGTTCCATTACGCAAATTCCAATTTTAACCATGCCTGAAGATGACAAAACCCACCCCATTCCAGACTTAACCGGTTACATTACCGAAGGGCAAATTGTTATTTCGCGTGACCTTTATAAAAAAGGAATTACACCACCGATTGACGTTTTACCTTCTTTATCTCGTTTAAAAGACAAAGGTATCGGTAAAGGTAAAACCCGTGAGGACCACAAAGGAGTTTTAAACCAACTCTTCGCCTGTTACGCCAAAGGTAAAGATAGTAAAGAGTTAGCACAGATTCTGGGTGAATCCGCACTGTCCGCAACCGACCAGCTGTATTGTAAATTTGCGACAGAATTCGAAAATCAATTTATCAACCAAGGTTTCAATACTAACCGCACGATTGCTGAAACTTTGGACTTGGGTTGGTCATTACTACGCTTGTTACCAAAAGTCGAACTAACCCGTATTAACAAAGCCATTTTGGATAAATATTACGAAGATGACACCAACTACGACTAATATTAATGCCACACGCATGGAGCGGTTACGTCAAAACGACCGCCTAAAAACAGCACGGCGTGCACACAAATTGTTGGAAGATAAATATGACGAAATGGTGCACAAGTTTGCTGAACTAATTCAAAAAAACCGCAATCTACGTGAATTGGTTGAAAAAAAACTCAACCATGCTTTGCGCTTATTCGTCGCTGCCAATACTCACATGTCCACTGCCGCGGTTGATGCCGCCCTGTCAGCGCGCCACCATTCGCTGGCATTTAGTTGTTCAACACAAAACATCATGGGACTAACTGTACCCCACATTGAGATTGCCGACACCGACCACCCCAAGGAAAAAATTTTATTAACAACACCAGTTGCTTTCGACGAATCCATTCGCTTACTCCAACAATTAACAGCGACCATGATTGAACTGGCCAACATTGAAAAAACTTGCAGCATGCTGGCCGACGAAATCCAAAAAGTCCGTCGCCGCATCAACAGTTTGGAATACAACATGATTCCGGATATTCAAGCCAAGATTAAATTCATTACTATGAAACTGGACGAAAACCAACGCGAAACGCAAATCCGCGTCATGAAAATCAAAGACATGCAAAACAACGCCGAATAAAAAACCCGCGATTTGCGGGCTTTTTATTACATTGTTATTCCACTATCGTTTTGTTGTTCTTGATTTTTACCAAAGTATTCCGCTCTTGACTTCTCAAAGACCGTCTGATAAACATTATCCAATGTTGCCTTATCGGCGGAATAAAATTTTACCGGCAACGCCTTATGGTCAAAACTTTCAACATAAATATTTTCACGTTTTTTGTTGGCACTGTTCAAAAGGTTGACCATTACTTGGAATGCAAAATCATCATGTGCATTAACGTATGACTGCAAGTCAAAGTCTGCTAATTCTGGAAAATCAATCCGCGCAAGCTGGTTCAAATCCACCGGCTTAGCATGCTTCTTGTTCATCTTAAGTTTCATCCCATTAGTAACAAAATGTTTTAATTTATTTTTTAATTCCATAATTATGTTACTCCTTTTTTGTTTCGCTATGATTTTATCATATTACTCAGGGCATAATCAAGATTATTTCAAAAATAAATAAAAAAAGCCCGCGCAATCCGGGCTTTATCTTCACAACAAATGTTTTACTCAAACACGCTGCGAATATCGTTACTGGTTTCAATGCGAATAGTTGAGCGCGCCACTGGTCCATACATAAAGAAACATTGACCACGTGGAGCGGCAACAATGGTTTGTTGTTCGCTTTTGTTGATACCACCAGCGTTTTTGTACAACGTTACCAAGTCGGTCATATCGTTTGGTGCTAACGAGAAAATCAAACTATATTGTGACGCGTTGATAATCGCGGCGGATTTTTTTGCAATTGCTGGCGAACCCACAAAGTCCTTAATATTTTGTGTAATAACGATTTGCATACCGTCATACTTACGAATACGTTTTGCCATTTGGAACATAAAGTCCAACGCAACCGGACGTTTTTCATCAATAAAGACGTGCGCCTCATCAACGACAATAATAATTTTACGTTTGGTGTGGTATTTCTGGTTATACTCACGATTTTTAATAACCTCACCTTCCAGGTATTTAAATACCAACAACATCTGCGCGTTAGCAACCAATTCGTTTTTGTTAGACAACAATGTTAAGAAGTTAAACACGAAGAAGTTTTCTTCTGTACGAATGGTATTTGGTCCATTCCACAAACCAGAATAACGGCCACCTTCAGCAAACTTTTCCAAATAAGTTGTCAAAACACGATAGTTAACACGCGAGAATTCATCCTTAGATTGCGCGTAACTACGTTTTGCCAATTCATACAACTCATCAAAAACTGGGAATTGTTCTGGTCTTAATTTAGCAAAGTCAGTATAGCGGTCAATGCCTTTCATGCTATACAAGCGGTTAACCAAGCCGTTCAACGCTTCCAATGCATCAGAACGGATACCTTCCATAACAATTTTGAAGAAACTTTCCAAGAAACGCAAATGACTTTCAAATGTGTCATCATACTCTTCCCCGGTTTCATCATCTTCATCCAACATGTTTGGATAAATATGGAAAGGATTGAAACGCCCACGCCCCGCATTACCAACGTCAATCATACCACCATGCAAATTTTTTGCCATGGTTGAATATTCTTTTTCAGGGTCACAAATATAAATACGCGTATTGTCTGCCGCCAAATGTGTCAGGATTGATTTTGTCGCAAAGGATTTACCACCACCGGATTTACCGATAATAATCATGTTACTATTAACACGTACATCATTACGCTGGAAGAAATCCACAAACACAGGGTTACTGTTACTTCCCAACATAATTCCTTTGTCATCCATTAACAAATCTGAAACGAATGGGAAACTGGCCCCTAATGTACTGGTAACCATACCACGCTCAACATTATCATATTTATCCAAACGTGAAACGTTAGCTGATACAAAAGCATCAATTTGTTTACCTGTATTGTTGGTAAACCTAAAGCCCTCTTCAATAATAGTATTACGTAATTCGATGGCTGTTTTAGTATCTGTCGTCAAATGGATATTAACATTGAACATTTGTTCATTACCAGTTTTTAACTGTTGTAACATTTGTTCAATCGTTTGCAATTGGCTTTCTTTTTCCATTTTTTGACTTTCCTTACCCTTGCTAGCCTCTTGCGAACGCATTTCCATGATGGCACGGTCAATTAGTTTTTCTGATTCCGCTTTGGAAACCTGTGAGAAATTCATAACGGCACGGCAATTTGGATAGTTAAAGAAAGTATACAACCAAGCACTGCTAACATTCATCGGATAGTCAGTAATCGTAAAGGTAGTTTTTTGTTCATTATCTTGGGTAAATTTACCAACACCAAATTTAATTTTATCGGGGAATGTCCATTCTGTACGTTTATCAAATGGCATATGGTCAAAATCTTTTTCGTTGAAATTTTTACCATAATTACCACGTAAGAAAATATATAATTCCTTTCCCTTTAAGCGATGAGCATGCAACGATGCCCCTAAAGCTGGAACGACACTTTCGGTAACGGTATCCAACTCCTCTTTCTTGCTACCATATATAACCAAATAATAACTGGTACGGAAAACCTTGGATTCTTCGTTCATGTATTCCAGCATTTGTCCACGGGACCTAAACACTGGTTCACGCGCTTCCAATTCTTCTTGCGAAAAAACGCCACGGTCAACATTTTTTACCAATTCATCATATTTTTGAATTTCATTATCAATGTAATTATCAAATAAAATTGGTTTTTCAAAAGCAATTAAACTACCAGAATGTTGCGACCCAATACGGCGCAAAGCATTAGCCATGTTATTAATTAACATGGTTTGTGCTTCTGGTCCCAAAAGCCAGAATTCAACTGGCATAATTTCAATTACTGACGCAAAATAATTACCATAATCAATAAACTTATCATCGGCAGTACCAAGATATGGTGCCAAACGCGACATTTCAACATAACCCTTCTCTAGTGCTTTAGCATATTTTTTCGGATAAGCCAAAAATCTAAAATACCAAATGAAAGATTCGTAACGACGGTCGCCCGCGATGTCCTTGGTCATACCAATAATAACTAAGAAACCAACAACACCGCCCAAGACCATCAAGGGAATCATCTGAGAAACGAACAATAATACGGTGGCACCAATGCCGAAAACCAACCAAATTAAATCACTAGAAGTCAGCCCCTTAATGAAGACGGTCTTGATTTTGGTCTTACGCGGGATAAAATACTCACCCATTATTTATCACTTCCCAGAGCCAGATTGCCCTTTCATTTGTTCGTTGACAATTTTACGCCACATAGCATCATATGAGTTTTTATCGGCTTGCGCATTTTGTGAATTTTCAAATGCGATATTCGCACGCTTAGCGGCATCAAAGCCTTTTAACACATTATCGATTGCACCAATTGCACCGTAATCATCACCATGATCACTCTTGGCTTTGTTTAATCCATTCAATAAATCCTTAATCCACGGCTTATTGGCTTTATCATTTCCCTCTTCATTAATGGTCCTCATGGCCTCACTAACTGCGGCTGCCAACTCTTCAGCGTTGTTAATTGCCTTTCCACTAGCATCTTTAAATGCACCATTGAGTAAGTCCTGTGTCCATTTTGCATTTTCGTTAATTGAACTTTCAATTTCCGACCTAATCTGAGTAACCATATTACGTGCAGAGTTTTCAATATCGGACTGATTTTTAACCATAACTTCAAATTTACCCGAAAGGTTTTTCAATTCTGCCATACGTAAAACATTGGTCATGGCTGAAGCAACCCCATTCAAAGTATCACCACCCATGGCATAACTACCATCACTGAGGAATGAATGATCGAAGGTACCCAATTTATAAATACCATCCAAACGACTGTCCAAACCTTGTTTAACCCAATCATTTAATGTTTCAACAGTTTTTTGATCAAAACCAAGTTTGCTGATAGTTTCATCATCGTGGCGGCGAACGGCTTCAACCACCATCTTCATTTTTTCACCCGCGCCAGCATAATTACCTGAACTATGCATATCACGGATCATACTATCGTTAACCAAGAGTTTATGTGCGTATGGATCCATTTCATCACTCATAATGGCTTCACGCTGTTTCATGTACCCAGTATAGGTAGACATTGTACGAGTTGAACTAAATTCCTGAGTAGTTTTGTTAATGATATCTTGCCCACGAATTGCCATTTCGTTACGTGTTGCAATTTCACGTAAAATCGCATCACATTGATCCATCGCCTCCTGTTTGATTCTAGCAGCGGCCTTAATATATTCTGGATTATTAACATCACCATTATGGTTTGCCAGTTCTTGATTTAATTTATAACCAACCGAATCTTTATTGGTTGAATGAAGGTTCATATCATTGGCGTTATTTAGCGCAGTCATAACGGCATTCTTATCATTAAAAGCAAGACCAGCCAATTTATCTTCAACAACTTTAGTAGCACTGATATCAAGTTCAATTGATTTTTTCGCAGCAGTCAATAGTTCAATATCGTCATTAATCTGCAATTTAGATTGAACATCCTTATAATCATGAAGCGTCAGATTTTTGACCTGTTCAACATCCATACCAAGTTGTGAACCCAGTTTATCGGCTAATTGATCTAAGGACGTCGAACTCTTTGCATGGCTCAAAACATTTTTAATTTTGGCTAAATCTTCAGTACTTGTTTTATCAAGAAGTTTACCTAGGTTCTCTGCACTCGTTGTCAGATCATTTTCACGTTTTTCTTTAGCTTTGTTTAACTCAGCCACAATACCACCAGTACCAAGGTTTTTCTTTTGATTCAATTCACTTTCGAATTGCGCATGCAAATCGTCAAACAATGCTTTATCACCACCCATCTGCGATACCGCATCACCGAAGTTACCTTTGAAATTATATGCATCAATTTCAGCCAGTTCTTTTGCGTCATTAATATCTTTACCTTGATTTAACCATTCTTTTGTTTTTAACGCAATATATTTATCCTTATCACTCATACTAGCCAATCTTGAATTAGTCAAACCATCAACAGTTTTTTCAAGTTCATAATTAGCTTTATCTTTGTTGACACGGTATTCAACACTAACGTCTGACATTACATTAAAATGCTCATATCGTTTTCTTTCACGCGCCAAGAATTCATTCTTAATCTTGCCCATATTATCGGCACGAGCAGCTTTGTCGCGCCAACGTTGAACTTCACCCCAGAATGAATCTTTATTTTGTGATAATTCACCATTCATACCAAGTTTCGCTTCAACCATTTCACCAATAACCGAATTGTTCCAATAATTACCAATTGCTTTCATGTTTTTCGCAAAAGCGGTATTACTGAACCGGTGTTTTGCTGCCATAACGCCATTAACTGATCTTTTGAAGTTTGCATCATTCAACAAGGCATTCTTCTTATCATCAAGAGCTTGTTGATATTCGGCATCACTCTTATAATCCTCACGCTTAATAGCTGCTTTAGCTTGTTGAGTAGCAGCTTCATTTTGACGTTTTAAACGACGGCGTTCACGTTTGCTCAACTTGGAACTATCTCCTGATGCACGCGCTTCATCAATTCGTTTCTGCATTGAATCTTGGGCATTAAGTTTATTTAGACGGCGCTCACCCCACCAACCCAATTTATTTTCTGCCTTCAATTGGTTCAAGTGGCTTAATTCTTTATCACGTTTAGATTGTAGCTTAACCTTATGAGCATCAACCGCATTGCGAATCTTTGCACTTGCATGTGCCGCCGATTTAAGACCTTTTTTACCAGCACCCCAAGCATTTTTCAAATCAGATGGCATCATTGAACTTTTGAACCCTTTAAACGCGTCAGTTAAACTCTTTTCCGACAACGAACCTGCACCCAGGATTGATGTGATTGAATCACGAATTTTCGGTAGCATTGAAACAAAAGCAACCAAACTTAACCAGCCTAAAGCTTTCGCACCAGTAGCAGTAGCTACGGCTTGTTCAACTGGTTGCATTAAAACAACAAACAGGTTCAACGAAATAATTACGGCAAATGCACTAATTGCCTCTTTGTAGAATGGAGTAACGAAACTACCCGTGAAGCGTTTACCATCATCAAATGGATAGAATGCGATGGTAACCGGACTCATTACATACAATACTGCCATGTTAACCACACGTTGAATTAAACCGAAAGCAAAATTCAAATAAACACCGACAGCTGCAATAATCGCAATAAAACCAACCGCAAAATTAATTGAAGGAACATCATACAAAGCGTTAACCGTTTCGCCATCCCACCACGAGAATTGACCAATATAACCACCCCAATCCTCAACTTTATTTACATATGGTGTATTATTGCTCTTCAATAAATAACAACGACCTTCAGCACCATTTGAAGCCATTAAATCATTAATTTTTTCAGGGGACATTTCCCAAATCATTTCAGTTTTGTAATCACCATTTGGCATTGTTGCTGGCTTAGTTGTCAACCATTCTTGCAAAGTTTTCTTATCTTTTTTTACATCACCATCCGAGGTTCCCAATTCACGGAATGTAACAATATTCTTCGCAAATTCCGTCGCTTTAGCTGTAGAAGTATCCATTGTCATTAAATCAAACAATTCACTTTGCTTAGATAAACCAGCATTAAATGCCATATTGGCATTTGCCGATGACGTACGAATACTTGAAGGATTAACAGAATGGGTAAAAGTCATTCCCCACTCCTTACCAGGCATATGACTAGTACCTTCGTAATAGTAGAAAATTGGCTCATTTTTTACGTCTGGTAGGTAGATACCTTTAACGGACCAGAAACCTTGACCATTCAAACGCAACTTATTAAGAATATCACACGCAGAAGAATGTTGATACCAATCATTTTTAGCAGTAGTACCATAACCGGCATCTCCTGCTTTATCAATAAAATACGCAATACCACCTTGTTTATTCCAAGTACCATCGGGGGTTTTTTGCATATCAACATATTTAGAATTTGACAGACTATAGTGTCCATTACTGTCAATTGCTTCCAGTTCCTTAGTAATGTTTACGCTTTCATACCAAACATCACTACAGTAGATATCTGCATATTTTGTCAAGTTAGTGCCCAACGGATTAATGGTATACAAATCACCATAAACACCCCAGTCGACCAAGCGATAAGCACCTTCATCACCATAAAGCCCCGTATCATCAATTACTAAATTTACTTTAACATCACCAGCCGCGTGGTTACCAGATCCTCCACCTATGCTCCAAGCACTATGATCAGAGAACAATGAAGCTTTAATCTCATCAATTCCCATATCAGCCGCACGATTGTTCGTAGTATTAAATTCGGCGATTGGTTTATAAACTGGTCCCACAATACGTGGATCAGCATAACAATCACGTGGCTTACGATTATATAAAAAGTTATAATCTTTAACAACCGTAACCCAATTTTCTTTAATCTCTGTATCTAATGCATAAATGTTACCATTATAACCCCTATCGTCTAAAATCGCCTGTCTACCTTCGGCAGTAGTTTGTGCATTGGCATCATCTCTAAGCCTCAGTAAATTACCCAAATTCGTTAAGCATCGAGCGGCCGTATCATTATAAGAATTGACTTTCGCTTGATAATCAAACCAAACACTTTGTTCAGCCGTACGATTAGCCAAACCCCCAAATTCCTCCGTCGCATCAGCAGCCTTTTGGTAAGAATCGTCAGAAGTTGATTCCAATTTTTCGACAAATTCCAAATAATTATTAACTAATTGACCCCATAAATCACCAAAGTTGCCATCAATACGGTATTGTTCGATACCAACGGTTAAATCTTTAGATCCACCATTAACTGTTGACCAAATACCACTGTTGTGATCAAACGGACGCACCGACATGACTTCAACTAATTCATTGCCTTTTTCATCTTTTGGAATCAAATTCATCATACGAAAAGTTTGAACAGCCGATTCTTTAAATATACTTGCAACCAATGGCCCCAATATTTGTACTATATTGATTTGCATTGCAGCAATATTAAACTCTCCCGGAAATTTTGGAATCATTTCAATGATAACTTGAAAAGCATTAGTATACACGGTGTTTACCAAAATAGTTTGCAAGATTTGAAAAAATTTATCATCAAAAGGTGTATCAATACTAAAACTTGCTGACGCTTGACCGCCCTGTAAACCTACACCACCGTTAATTGATATACCAAAAACCTTAGCACTATCTTCCAGCGATTTTTGAGTTTTAGATATTAAAGCGTATTTGACATACTGCATGCCCATTTTAATCAATACACCATTACCCATAACCTTCACATCAACGTCTGATTCTACTTTACTATCCAATTTCAAAGCATATTCGTAATCTGTAATATCAATTGGCGACCAAGTTAAACTGATAGTCGGTGTTACTGTTAAATTAATACCTTGTAAAAGATCACTTTTAAAACCAACAGAACCAGCGACACTACCACTTTCGTTATACCATGACGTACTACTACTGCCGACCGTAGTATAGAACCCACTCAAATCTTCTCCAACACGATCCCAGTACTCATCCCTATCTCTATTTCCTTTTTCATTGGCAAAAGTATTTAACAAACTGGTGGCTGGTGTCACGGTACCATCTTGATTAACAACACCATAACGCAAAATCGGGAATGACTCTACATATTTCGTTTTCAATGCTTGACTGGTTTTTGCTTTATTATTACCTGTCATTTGCACTACAAAATAATTGCCTTTATCGGTGCTTTGATTGTTAACCCGATCCCAATATTCATTCATCGCAGCCGAAACCGGAGTTCCATCTGAACGTGGTGAATTTCTACGATTTGCATCTGCAGCCATGGCTTTAAAAACCTGTCCAGCAATTGACATTGAACCAGTACCAGTAGCAGCATCCAAAGCTCTGAAAATAGTTTGTGATGCAACCAATCCAATCGTCACGGCACCTTGAACAAAAAAGAACATTAACAAACCTTTAAAAGTACGTACAATAATCTTATACGGATTACCGCCATCCTTTTCTTTGTAATGTTCTTGAATGATTTTTACAATCGTAAAGAAAACAATTAGCGCCGTCGCAAAACCAACCAGATTACCAAAAATTTGTCGAACTGCAGGATGATTAATAATTGAAGTAACCATGTCAGTGTTTTCACCACCAAGGCCAGCCAGGTTTTTAAAAATACCTTCAATCTGAGACACAACCCAAGCAATTAATTTCCAAATTGTATAAAGGAATTTGGGGATTGCACTCCAAACCGTGTACGCAAGTCCTGACAAAAGTGGCTCAAAAACTTCATCCCACACTTTTAATAATGAATATCCCCAATACATACTTTGATTTTAAACCATGAATGCAAAATTTACCAAATGATTTTTACGAGATTTTAAACATTAAATTTGAAATGAATAATGTCACCGTCTTGTACGATATAATCGCGCCCCTCTTGACGCACACGACCGTGTTCTTTAGCATTCAACAAATCACCATATTTAACAAAATCATCATACGACACAACCTCAGCTTTAATGAAACCACGCATAAAATCGGTATGAAT
This sequence comes from uncultured Clostridia bacterium, assembly GCA_946630785.1. Lineage (GTDB taxonomy): Bacteria > Bacillota > Clostridia > Christensenellales > UBA1242 > RGIG8050. The sequence continues at coordinate 18,804 of CAMOZC010000001.1, read as the reverse complement.
TTTACCGGCCGCAATCAATGCAGTATCACCTTTTTTAATTGTCCAAGCACGAACTTCTGGTTCCCCAGCTGTTAAATACGAAATCAAACCTAATAGGCCATAACCAGCCACAACCAAACGATCCAGTCCACTTTGTTTTAAACCATACATTTGCATAAATTCCGCACGTTCTTCATCATTTTGCAAAGCCGCCAATTCGTTTTCTACTTGAGCACAAATTCCAATCACTTGAGCATGGTCAGCCGCGGCGATGGCTTTAATTTTTTGAAAATGTGGGTTATTAGCACCATCGTCAGCAATATCACTTTCATTATAATTCGCAACATAAATCACCGGTTTATCAATTCCAGCATATTCCAATTCTAATTTAATTGTATCAATATCGTTTTCCGGATTAGCACCACCAGCCACATGAGTTACATTAGGATCATCAAAAGCACGCACAACATGCACAATCGCATCGACCTCGCGAATATGCGATAAGAATTTATTTCCCAAACCCTCGCCTTGCGAAGCACCTTTTACCAAGCCAGCAATATCCACAAATTTAACCGTAGAATGAATGACAGATTTGGCATGATAATGTTCAGCCAAAAAATCCACACGAGGATCTGGTACTGGAACAATTCCGATATTAGGCTCAATCGTACAGAACGGATAGTTTGCAACTTCCGCTCCAGCTTTAGTAATGGCATTAAACAACGTACTTTTACCGACATTAGGCAATCCAACAATTCCAATTTTCATAACTTTTCTCCTTTGTTAATCTCTTCCGCGACCAAATAAAATCATAAAATATGATAAATAACGTAAAAAGTATACCACCGACAAAGCAAATGCAACAACATAAGTATTCGCCGCCGCGCGTAAAACTTGATTAACCGCTACTTGATCTTCGTGGTTTTCAATTATCTGCATCTGTTCCAGCATTGCCTTACCACGACGCGAAGCATCGAATTCTGTTGGCAAGGTTGCGAAACTCGCTACCGCACTTAATCCATAAATCACACAGAAACCCAATAACATCCATTTAAAATATATTTCGGCTGCCATACCAAAGGTAAACAATGATGCGACCAAACTAATAATAATTAATGGTGTTAATAAGCGACTAGAAAAATTACTTACACGGATTACTAAATTACGCATTCTTAAGGGCGCATAATTTTCTGCATCCTGCAAAGCATGTCCACATTCATGAGCCGCAATCGCCAACGCAGAAATTGAACTGCTATTCATTACCTTTGCTGTTAAGCGTACCGTTTTATCGTGTGGATCGTAATGGTCGCCAGCCTGTTCCGACGCCATTTCTAAACCGATGTTCAATTGTTTTTCTCCGGCAATTTTCTGTACCAATTCACGGGCAGTTAAATTTCCACTTCCCCTAACATGATGATAATGTTCAATTACAGTAGTAACTCTGATTGAAGCGATTACCGCAAAAATTAAGATTGGCAAAAACGCGATACCAGAAATCCAATAAACAAGTTCCCAAGACATAATCTTATTATTATGGCTTATTTTACCATTTGTAACAACATTTTTTTCAAAGCAGCCAAATCTTTCACGTGAATAATTTCAGCACCATTAACCACATCAGGATTGTTATCACGACTACGGAAGAAAGCATCCACGGTATCAAAAATTTCACCAGCACCTTTGAATTCATCCACAATCACAATTTTCTTCTTTGCAAAAAATGAAAACAAAAGTTCACTAAAGGTACCCCAACTACCACCCAAAGCAATTACTAAATCACTATATGGGGTCATATCCATACTACGCTTTAAAAAGTTTTCGCTGTTGGTTGGCAAAAGATTTTCGTTAAAAACCAAATCACTAACACCATCAGTGACAAATTTATAACGTTCCAAATGTTCTTTCAAATCCGCTGCCGGGGTATAGCCAATTACCTTACCTCCCGCTTGCACCGCACCACGACCAACATAATAAGGATAACCCATGCAGGCGCCTGTTAAAATTTCAAAACCATTTTCCGCCAAAAATTTACCCAAATCAGCGCAAGCCTGAATCTCTTTTTCACTATAGTGTTTATTGTTAGTTCCACCATAAACTGTAATTTTCATTTAGAATCCCTCCTTAAGACCAATTGTTTTATTAAAGACTAAACCATCTTTGTGATCCAGTACATAATAACCTTTACGCACAAATTGGTATTTTGTTGACACGTCGTTACGGTCAGTTAACCATTTTTCCGCAAAACCATGACTTTCATGAATTGAATCACGGTTAATGTTTTCATCATTTAAATCAGTACCAACTTTCAATAATGGTTCAAAAGTGCGAATTGTTACCGGAACCGCCTCACGAGCATCAACATATTGAATCACACCTTTGGCTTTTTCATCAGTAATTTCACACTCTAAAACATCACCAACCTTGCGTAAACATTTAATTCTATAAGCACCGCGCAACTGTACTACTCCACCAATTACCAAACGTTTGTATTTAGCCGGAGGATTATCGCTGTAATCATCGCCATCAATCCAAATTTCATTAGAGAAACTAATTGGATGTGTACCAGCGGTTTCATCGTGTGGATTATTGGTTACGGCAAAAGTTTCCACTTTGTCATAATTAACAATTTTAACTTTAATTGGATTTTCAACTACAGCCACACGCACGGCTTGTTGGTCTAACTCGGTACGAATGTAATATTCCAAAGCCGACAACGGAACCGTCATCACGTTTTTCGTCACACCAGTGGATTCAACAAAATCCAAAATTGCTTTCGCTGGATATCCACGACGGCGCATACCCGAAATTGTTGGCATACGCGGATCATCCCAACCACTAACAATTCCTTCATCCACGAAACGCTTTAACCAACGTTTACTCATGACAAAACGTTCAATATTTAAACGTGAAAACTCATATTGTTCTGGTGGAATCTTAGGTAAGTTTGGCAACGCATCACGGCACTGATCAATACACCAATGATACAACGGACGATGGTCTTCGTATTCCAAACTACACAAACTGTTACTAATATGTTCAATATAGTCACTCAAACTGTGCGCAAAATCATACATCGGATAAATGACCCATTGATTACCAGTACGATAATGTGTTTGACGTGTAATACGATACAAAACTGGGTCACGCATATTCATATTTGGTGAAGCCATATCAATTTTGGCACGCAAAACACGACTGCCGTCTGGGAATTCACCTGCACGCATACGCGCAAATAAATCCAGATTTTCTTCTACGGTGCGATTACGATATGGGCTTTCTTTACCAGGTACTCCTAATTCACCACGCATCGCCTTGACTTCCTCCATAGAACTATCATCAACATAAGCCAAACCGCGCTTAATCAAATGCACAGCACATTGATATAATTTCTCATAATAGTCACTGGCAAAAACGATTTGGTCATATTTAATTCCCAGCCAATCCAAATCACGTTTTTGACTTTCAACATATTCCATACTTTCTTTGGCTGGGTTAGTATCATCAAAACGTAAATTAGCTTTGCCATTGTATTTACAACGCATACTATAAGAGATACTAAAAGCCTTGGCGTGACCAATATGTAGGTAGCCATTTGGTTCTGGCGGATAACGTAAAATAATATCTTGTCCGCGTGCTTGAGCTTGTACTAAACCTTCTTCAATAAAATTCATGTACAAATTATATGTTGATTTTAAACATTTGTCTATTCCAAATCTTCAATGCACTACCCAGTGAAATTAAATCAATTGATAAATTGCATTCTTTAATTCTTCAATCCCGGTTTTCTTAACAGCCGAAATCACCACCGCCCCGTCGGGAGCCACAAAACCTGGATTTTTATCAATTTTATTATAAACAATTAATTGTGGAATCTTGCCAGCACCGATGTTTTGCAAGACTTGATTAACAACAGCAATTTGTTCTTCATGGGCTGGGTTTGAACAATCAATCACATGAATCAACAAACTTGCTTCACGAGTTTCATCCAAAGTAGCTTCAAAGGCACGAATAAACTCATGTGGCAAATGATTAATGAATCCAACAGTATCCGTCAAAACAAAATTTTTACCATTCAAATAAACCGAACGTGTGGTCGTATCCAAAGTTGCGAACAATTCGTCCTTAGCATAAACTCCCGCTTTGGTTAATAAATTAAACAGAGTTGATTTACCACTGTTAGTATAACCCACTAAACAAACACGACATTTATCGCGGCGCCCCTGTCCCGCTACGTTGCGCGCTTTTTTTACATCAGCCAACTTGCGTTCCAGTGCCGTAATTTCATCATGAATCAAGCGTTTGTCTAATTCCAATTTCTTTTCGCCAGGACCACGCATACCAACACCATTACGCATTTTACTCATCAAACCACCACTACCAATCAAGCGTGGTAAGTTATAACGCAACTGCGCCAATTCAACTTGCAACTTTCCCGCCGCACTTTGCGCACGCGCGGCAAAAATATCCAAAATAACTTTACTGCGGTCCAAAACCGGAACATTTAACTCACGTTCCAAATTACGAACTTTACTACCTGACAATTCAACATCAAAAACAACTACATTGGCTTTAGTTTCTTCAATCAAAGTTTTGATTTCTTCAACCTTACCCTTACCAATGTAGTAAGTTACATCAATATCTTTACGATTTTGGATGACACGACCAACTGTTTCAATATTACATGTTTGACACAGTAACGCCAATTCATCCAAATCCTCAACAGAAAAAATTTGGTTGACGCCAACGCCAACCAAAATCGCTTGGTCTGGTAAAACCAGATTATTGTGCATTGCGTTCAGCCGCCGCCTTGGCTTTCTTAGCCTTTACATCGTTTTTTGTTTCGATGCGTTTAACACCATCATAGTAGCCACATTCTGGGCAAACTACGTGTGGACGGATTTTTGCTTTGCATTGCTTGCATTCGGTCAACGTCGGAGCCGTTAATTTACTATTGTTAGAATTACGGGTATTGCGACGAGCCTTTGATACTTTATGTTTTGGTACTGCCATAATGGATGATTATAGCAAATCGCTCTTGATTTGTAAAGAACTTTCATATATATTAATCAAATGGGATTATTAGCAAAGGCCGAAGCCTATCTTCAATGGGAAGCAGAACAACGTATTGCCGCCGAACGCAAAATGGCAGAAGAACAAATGGCTTTAGCTGCCGCCGCAGAAAAACGCAAAGCTAAAATAGAAGCAGCCGTCAAACACGTTACGGCTGGCATAAAAACAACTCAAGTTAAATTAACTCACGTTGCCAACGACTTCAAGGCTAAATTTCAAACTGCCATCAAAAAAGCCTACCAACCACAATTGCGCCGTTATGCTGCCATGTTGTTGGGATTAGGTCTTAGTCTACAAGTAGCCGAACCACGCACCATGGATAATCAAAATTTAGCCATGCAGCAACTTGCTAACTGGCATCTAACCCCGCAAGTTGAGGTCACCGTCCCCAATCGACCAGCCCCAATTAATTATGATAATTTTGTAAATATCTTTCCAAGAGAGACTCACCATTCAATTTTTACAGAACAAGACCGTGACGATTTAGCACGCTTGCTTTATGGCGAAGCAGGTGTCGATTTGCTGGATAACATTGAAGTTTTACACGCCGCCTTAAATCGTTACGCATCACCACTATTCAAGGGAACATTACGCGATATTCTAACCGCGAAAAATCAATTCATAGGTTTCAAATCGAATCACCCCGTTCTTCCTGAACTACGTTTAATTGTTGACGAAGTTGTCAATGATTTTGAAGCCAACGGTTGCCAAGAGATTTGTAATCATTTTTATTTTGTTACTTACCAACAAGGAATTTGCAACAAACACGAAATCAGCCCGGCTGGTTCACACGGAGCATGGGTCAAGGCATCAGCAAAAGTATATGAAGAACCAAATCATGGTTGTCCAACCGCTATGCGCCAATGCACCAAGATTAGTAAAAAACTCAGTCAAATACCAACACAACGTGTTCGTATCCGCGGCTATGAACGTTCAATTTAATTGAGATTATTTTTTCGCGCTTAATAGTTTTTCACATTCTAAAGCAATCATCAATTCTTCATTGGTTTTGATGATTAATTTTTGACAGTTTGGTAAAAATTCAAAATGCGCCATCACACGTTCAGAAACAAACTTACGGTACACACCGATACCACCTGTCCAAACAATCGCATCACAACCCTTCATTTCAGCAACATAGCCGCCAACATACTGCACTAAACGATGAATGAAAACATCAATCGCGGTTTTCACGCGTGGATTCGTTTCCATAATCGGTTCCAAATCACGCATATCCGAAGAGATACCTGTCAAACCTTTCAAGCCACAAGCTTTGTTTAAATAAGTAATTGCTTCATCAATGGTAAAATGATGCTTCTCACACAAGATACTCAATGCTGCTGGGTCAATATCACCCGAACGGGTACCCATCACCAAACCAGCCAAAGGCGTCATGCCCATACTGGTATCAATACATTTACCGTGGTCAACAGCGCAGATACTAGCACCATTACCAATATGACAAGTAATTAACTTCAAATCCTTTAAAGGACGACCCAATTCTTTTGCCGCTTGTTCTGCAACATATTGATGGCTGGTACCATGAAAACCATATTTACGAATACCATATTGTTCATAATCTTCCATCGGAAGACCATATAAATAAGCCCCGGGTTCCATCGTACTATGAAAGGCCGTATCAAAGACCAAAACATTTGGTAAATCTGGCATTTGTGCCATACAAGCCCGAACGCCCGCCATCGCGGCTGGATTATGTAAAGGCGCCAAGAATTCAATACGGTCCATTTCCGCTAAAACCTTATCATCAACAAACACACTGTGTTTAAAATTTTCACCACCATGCACGATACGATGTCCAATAGCTTTAATTTCCGCAAGGTCGACCTTGTTTAAAATTTCCTGAATTGCTGCCGCATGGTCGGTAACACGTTGAATATCCGCATCCACAATTTTTTCTTTGGTCGTAGTTTCAACCACCTGATATTTAACCGAACTACTGCCACAATTTAACACTAAAATCTTCATATAATGATTGTAGCATAAATTTTTTTTGTGGTATAATAAAATAATGAAGATTGCTGTGATTATTGCCGAGTTCAATCCCTTACACAAGGGACATCAGTATTTAATTGAGCAAACACGCAAAATTACCGACTGCACTCACATCGTTGTGATTCAAACCGGTAACTTTACACAGCGCGCTGAACCAGCAATTATTGAAAAACACGCTCGTGCACAAACCGCGATTATGTGCGGAGTTGATGCTGTCATTGAAATGCCAACCGCTTACGCCACCAATAACGCGGAAGTCTTTGCCAAAGCGGGTGTCCAACTGGCTAACGTAATTCCCCATGCCAGTTACTTGGTTTTTGGTGTTGAAAACAACAATTTACAAATTTTAAAACAAATCGCTTATGTGAAACTAATCAAGAATCGTGAATTCGATAAATACATTAAAATTCACTTAAAAGCTGGTTTGTCATACAGTGCGGCACAAACCGAAGTCATCAAAAAACTACTACCCGAAATTCAGCCAGCCGTTATCACCCAAATTTTAAGCGGTAGCAATAACGTTCTAGCAATTGAATATTTACGCGAACTTTATCGTTTACACAGTTCCATTCAACCGGTTTCTGTTGAACGCATGAAAGATGAAAACAAGCAAACCAATACCACTGCACTGGCAATTCGCGACGCCTATCAAAATAGTTTACCAATTGAACATTACATTCCCGCACAGGTTTTACCATTTACCATGGAAGCCATTGAAAAACACCCAGTCAAAGAAATGTTTGAATCAACCATTTTGTTCAGCGCCTTAACCGACCTTGACGTCAAACAAACTTATAATGCCACTCCGGAAATTGCGCGCATGTTCCGCGGACATCGTCCAGTTACTTACGACCAAATGGTTTCAACTATGCCCAATCGCCAATATACGGCTAGACACCTAAAACGCGTAGCCTTGCACGCCGCCTTGGGCATCAGTAAAAAAGACATTCAATTTATCTATCAACGCAATCATTTACCCTATGCCAACCTTTTGGCAATCCGCAGTGATGCCCACGATTTATTTAACGAACTCAGTTCCATCCGTCTAACCCCAATTATTTTACACGGCAACCAAAACCGTCCTACTATGGATAAATATTATACGCGTATGCGCCAAATTGATTTCCGCGCCAACAGCCTTTACGAAATCGCTTGTAAACAAAAATTTTCGCACAAACCATTATATGTGATTTTAGAAAACCAACCCACCGAACCCATCGTCAGTGATACTCCGGACAAAGACGAATTCGCCGACATTTCCGAAGACATCACCGACACCCCCGACAATGAATAACTTCACCATCAAAAAAGCCCGCGCACGTCGGGCTTTTTAATTTAAAATCTAAATTAGTTGTTTTGACTGGCAATGTAATCAGTATACCATTGGGGGGTAATTTTACCAGAGAATTTAGCTACCTCAAGAGTACAAAACAGAAGCTGATCATTCTCCATATCAAGGAATGGCCACTCACATTTAATTTTTTCAATTTGATTATTATTCTTATTAAACAACAATACGACTTTTAATTGATATTCATTGCTATATCCAGCTTTGACAGTACGGATATAATCCGCAGGCAATCCTACCTGAAGTTCAAGTAGTTGATTACATGACATTGATAATGTCCACGTGTAATAATTAGCAAAATTAGTTTTTTCTGCACTTTTGTATTTCAAAAATGTTTGATCAGTAAAAAGTTTAGTTTCATCAAGAGCACCTCCATGAGTTAGTGAATATATATACCAAGAAGGAAGATCGTCAAGTGATACACATCTAACCGATTGATTGGATAAATCATAAATGTAGTTATTATTTCCATCCAGATAAGACTCGCTTTCATCGCCGGGCCAAAATTCTTTAACAAAACGACCATCACGACATTCCCCTACAATATTTTCCGATACAATGGGTCCAGACACAATTCTGGCAGTAAATTTTCCAAATTTTTCATACATATTACGATTGTCGTAACCAAACCTAACACCATCATCAACAACCAAAGCATTAATAATTGCGTCTTTAGCTTCTGCTACAGCAACACTATCATATTGACTATTAATTTCGTTTTCTCCGTTATCTTTTTTAGGATTACCGCTATTGTCAAAACTACAACCGGTTAATAAAATGGCTCCAAAGATAAAGACAAAAACACCGCATAAAATTGATTTTAAATTTTTCATTTGTTTTCCTTTTAAGGTTATTAATTTGCTAACAAATCATAATCTGCTTACAAAATTATCAACCACTACTTACAGTATACCCCCCCCCCCAGCCAAAACGCAACTGCTTTCTAATTTACCCATAATTTGCTCTCCCGCAAAAAAACTTACTGACAAACAAAAAACCCGACACGCGGTCGGGTTGTTGACATGTAACAAAATTTTACAGATTTCAGATGCGCGTTTGTTCCCTGGTTGGGTCTAGGAATGGGTTCAATGCAATGAACTCTTTTAATTGGAATTCGGTTGCATCTTTCAATGCTGTTAAATGGTATTTATCCATAAAGTCTAATAACTTATCGCCATAGTAACTGCTGCATGACGAGATAAAATAAATCAAGCGATCTTTTTCCGATACGTCTTGTGTTAAATCAGGTTTTTCTACTGTTTTGTTTTGATGATTAATAATTGGATGTGTTTTCTTCATAACTATATATATTCATTCCTTTTCTTAAATATGATAACTATTTTAAAATCTTTTGCTTATAAAAAGCAAGTAGGACCAAATCCTACTGCTTTTTGTGAATTATTCAAACTATGCGGTTGGATTATTTCTTCGCACGTTCGCCGATAATTTTTTCTGCAACGTTCTTTGGTACTTCATCATAGTGGTCAAAGACCATATCGAAGGTACCACGACCTTGGGTCAAAGAACGTAAATCGGTTGCATAACCAAACAATTCAGACAATGGAACCAAAGCGTTAATGATTTGGGTACCTTGACGGCTGTCCATACCTTGTAATTGACCACGACGTGAAGAAATGTTACCCATAACGTCACCTAAGTATTCTTCTGGGGTTTCAATTACCATCTTCATGATTGGTTCCAACAATACTGGGTTAGCAGCACGAGCACCATCTTTGAAAGCGATTGAACCAGCAGCCTTAAACGCCATTTCCGAACTATCAACTTCGTGGTAAGAACCATCATAAACGGTAACTTTAAAGTCAACAGTTTCGTAACCAGCTAAGACACCTGAACGTTTTGCTTCTTCAATACCTTTGTTAATAGCTGGGATATATTCCTTTGGAATTGAACCACCAACGGTTTTATCTTCAAAGACATAACCTTTACCGGTTTCCAATGGTTCCATAATGATTTTACAATGACCATATTGACCATGACCACCGGATTGTTTAATGTATTTACCTTCAACGTCAACACGTTTACGGATGGTTTCACGATAAGCAACTTGTGGTTTACCAACATTAACGTCAACTTTAAATTCACGACGCAAACGGTCAACCATAATTTCCAAGTGTAATTCGCCCATACCAGCAATAATTGTTTGTGAAGTTTCTGGGTCAGTGAATGTTTTGAAAGTTGGGTCTTCTTGAGACAATTTAATCAAAGCCGCAACCATCTTATCTTGCATTTGTTTGTTAGCTGGCTCAATCGCGTTTTGAATAACTGGTTCAGCGAAGTTCATACTTTCCAATAAAATTGGATTCTTTTCGTCGCAAAGTGTATCACCAGTAGTAGTATCTTTCAAGCCAACAATCGCACCAATATCGCCGGCTACCAATTCGTCAATTTCTTTACGTTGGTTAGCGTACATTTGAACGATACGGCCAACACGTTCTTTTTTATCTTTAGTACTGTTATAAACATAACTACCAGCCGTTAATTTACCACTGTAAACACGGAAGAAGCACAAACTACCAACAAATGGGTCAGTTGCAACTTTAAAGGCCAAACCTGCGAAAGGTTCATCATCACTGCTCTTACGTTCAATTAATTCTTCTTCACCAGGACGGTTACCTTTAATAGCAGGAACATCAACTGGGCTTGGCAAGTAATCAACAATCGCATCCAACAACAATTGAACACCTTTGTTTTTAAATGAAGAACCGCATAATACTGGGGTAAATTTCAAGGTTACGGTACCTTTACGTAAACCAGCACGAATTTCAGCTTCGGTAAATTCTTCACCAGCGAAGAATTTTTCCATCAATGCATCATCAGTTTCAGCCACAGCTTCAATCATTTGAGCACGATATTTCTTAGCTTCTTCCAACATATCAGCTGGAATTTCTTCAACTTTCATATCTGTACCTAAATCATTGGTATAGATAGTTGCTTTCATCGTAACCAAGTCAATAATACCGCGGAAATCTTTTTCAGCACCAATTGGTAATTGAATTGGAACTGGATTTGCTTTCAAACGGTCGCGCATAGTTTGTACGGCACGTAAGAAGTTAGCATCATCACGGTCCATCTTGTTAATATAAGCAATTCTTGGAACATGATATTTGTTTGCTTGGCTCCAAACTTTTTCACTTTGTGGTTGAACACCAGCACGAGCACAGAAGACCGCCACACTACCGTCCAAAACCTTTAAAGAACGTTCAACTTCAACCGTGAAGTCAACGTGACCGGGTGTATCAATAATGTTAATACGGTGATTTTTCCACATAACGGTAACGCAAGCAGAAGTAATGGTAATACCACGTTCTTGCTCTTGAACCATCCAGTCGGTTGTTGCTGCACCATCATGAACCTCACCAATTTTGTGAGTCATACCAGTATAATACAAAATACGTTCGGTAGTTGTAGTTTTACCCGCATCAATGTGCGCCATAATACCGATATTACGATAGTCCCTTAAATCTGTTGTTCTTGCCATAATTTTAAATTATCCCCTTTATTGTTTTTAAATATAAAAAAACAGCCAAACGCGTCGGTAGATTTACCGACGCGTAGACTGCATTTCTCTTACCATTTATAATGAGCGAAAGCTTTGTTGGCTTCAGCCATACGGTGCATTTCTTCTTTCTTTTTGAAAGCGCCACCGGTTTGGTTATAAGCATCAAACAATTCTGCTGTTAAGCAAGCTTCCATACCACGTTCACTACGTTTACGTGCAGCGTCAACCAACCAGCGAATAGCCAAAGTTTGGCGACGTGCCGGACGAACTTCGCATGGAACTTGGTAGTTGCTACCACCAACACGACGAGCTTTAGTTTCCAAAACAGGCATAACGTTTTCCAATGCTTGATTGAAAGCGGTCATTGGTTCAACGTTAGTTTTCTTTTGCAAACCAGTTAAAGCGTTGTAAACGATTTCTTGGGCGATACCCTTTTTACCGTCTACCATAACTTGATTGATTAATTTTGTCACCACGGTTGATTTATAGATTGGATCTGGTAAAACTTCGCGCGGTGTAATTCCACTACGTCTTGGCATTATTTCTTCCCCCTCTTAGCGCCGTATTTAGAACGACCTTGGTTACGTTTTGCAACACCAGCGCAGTCCAAAGCACCGCGAACGATGTGATAACGTACACCTGGTAAATCTTTAACTTTACCACCACGTACTAATACCACGCTGTGTTCCTGTAAGTTGTGGCCTTCACCACCGATATAGCAAGTACCTTCTTGCTTGTTTGACAAACGTACACGCGCAACTTTACGCAATGCAGAGTTTGGTTTTTTTGGCGTAGTAGTCTTTACTTGCAAGCAGGTACCACGTTTTTGTGGGTTTTGTTCCAAAATTGGAGCCTTGCTTTTGCTAGCAGACTTTTTACGTCCATTTTTGATTAACTGGTTAATCGTAGGCATACTTTCTCCCTTCTCCTAAATGTTATAAATGTTATTTTAACTTTTTTCAAAAAAATTGTCAATGTAGTTTTTTATATTATTAAATTGTTCAATCAACTGTTTAAATTTAACGTTCAATATGACGATTCGCAAGGTTCTTTTCTGTTTGTGATGCTAACTCGTCAACGCGGAAATTATTAAAATTCAATTGACCCATACTGACACCACGACTTTCTAAATCCCTGGCGATACTTTCATGCATGCGCGGTTGTTTACCCTCCATATTAAAACCGAACACTTTGCCTTTTAAAACGACAAATCCTCTCGCGTCTTGCACTTTCTTTTCTGTCTCCATATTTGCATTATACCATAAAATAATCTTTTGACAAGTAGCAATTTATTTTCTAAAATTAGAATATGAGATTTACCTATCCAATGGTATTCATTTTTAATGAGGATGAAAATGTTTATAACGGCTACATCCCAGATTTAACTTTGTACTGCGAAGGTGAAACCTTGGAATCTGTTTATGCCTGCGCCGAAGAGTTAATCAAATACTATTTTGAATTAGCCACTAAATACGATACCGAAGTCACTGCCCCATCTACCCTAGAAGAAATCAGTCAAAAATGGACCGGCTACAAAGTTTCGTTAATCAGCGCCGATGTCCCCGACCAAAAACAAGCTTAACAAAAAAAAACACAGAACCCGATGCACAGTCGGGTTTTTTATTGTTTTAAATCAAACCATAAAACAGAAGTAACCCAATCACAAACAAATGTAACGGGTAATAAAGGTAGAAAAACCATTTCAAGAAACGATTCAAGCGTACCGACCTGCCGCGCTGTCCGTTGTATTGCCATAAGACCGGAACACAAATAATCACCATTAAGTTAATCAAAGCCATAACCGAATGAGAATACGCCAGCGTAACAAATGTATCCACCCAAACGATTGCCACCAACCAAAACATTTGTAATAAAAAATGTCCGCGGTTTTTGCCAAATGCCAAAATTAATAATGGCGCAACACAACCCCAATCCGCCGGCAAAGTCAAAAAGATAATCGCCGCACCCGCCAAAAATTTCCATACCCAGTGCCAATTAGTATGAAAAACCCACAGCAAAATCAATCCCCAAGCCAATCCCCACATAACACTAGTTTGCCCCTGCCAGTCACCACCCAAGAACGGCACAAAAAACCATTTTCCTTGCCCCTGATTAAAACAAAACATGAAAGCAAAATGTGCAATCACCGCAAACAAAAACAACCTTAACGCATACTTTGCACGACTACGTGTATAAAAGAAACCTTCCGCAATTAAAAAACACATGATTGGTAAAGTCAGCCTGCCGATTACCCGTATCACCAATAATCCCACGTGAAAACCATGCACCGACCACACTACCCACGCCACATGGTCCAAAGTCATCGCAACAATGGCAATTAATTTCAAAACATTACCGTTTAAAATTTTGGCGTTCATTAACAATTCCATCATACCACCAAATCCCCAAATTCAAACCAGAAAAAAAAGCCCGACGGATTTTGTCAGACTTTTTGTTTTGCTTGTAATAATTATTTACGTCGGCGTTTGCTAATTACGATACCAACGACGATACCCGCGGCGGTGCCTGCAATCCCCCAAATCAAAGCACTATTGTTTTGGTTGTTGATAGTACTTTGATTTTCAACTGGGGTTGCAGGTTCGGTTGACCCTTCATAACGGACAATGTCAGAATTTTTGTATTCAGCTAAACCGGGCTCGTCTATCAAATCCGGATTATGAATTATAATTTCGGTTAACTTATCGCAATCCTTGAACGGGGCATAGCTAATACTGGTCACACTAGATGGTATCGTAATACTCTTTAACCTACTGCAACCAGAGAACGCATCTCCGCCAATACTGGTTAATTGAGAATTCTCGGCAAAAGTAACACTCGTTAAGCCACTGCAATCACGGAACGCGTTATGACCAATACTGGTCACACTTTCGGGTATCGTAATACTCGTTAAGTCACTGCAACCAAAGAACGTGCCTTGGTCAATACTGGTCACTCCTTCGGGTATATTAACACTCGTTAATCCACTGCAATCACGGAACGCGTATTCACCAATACTGGTCACACTTTCGGGTATCGTAATACTTGTTAAGCCACTGCAATCTTCGAACGCGTGATCGCCAATACTGGTCACTCCTTCGAGTATCGTAATACCCGTTAAGCCACTGCAATAAGCGAACGCTTCATCGCCAATACTGGTCACACTGGATGGTATCGTAATACTCGTTAAGTCACTGCACCAATCGAACGCTCTATTGCCGATACCAGTCACACTTTCGGGTATCGTAATACTCGTTAAACCACTGCAACCATGGAACGCGTAACTGCAAATATGGGTCACACCTTCGGGAATTTCCACGCGGTATTTTGCATGGTTTTGAAAATGGTTTTGAATCCATGTTATTCCGTCCGCGGTAAATGCATTCCCACCATAACTGGAACCATTACCCAAGATTTTACCATAATTGGTCAAATTCAGATACTCAACTGGCACCGTTTCAATTACTTCGCTGTCCGCGCTGGTTTTGGGTCCAATGGTAAACACCAAAGTAACTGACGCCACCACCATTAACACGACCGCACTTAAAATTGCGATAATTGATTTCTTTGGCATTGGTTTTTCTCCTTAAATAGTATTTGCATTTTTACAAATACTCATGACAGTATACCATCTACTCCATACAAACCACAAGGGGTTCTTGCACTACATACAAAAAAGACCCGTAAAGATGCGGGTCTTTGTTTTTTTAGTAAGCAGTTATTCACGCCGAAGTTTTGGCGGCTGTTTTAGTTTTAATTTCTGTCACAGGACTATCGGCACTGGCTGACTTTTCGGTCGCGATGGCTTTCTTTTCGGCATGTACAATTTTGGGTTTCGCCACCTTGTTAATGACATTGGCATCAATAATGATTTTATCAATGGTTTTGTCCGCCGGTGTCGCATACATAACGTCCAACAAGGCATCTTCTAAAATGGTACGCAAACCGCGGGCGCCCGTTTTTAATTCCAAAGCCAAATCCGCAATCCGTTCAATCGCGTCCTTGGTAATCTCCAACTTAACATTATCCAAAGAAAACATTTTTACGAATTGTTTAATCAGCGCGTTTTTGGGTTGCGTTAAAATTTTAATTAAGGCTTCACGATCCAACGCATCCAAGCCAACAACAACAGGAACACGTCCCACAAATTCTGGAATGATACCGAATTTTACTAAATCAACCGGGCTAACTTTTTTCACGTCAGTGACTGAAGCGGATTCGTCTGTATTGTTTTTTAACTCGGCGCCAAAGCCCAAACCACTGCCATTCAAGCGCGCGGAAACAATTTTCTCCAAACCAACGAAAGCACCACCCACGATAAATAAAATATTGGAAGTATCAATCTGGATACATTCTTGACTGGGGTGTTTGCGTCCACCTTGAGGTGGTACATTGGCAATCGTACCTTCAATAATTTTCAACAATGATTGTTGTACGCCTTCACCAGAAACGTCACGTGTAATACTGCGGTTTTCGCCTTTCTTCGCAATTTTATCAATCTCATCAATATAAACAATACCACGTTGTGCTTTTTCCACGTCATAGTCACAATTTTGCAACAACTTTAACAAAATGTTTTCGACGTCTTCACCGACATAACCGGCTTCGGTCAAGGTCGTCGCATCGGCAATCGCAAATGGTACATCCAAAATACGGGCAAGATTTTTTGCCATCAAAGTTTTACCCGAACCAGTGGGTCCAATCATTAAGATGTTACTCTTTTCTAATTCGACGTCATCTGGTTTACGGTCTTTCTTCTTACTGTGTTTTAAATATTGATTGTAATTGATGCGTTTGTAATGGTTATACACCGCCACCGACAAAGTCTTCTTGGCCTCGTCTTGTCCGATAATATATTCGTCCAACTTGGCTTTGATTTCAGCTGGTGGTAACAAAACCAAATCAGCTGGTGCTTTATGTTCGCGATTAGCCAACAAAACATCCGCACACGCTTCAATACAATATTCACAAATATAGGCCGACCCAGTTGGGCTGCCGATAATTTTTTTAACTTCACGGCTACTACGTCCGCAAAAACTGCATAAAGTGGTCATATGGCACCTCCTTCTTGACCATCAATCATTTGTTATTTTTCCATTGTCGGGTGCAATTATACCCAACAACACACAATCTTTTAACCACGTTTGGTAAAGACTTTATCCACCAAGCCGTATTCTTTAGCTTCGTTCGCGCTCATGTAATGGTCGCGTTCACAATCCGCCGCGACTTGAGTTTCGGATTTACCGCAATTATCTGCCAAAATTTTGGTCAAACGTTTTTTCAAACGCAAAATATGTTCGGCCTGAATTTGAATATCCGTAGCTTGTCCTTGTGTACCACCGAGTGGTTGGTGAATCATAATTTCACTATTGGCTAAAGCATAGCGTTTTCCCTTAGCACCAGCCGACAACAAGAACGCACCCATGGAAGCCGCCATACCAACACAAATGGTTGATACGTCACACTTAATGTATTGCATTGTATCATAAATTGCGAAGCCGTCGGTAACAGTACCTCCTGGACTATTAATGTACAACGAGATATCTTTGTTTGGGTCTTTAGCTTCCAAATAAATCAACTGCGCCACGACCAAATTAGCCGATTGCGCGTTGACTTCCCCGTTCAAGAAAACAATGCGGTCTTCCAACAAGCGACTGTAAATGTCATAACTACGTTCACCATTCGCTGTTTGGTCAACGACCATTGGAACTAACATATTTTGTTTCTCCCCTTTAAGAATATGGTCAATTTATCAAATTGTTTTTGTCGATCTTTGTCAGACAAATGTTCTTTTTCCACGATTGCATCCATAACCAAACGCATTTTAACTTGTTTCTCGGCCAAGGTGTGTTGTTCTTCGTGAATCTTTTCAACAGTTGTGCCCATATATTGAGCATACATTTCCATCGTTGCACCTTGTGATGCCAATTGGTGTTCCATGTCGTGAATCATCGAATGTGCATAATCATGAATCATTTTATCAGGAATTTCTACTTTGGCATTATCCATAATCTTTTCAAACAATTTTTCTTCGTCGGCATATTCGGCTTGCTTAGTAGCTTGTTCGGTTAATTTTTTCAAGATGTCATCTTTGAATGCTTTCATGTTATCAAAGTCAGAAACTTCTTTTGCGAACTGGTCATCCAAAGCTGGTAATTGTTTAATCATAATATTATTCAATTTAATTTCAAATTTAGCCTTAGCATTGCGTAAGTTTTCAACATGGTACTCCTTCGGGAAAGTAACGTTAACATCACGTTCTTCACCAATCTTCATACCAATTAATTGGTCTTCAAAATTATCGATGAAACTGTGACTGCCAATTTCCAATTCATAATTTTGTGCAGTACCACCTTCAAAATAGTTACCATTAACACTGCCTTTAAAATCAATTACAGCAATATCACCGTTAGCAACGGCATGATCTTTTTCGGCGGCAACTTGTTTCGCGCGAGTTTGTTGTAAGCGGGTTAAATAAGCATCAACGTCTTTCGCACCAACTTTAACTTCGGTTTTTTTAATTTCTAAGTCAGTATATTGTCCCAAAGTAACTTCAGGTTCAATATCACAAGTAGCGGTCAATTTAATTCCACCTTCTTTGGTAAATTCAAAATCCAAGTGAGGATAATCAATTAATTTTAAATCGTCACCAAAATTAGCAGCGAATAAATCTTGAATTGCATCTTCGACAAAGATACCTGCTCCATATTGTTGTTCAATCATTTTGCGTGGTGCTTTACCGGCACGGAATCCTGCTACTTTATATTTGCTAGCATTTTTTTTGTAAGCGCTTTCATTAGCAGCTTCCCATTCTTCTTTTGTGAAAGTCATTACGACTGTCGCTTGATTTTTTTGTTTTGTAATTTTTTTATCCATA